>CAMTYG010000150.1:0-14587 GCA_947085875.1 uncultured Sulfuricella sp.
CCAGGCTCATGCCGGACCGGGTAAAAACACTTCTTTGGGTGCTGGGGCTTTCCCTGGCGGCGCACCTCGCCTTGTTGCTGGGCCCGCATTTCTCCCTGCCGGTCAGCCTGGCTCCCGCTCCGGTTCTGGAAGCCAGGCTCAGCCCCCCGCCTCCGCCGGCGAGACTGGCAACGCCCAAGCCGCCGCGTGCCGCAACACCAAAACCAGGCCCCGTGAAAAAAATTCCCGCTCCACCCGTGGAAGCCGCACCTGCATCCGAAGTCCAACCCGATGCCGCGCCAGCGCTCGCCGAAGCGCCTCCGCCCGCCGTGGAACCCGAACCTGCCGTCCCTGCTGCACCCGCCATGCCGCAGCGGGTGACGATCCGGTTCAGCGTATTCAAGGGGCTGAACGGCCTGCGGGTGGGCCGTGCCGAGCAGGTCTGGAAGCTCGAAGGAGAGCGCTATACGATTACCAGCGTGGCCGAAGCCAGCGGCCTGTTCTCCCTGTTTGCTTCCGGCAAGCACATCCAGGAAAGCCGGGGGGAAATCACGCCGGCCGGGTTGAAACCCTCGAGCTACCGGGTGGAGCGAGGCCAGAGCGCGGACAAGACCGACACTGCCGAGTTCGACTGGCATGCCATGACGCTCACCCTCGCCAGCGGCGGCGGCAAACAGACCCTGAAACTGCCGGAAGAAACCCAGGATCTGTTAAGCTTCATGTACCAGCTCGCCTTCGCCCCGCCGCAGAGTAGCTCCGTGAAATTGCAGGTGACCAACGGCAGAAAACTCGACAGCTATGCCTGGTGGGTCGTGGAAGAAGCGTTGAAAACCCCGATGGGCGTGCTGAATACCCTGCACCTCGGCAAGCATCGCGAAGAGGGGGAAAAAGATACCGAAGTCTGGCTCGCCGCCGACTACCATTACCTGCCGGTCAAGATCAGCCAGATCGACAAGGACGGCGATGGACTGGTGCTGCTGGCGAACGAGATCGAATTGACTAAGTGAGGCGTTAGGGGTGAGGGGTGAGGCGAAAAATCAAAAGCAGCACCGTCGCGGGTTTTCCGCCTCACCCCTCACCCCTCACCCCTCACGCCTCACCCCTAACCTCTGACACTGGAAAAATAACCATGCAACTCTCCACGACCCGCCTCGGCCACGCCGTACACGCCCTGATCGATATCCTGCCGCTGATCCATCCCGCCGATGGAACTTTGAGCCGTTATTTCCGCAACAACCACGAGCTGGGCCCCAAGGACCGCGCCTTTGTCGCCGAAACGGTCTATGCCGTGCTGCGCCGCAAGCGCCTGCTGGAGCACCTCGCCGCGCCTCACGCCACGCCGCGCCATCTGATTCTGGCCTTGCTGGCGAAGGTGCAGGGCCTGAGCCTGCGCGAACTGGAGCCGTTGCTGCACAAGGAGGAAAACGAGTGGCTGAAACAGGTCAAGGCGGTGCCCACGGATGATCTGCCACTGGCGATAAGGGTGGACTTCCCCGACTGGCTGACAGAAAGACTGGTCGCGCTGATGCCGGAAGAGGAAATCCTCGCCCTCGCGCGCGGCATGCAGCAGCCCGCCCCGCTGGATCTGCGCGTCAACACCCTGCGCGCCAACCGCGATGAAGTGCTGGCGATTCTGAAGCGTGACGGCATCCCGGCGGAAGCCACGCCCTATTCCCCGGTCGGCGTGAGAATCAGGGAAAAACCGGCGATCAGCCGCCATCCCCTGTTCCTCACCGGCAAAATCGAAGTACAGGACGAGGGCAGCCAGCTGCTCGGCTACCTGGTTGCGCCGAAACGCGGCGAGATGATTGCGGACTTCTGCGCCGGAGCCGGCGGAAAAACCTTGATACTGGGTGCGCTGATGCATTCCCAGGGGCGGGTCTATGCCTTCGACGTGTCGGAAAAGCGCCTCGCCCAGCTCAAGCCGCGCCTGAAGCGCTCCGGCCTGTCCAATCTGCACCCCCAGCTGATCAGCAACGAAAACGACATCAAGATCAAGCGCCTCGCCGGCAAGCTCGACCGCGTGCTGGTCGACGCGCCCTGCAGCGGGCTCGGCACCCTGCGCCGCAACCCCGATCTCAAATGGCGCCAGAAACCGCAGGATATCGAGGAACTGACGCAGAAACAGGCCGCCATCCTCACCGCCGCCGCGCGCCTGGTCAAAGCCGGCGGACGGCTGGTGTACGCCACTTGCAGCATCCTTGCAGAGGAAAACGAGCAGATCGTCGAGGCTTTCCTCGCCATGCATCCGGAATTCGAATTGCGCGCAGCCTCAGAGGTGCTGGCGCAGCAGAATATCCCGCTGGACACGGGCAAATACTTCAAGCTCGCGCCGCACGTGCATGGCACGGATGGATTCTTTGCGGCGGTAATGGAAAGAAAAAACCCGGCTAAAGCCTGCCAGCAACCAGACTGAGCTTCCCCCGAAATTTAGTCTTCCAAGGGTGACGTAAAATGGAAGTCACTTTGGAAGGGAAGACGATGAAGATACCGAAGCAGGAATACACCGCCGAGTTCACGGGGGCAAGGGGTCACGGGGGCAAGCACACGGCAAGGGGTCACCACGACAAGGGGTCAAGACTTGGCCCCTTTGTTAGGTTGTCCTTGCTTTTTCTACAGCCTCGTTGGGCCGGTTCCATGCAATCAGCTATAATTATTTATAGTATTATTAATAAATAATATAGATGTGTCTCTATGAGCACCAGATATGTTGCGTTCCCATATCACCGAATCAATTCCTTCTGACCGTCGGACCAACGTCATCCTGATTGGTGGGAGTGCTGGTGCCGGTAAATCAACGATTGCCCGCCATATTGCCAACCAGTTTCCCTTTGCGCATCATCTGGCAACCGGTTACCTTCGTGAAAGTTTACGGGCCTATCTTGATCGCACCCAGTATCCTGAACTTTTTCATTATACCTTTCGGCCGCCACAAACGTATGATCTTATCGATACGTTTTGCCGCCAGTCCGAACTCATCTGTCGTGCCGTTGCGCGCTGTATTGAACGTTCATATGCGGAAGGAACACATATCGTGATTGAAGGTAATCACATACTTCCCGCGTACCTTCAGCAGCACGTCACTGCCTACGTCATCCTTGCTGTTGACGACCATGCATTGGCTGAACGGCTCCACGGCCCCACTCATTCAGCACGAGTCCTTTCGCTTCAAGATATCCATAATATTGGACAATTACAACAATTCATTCTCAAACAAGCACAACAGTATTCTATTCCCGTTATTTATAACCATACGATAGAACAAACGGTTGCAGCTATTCGAACCCATATGGTGTCGTAAAGTCGATAGCAATCAAAGCCTTCATTATTTACTCCTTGTCAATGTAGGTGACGGTCGTTCTCAAGCACCGCAAGCTGCGGGTTGGGTAGCAGACGGCGGTTGTAGTCGAACATGCGGTGATAGATGCCCATGCGTCTCGGCGGTGACCAAGTCTTTGAAGATTCCATGGATACTCAAGCGAAGCCGCCCCATCAGTCCGGATCAAACAAGCGCGCGCTGATGCCGCCATCAAGGCCGACACAGGCGCCATGGAGGAAATCCATGCCGCCGCCCACGATGGCCAGTGCCAAGCAGGCAACTTCCTCGGGCCGGCCGACGCGCATTTGAGGGTGGCAGCTTTCAAGCCGTTGATACAACTCGGGCTTGCCGGCGAACCCTGCCTTGAGCATGTCGGTTTCTATCGCTGCGGGCTCGATGGCGTTGATGCGCACTCGGGCGCCCAAGTCGACGGCCATAGCACGCGTCAGGCCGCTCAATGCGGCCTTGCTGGTGGCGTAGGCAACGAAGTTCTTCTTGGTCAGCCGGGCATGGATACTACTGACATTGATCACGCAACCGTGCTCTCTTTCCAATTCAGGCAAAAAGGCCTGAGTCCAAATAAAAGGAGCTAGAAGATTGACATTCAAGGTCTGCAGCCAATCCCTGCGGGTGAGGCTATCGGCTCCACCCAATATTTGGGTTGCTGCGTTATTGATAAGCAGTTTCACGCCAGCCCCATTCAGATGCTGTCGAATATGGCTGAAAATTTCATTTGCATAAATTTCATCTTCCACCGTTCTGGCCAAGTCCGCCTGTATGTAGTGGGTACAAAGCATGTCATCGGGCTGGGCGCTCATGTCGGTAGCAATAACGGCGTAATCTGCCGCGTGAAAAGCGCGTACCAGTGCCCGGCCAATGCCGCCATTGGCCCCTGTAATCAGGGCAAAGGGCTTGCTATCGGGCATTTAGAAAATCCATCAACTTGCCAATGGCAATTTCACTGGTCCAAACTGGACAGTCATTTCGTTCCCTATGCCTGTCAAGGAACGCATGGCCGGGCGCGTTTCTTTCCGTCTGCTCTCCTGTCAGGATATCGTCGAGATGTTGAGACACAAGCTTCCTTCCAAAATCCAGTCCGATGAGTATCTCGTCATGACGATCGCTAACAGACACACCGGCAAAGGCAAATCGCCTCCGCCTCTCAATATCAAAAACAGGGCCTTACCCTGCCAGCATCATTCGGCAGGGGAATCTGTCAAAGTGGAATTAGGCGATCAATCTGAAAAATAATACTTTTCTTTTTCCGCATGAGTCAGGTTTCGGTGTTCGTGGTTACCTTTGAAGGAACCATAATATTGGTTGATGCGATAGAGAACAATCTCCCGCGCCTTCGCACGCCAGACATTAGCGCGCAATGCATATTTCCAGTCTTTCCATGCACTGGTGACGACATAACGGAGCATGTCGGTCAGGTTTATTTGAACATGAGGCATGATTTTTTGCAGGGCGAGGGCTTCACGTTCAAAACGGCGTTCAACCTGGCGCCAAGACTCGTTATGGCGGTGAAAGACGCATGACTCCGCAACATAGGCTACTTTGCCGCCATCACGAACCAAACGTTGGGCGAATTCCATATCTTCAAGACCGGTGAGCGTTTCATCGAACTTACCAGTCGCCCAAGCCTGCCGTGAGACGGCTGAATTAGCATTGTTACAGAAAAACCCTTCCTGGGGGATGCGAGATTGCTCGGGGTAATTCTTGGCGAAAATGCGGCATTCGCTGAAATGGCTGTGCAGACCACCTAATTGGCGCCCATAAGTGTAATCGGCTTTGCTGTCGAGTATAGGCTGGCATAGCTTCTGCAACCAGTGCTCGTCCGCAGGAACACAATGACCACTAATAATGACCAGAATATCGCCGTTTGCGGCCTTGCAACCCATGTTAAGCGAACGCCCGAAGGAAAATTCTTCGCGGGTGATGTGATGTATGTGACAGCCATGGCGCTCAGCGATTTCCAACGTGCCATCGGTAGAGCCGGAATCGACGAGGATAACATCATAAGTCAGCCCATCGGTTTGCTGAGCAGCAATGCCCTGCAATAACTCGTCGAGATGATCCGCCTCGTTAAGTGTTCGGATGATGATGCTGATTCGAGCATCTGCCAGGCTGAGTGTGGTGGGCTTAAGCAGCAGCGCAAATCCGGGATTCATGCGCTGGTGGATGAGACGAATCTCATCCGGGTCAACCGCGTTGCTTTCGAACATGTCCCAATGGACGGCGACGACTTGCCGGGCGCCAATTTCGACTGCGAACTGGAAAGCTTCGCGCACGGACATGTTGCCGATAATGCCGCGCTGGCCGCGGAAGAAATTGTGCTCGTTGACGGGCAGAAAAGCGGTATGGATGGGGCCGTTGGCGACGAGCGTGTCGATGATTTCCTGTCTGGCGGATGTGTCGCCCGCCAGATAGATGTAGTGGCCAGCGTAGTCCAAAAGGTAGCCGACGCAGTTCAGGTTACCTTGCGCATCGCGCTCAATTTCGGGATGGGCGGCAGGGACAGAGCGCAGGCGAAGACCGGGAGCCAAGGCGACCCAGTGTTCCATGGCGAGTGTAGTGCGGTCTTGCGCTATGCCCCACTCAATGAGGCGGCGGACAACGGGCTTGGGGCCGACAAGCCGGGCTTGCGGTGAAGCGGCAGCCAGCTTGGGGAGTGTGTGCGGATCGCAATGGTCGATGTGTTCATGGGTGATGAGCACCCAGTCGGCATCTGTCACGCTTTCTGGTGAGAAGGGGATAGGTACCTTGCGTTGCAGATCCGGGGCATCGAGTTCCTGCACGGAATTGGAGAGGTAGGGATCGAGATAAACCGTCGCGCCAGGGAAGGACAGCCTGCAGCCGGACTGGCCAAGCAATTGGGCAGGAATGCGTGAGGCGCTGTTCATTTGTCGAGCCCGAATAGCTGCCGATAGTCGTATTTTTCGAAGATGGTGCAAGCGCCATCATGCGTGGCGTCGATGATGCGTCGACCGGCTTTTTCAAACCCGGCTCTGGCGATACGGTAGGACTCTTCGGAATTTGCCGGGTCGGGGTTATCCCAGGCTTGGCCTCCGCCAAAGTAGTCGGGGCTGAAGTGGTTGGGGCCAAGGCCGTCGAGCGTCTTGGTTTCGTTGGGCTGGCCGGTGTATTGATAGCGGTGGTCCATGCCGATGATGATGACTTCCTTGAAACCCAGATAGCAGACGATCTGCATCGCAGCGTAGGTAACCGTCCAGCCTTCGTGGACCCCTTGCGCAATGTCGCGACAGAAGCGACCCGGAGGGTTGCTCGTGTTGATGTAGTAGGTGAGTCCGGTTTCCGGGATGAGATGCGCGTTGCGGTCGCTGATGAATTTTACGCAATTAATTCTACTTTGTCAGATTGATTAGAAATTACGCTGAGCGCCCCTTCTGAAAACCAGATGAAAATGAAAATGTACTTATTCAGACGCAATATCCCGGATGCAAATATTCCCGCATTCCCGACTCTCTACATAAGGAGCCACCATGAAATGCAGATTCGATGCTCGTAGCCCCTAAAAGGCGTTCCCATCAGACCCGGCTAATCGATTTCAAACAGCAGCCCATTCCCGAACACCAGCACCGCCCGCACCGGCTTGGGCGCAAACACCCCCTCCATCGCCGCCCGATACTCCCGCATCTGCCCCAGATAAGGCGCGGCACAAGCCACCAGATTCCCCTCTTCCGCCCGCTCGGCGGCCTTGAAATCCAGGATCCAGACACTGTCCTCGAACTCGACCAGCCGGTCGAGACGCCGGCTCTCCCCCACCGCTGTGCGATAGGGCACTTCCTTCCAGGCGTTCAGGTAGCATGCGGGGTCGAAGAAGCGCTGCAGATGGGGGGCCTGGGTGAGGTGCAGGACATCCTGCCAGAGCGCGTCGAACTCCGCATCGTCCAATTCCAGCCGGTCTTGCAGCCATACCCGGTCGAGCACCGGCGAGGGCGGAGCAATCCATTCCAGCAGGGCGTGCAGCCGGATGCCATGGCGCTGCGCTTCGGTCTGGCGCTGGCTGGTTCGTTTGCCGGTGGGGATGATGACGCTAGAGAGAACCGGCGAGCCATTGTGGTCTTCCCCCCTTTGAAAAAGGGGGGTTAGGGGGGATTTCGCGACTGCGGTCAGGTCACCGGCGGAGAAATCCCCCCCCACCCCCCCTTTTTCAAAGGGGGGAGCAACCTGAACCGCGCGCAACAGCTTGCCGTGCCAGCTTTCCTCGGACTTGCGCGCACTCTCGCTGCCGCTGACGATCAGTGCCTGACGGGCGCGGGTCATCGCGACATACAGCAGATTCAGGTCTTCGCGCCGCTCCAGTTGGGCTTCCGCGTCGAAAACCGGCTGCCACTGCGCGGCGCGCTCGCGCTTGCCGGCGTAGAGGAAGAAATGCTGCGGGCGGGGGCTTTCCGGCGGCCAGTCGATCACCGCCCGGTAGCCGCGCTCGTTGCGGGGCGAGGCATGGGCGTCGAGCAGCCAGACGATGGGCGATTCCAGCCCCTTGGAGCCGTGGATGGTAAGGATGCGCACGGCATTGCCGGCATCGCCGACGATGCCTTCGTCCGGAGCCTCTTGCGCTGCCGCCCGGCGCAACTGCTGCAGTTCGCTGATGAATTTGGGCAGGCTGGGATAGCGGCCGCTGTCCACATTCAGCGCCAGTTCCATGAAGGCGTGCAGGTTAGCCTGCACCGCGCCGCGCATCGCTTCAGGCACGGCGGCGGCGTAGCGTGGCAGCAAGTCGCCCTCGAAATAGACGCGGTCGAGCAGGTCGTGCACCGGCAGGGTGTCGGTGAGTGCCAGCCAGCCTTGCAGCAGGCCCAAGGCGCGGCGCAGCGCCGGGCTGGACGCCTCCCGCCCGGCCACGGCGTGCAGGCGCGCCCACCAGGAACCGTCGGCCTCGCGCGCCAGCGCCATCAGGTCGTCGTCAGCGCAACCGAACAGGGGCGAACGCAGCGTTTGGGCCAGGCACAGGTCGGCGAAAGGGGTGATCAGAAAAGTCAGCAGGGCGGTCAGATCGGCGCACTCCAGGGTGTCGAGCAGCCCGCCCTGGCGCGAGCTGACATAGGGGATGCGGGCCGTGCGCAGGGCGCGCTCGTAGATTTCCAGCCGGGTACGGCTGCGTTTCAGCAGCAGGATGTCGCGGAATTCCGCCGGCCTGCCCGCGCCATTCTCCGTGGCGATCTGCCATGCACCGACCATGCCGCCGATCTTTTCCGCCAGCTGCTGCGCTTCCCGCTCGACGCGCTGGTCTTCCTCTTCCTCCACCGCTTCGGTCAGGGGGTTGCGCAAGGGCAGTGACAAGACACCCCCCTTTGAAAAAGGGGGGCTAGGGGGGATTTGATGCACCGCCGAAATCCCCCTCACTCCCCCTTTTTCAAAGGGGGAAACGTCTTCTTTATCGTCCTGGGCCAGGGGCAGCACTTCCACCCGGCCGGGGGTCTCGGCGTGATGGGCTTGGTGCAGCTCGAACCCGGTGAATTCCGCTTCCTGCCCGAACACGCGGTTCACCGCCTCCAGCACTGGCGGCGCACTGCGGCGGGAAACGTTCTGCTGCAACCGGGCAGCGCCGTACCCTTGCTCCAGAAAATCGGCGGCGATGCCGAACAGGCGCGCATCGGCGCGGCGGAAGCGGTAGATCGCCTGCTTCGGATCGCCCACCAGGAACACCGTCGGCGCGCTGTCCGCGCCCGTCGAGGCATCGAGCCAGGAGCGCATGATCTGCCATTGCAGCGGGTTGGTGTCCTGGAATTCGTCGAGGAGGATATGGCGGTAGCGGCAGTCGAGCTTGTACTGCATGTACTCGGCGTGGTCGGAGCGGTTGAGCAGCTGGTGGACGCGCCATTCCACATCGGTAAAATCCACCGCCCGCCGCTCATCCTTGAGGCTCTGGTAGGCGGCAAGCAACCCCGCGCCGCAGCGCAGGCCGGCGCGGTTGAAGCGGTAAGCGGCCTGGGCGGCGAGCGCATCCCGCACCGCCGCAAGGCGCTCGCTCAAACGTCCGTGCAGTTCGAGCAGGCGCGCTTCGCCCTCCACAGTGAGGCGCTTCGCCTGATCCTTGCTTGGCTTGCGCTTACGCGGATCGCCTTTCAGGGTAAAGAACACGGCAAAGATCGCCGAAAACGTGCTCTCCTCTAGGTTCAACCCGCGTAGGGCGCCAATAAGCGGAGCGCATTGCGCCGTATGTTGCTCGACATGGTGCAATGCGCTTCGCTTATTGCACCCTACATAATCTGGAGGAGAGCGGGACAGAACTCGTGCAAGCCCGACGGCAAGCGCCTTATCCGTGTCCGTGTTAATTTCCAGCAGCCCCAGAAAGGACTGCAAATCCAGGATCAGGCCGCTATCGGCAAACAGCTCGGCCAGCACGTCCCGCTCCGGCTCCACTGCCAGATCGCGGCGCAGAACTTCTGCGGCAAAGGCTGCCGCATCTGCTGCCCCCTGGGTATAAGCCCACCATTCGGCGCGCTTGGCGACGAAATCGAGCAGCAGGCTGCGGGTGTTGTGCAGGCCGTGTTCGGTGAAGAGGAAATCCAGCGCCTGGGCCGCTTCCGAGCCGGGTTCGGCTTGCAGTTCCTCGGCGAAAAGCTGCCAGGCTTCCTCCAGCAGCGCGGAGGTCTGGTCGAGCAGCCCCCAGTCGCCGCCCGCGCCGCTTTCCAGCGGGGCGCGCTGGAGCAGTTGCAAAAACCAGCCGTGGAAGGTGTTGATGGTGATGCCGGGCTGGGCGGAGAGGAAAATTTCGAACAGGCTGCGGGCGCGGGGCAGCAGCGCCTCGATTTCGTGCTCCGGCACGGCTCGTTCAAGCAGAAAACCCCGCACTTCCTGGTCCGGCGCCAGCGCCAGCAGGCGCAGCCAGTCGCGCAGGCGCGCTGCCATTTCCTGCGCCGCCTTGCGGGTAAAGGTGATCGCCAGGATTTCGGACGGCGCCGCCCCGGCCAGCAGCAGGCGCACGATGCGCGATACCAGCAGCCAGGTCTTGCCGCTGCCGGCGCAGGCTTCGACCACCGCCGAACAAGCTGGATTCAGCGCGGCGCGGTTGATTTCATTGCCCGTCATGATAATCCTTGCGGCACAGGCCGCTCATTTCACAGTATGCGCACGCCTGGTCGCTGCCTTGGGCGGGCAGCGCCGCGCCCCGGTACAGGGCGTTGAACAACTCGCGCAGGCGCTGCCCGGTGGCGTTGCTCAACGCATGAATGTCTTCCTGCGGCACCGCTTTGATACCCTCATCGTCCACCGGCACGAACGCCGCTTCAACCACCGGCCCACCCAGCAGCAAGGCATACACCGGCAACTGCACGTCCTCGCCCGGTGTTTCCAGCTTCTTTAGCAGTCCGGCGCGGCTCTGGGTCTTGTAATCCAGCACGGCGCAGGCTTCTTCCCCATCGTCCGAGCGGGTATCGACGCGGTCGATCCGGCCCTTCAGGGTCAGACTGCGCCCCTCGTCCAGCGCCAGATCCAGCGTGCGCCACAGCTCGCCGTCATGCCAGCGCCAGCCTTCCTGCTCGCGCGCCGCCTGCCAGTCGAGGTAGGCGGGAATGCGCGCCTCCCAGCGCAGCGCCCAGGCGCGGGCGAGGTAGTCCGCCTCCAGCGCCTGGCGGAATTCTTCCCGGCTGGTGTCGCGCAGGGCCTGTTCCATCTCTGACCGGTCGCAACCGCCGATGGCGGGGTAGCGCTGGTGGAAATGGTGCAGGATGGCGTGCACGTGCTCGCCGTAATCCTTCTTTTCCAGCGCCTGCTGCACTTCGTCCAGCTCGTTCAGGTGCAGGGCATGGCGGGCGTAAAACTGGTAGGGGCAGGCCATCAGGCTGTTGTAGCCGCTGGCGGAGAGGCTGGTCGGCACCAGTTCCGGCGGCAGGGAGGGGCTGGCCAGCCTGGTAGGGTGGGCACCGTTTTTGTGCCCACGCGGAATAAGGTTCTCTGGCTGCGTGGGCACAAAAGCAGTGCCCACCCTACATTCCCTGCGCGGCAGCTTTTCACCGTAGGCCAGTTCGTGAAAGACTTCCAGGCGCTCGACCCACGGGCTCGCCAGGTTGGGCTCGGCGTTCTTCCGTCCCTGCCAGGTAATGAGCAGGGTGCCGCAGTCCGCCAGCAGCGCGGTGAAGTCCTGCTCCATCTGGCGCAATTCCTGTTCGAAAGTCGGCAGCCCCAGTTGCGCCCGCACCGACTGGTTGAAGAAGGCGCTTTCCTTTCCTCTCGCAGGAAAATGGGCGGCGTCGCCGCCGGCCACGATCACGCCATCGAAGCGGCGCAGGCGTGCGGCGCCGAGGTGGGTGAACACCACCGGGCTGGTGATGCCGGTATCGCGGAAGGTGGCGGCTTCGAGCCGGCTGTCGAGCCAGCGCAGCCATTCGCTCAGGGAGAACAGCCCCTGATCCTGGCCCAATTCTTTTTGCAGGCGGGCGAGCAGACGCAGCAACTGCTCCCCGGCCAAATCCTGCGCCAGACCCTGGCGCAAGCCCAGCACCTCCAGGCTTTCCAGCAGGCTGGCCAGCCATGCCGCCAGCCCGCGCTTGCGCGCGCCGAAGCGGGCCTGCGCCTGATCCAGCCGGGCCAGCAGTGTGAGCACGTCTTCCGCGCCTTCACGCTGCGCCAGGCCGCGGTAGTGATGCAAGCCGGAAATCACGCTATGGCGGCGCACCAGTTGCTCCAGGCCGTAGACGGCGTGCTTGCGCGCCCCGCCCTCCCAGTCGGCGAAAATCAGCGGGGATTTGAGCAGGTCGAGCAGATCGAGGTGATGGAAGCGGCTGGCCATGGCGTCGAGCCAGCGCATCACCACGGCGCTGGCGGCCACGGTGGAAAAGGTCCAGCCGGTTTCGTCCGCGACCAGGATCTGGCCGCGCTCCAGCAGGGCGCGGGCGCGGCGCGCGACCAGCCGATCCTGGGCGATCACCGCGATGGCGCCTTTGCCTGCCAGCAGCCACTCGCGGATCTGGCTATCCACCGCCTGCGCCTCCTGCTCCAGGCTGTGCGACTCGAACAATTCGAGACGGCCTCGCAATGGGCTTTCCGGGCAGCACCGGCGGAATTCGGCGGCGCGCTCGCGCAGGCCGGGAGATGCCGCTTCTTCCATGGCCGCCGGCGACTGCCAGGCGATTTGCACCAACCGGCTCAAATCATCGGCTGCAACCTCGCCGCCGCAGCCGTACAGGTGAACCGGCTGCCTTTCCCGGTAGCGACGGAAAAAGTCCTGCTCCATCGGCGTCAGGCCGGACAGGCCGACGGCATACAAGGGTGAGGCGGCAATATCGGCCAAACCGGCCAGCCGCAAATGGTAGGCGGTGACGCTATCGACGCGGCCATCGCCGCTGAGGCTCATGGCATACCACAGCTCGTGCACCAGGCGCGCCTCGAACTGCAGCGGCGCGCCGGCGCGGGTGCGGTAGGCTTGTTCCAGCAGCGCGACGAACTCGGGATAGGAATCCGGCAGGCCGGTTCCCTGCCGGGCCATATCGTCGAACAGGCTGAGCAGTTCCCGGCTGACGTGCCACAAATCAGCGTCGGCGAACCACTTCCGCTCGCGCAGGGCCTGGTAAAGCAGGGCGGCGCGGCAACTGTCGGGGAGGATTTCACGCCCGATGGGTGCCTCTCCGGCCCATTCCGTCAGGGTGGTCATGCGCGGCAACAGCAGGGAGGGCGCGCCAGCCGCCTCGCACAGCGCCTCGCCCATCAAGTCGACAGCATGAAAATTCGGCAGCAGGATCACCAGGCCGGTCAGCCTGGGCAGCCGCTCCTGCTCCAGCGCGACGATTTCCCGCGCGGCAATGCGCAGCAGATGAGGGACGGGAACAGTGTTGACCGGAAATTTCTGCATATAATGAATCGATAGGTGTCCGAGAATACTTGGAACAATGAGGAAAAACCTGATTTTATCCCGAAACCGGGTGGCATAATCAACGCATTCACCCAACAATTCCCCTTGCCGGATTTTTTTGGTTAGGATAAAGTTCAAAAAATAACTTCATACTCAGCCCATAAACCGGCAACACGTCTGTCACAACACAAACACAATCGTCAAACTGTCGCAGCGTTGCACCATCTTTTCCGTTGATTCTCTACTGAACTGGAGCAAGAACCCCATGAGCGAGCATATCCATTACGTCACCGACGACTCCTTCGAGCAGGAAGTCCTGCAATCCCCGTTGCCCGTGCTGGTTGACTACTGGGCGGACTGGTGCGGCCCGTGCAAGATGATCGCCCCGGTTCTTGACGAAGTGGCGCAGGAATACGCCGGACGCCTCAAGGTCACCAAGCTCAACATCGACGAAAACCAGGCTACGCCGCCGAAATTCGGTATCCGCGGCATTCCCACCCTGATGATTTTCAAGAATGGCAACATCGAAGCCACCAAAGTCGGCGCCCTGTCCAAGTCCCAGCTGACCGCATTCATTGACAGTAATATTTAAAGCCGATAACCTAGCGCCTGACTGCCCGTTCCTCGGGCTCAGGCGCAAGCTCTTCCCGCCGCACTCCAAATAATTCAAGATCCACCTTGCTCTACCTTTGATCCACCTTTTCCACTGATCCATCCTATCCTACCGCCATGCGCTTATCCGATTTAAAACACCTCCCCGTCACCGAACTGGTGGAAATGGCCATCACCAATGAAATCGATGGCGCCAGCCGCCTGCGCAAGCAGGACCTGATCTTTGCCTTACTGAAGAATCAGGCCAAGAAAGGCGAAAGCATTTACGGCGAAGGCACGCTGGAAGTCCTGCCGGACGGTTTCGGCTTCCTCCGCTCGCCCGACACCTCCTATCTGGCCGGACCGGACGACATTTACGTCAGCCCCTCGCAGATTCGCCGCTTCAACCTGCACACCGGCGATTCGATCGAGGGTGAGATCCGCACCCCAAAAGAGGGCGAGCGCTATTTCGCACTGGTCAAGGTGGATCAGGTCAACGGCGAACCGCCGGAGAACTCCAAGCACAAGATCCTGTTCGAGAACCTGACGCCGCTGTTCCCCAAGGAACAGATGCGC
Source organism: uncultured Sulfuricella sp. (assembly GCA_947085875.1). Classification (GTDB taxonomy): domain Bacteria; phylum Pseudomonadota; class Gammaproteobacteria; order Burkholderiales; family Sulfuricellaceae; genus Sulfuricella. The sequence goes on from CAMTYG010000150.1 coordinate 14,283, forward strand.
CTGGAACGCGACATCAAGACCGAAGAAAACATCACCGGTCGCGTCATCGACATCATCGCGCCCATCGGCCGCGGCCAGCGCGCACTCATCGTGGCACCACCCAAGAGCGGCAAGACGGTGATGATGCAGCACATCTGCCACGCCATCACCGCCAACCACCCCGAGGTGGAACTGTTGGTGCTGCTGGTGGACGAGCGCCCGGAAGAAGTGACCGAAATGCAGCGAACGGTGCGCGGCGACGTGATCGCCTCCACCTTCGATGAACCCGCCGCACGCCACGTGCACGTGGCCGAGATGGTGATCGA
>CAMTYG010000151.1:0-9922 GCA_947085875.1 uncultured Sulfuricella sp.
AGCCTTGTCCAATGACAGATGAGCCTGAACGGAAGGTGTGTTTCCAGCGTGAGATGAGCCTGGAGGGGCGAAAGTTGGGATCATGGAGGCATGATCGTGACTTTACATACCCAAGGACTACAAACGTTGGCACAGGTACGCGCCTTTGTGTCGGGCAACGAGCCCATCTCGTTTACGCTGGCGGATCGCCACGCCGCCTACGACTGGATGGCCGATACGCTCAAGCAGTTCGGTTACGCGCGCTGCAAGCGTCCCGACAAGGGCGCGCTACGGCGATATTTGCGCAAGGTGACCGGCCTCTCCCGTGCGCAGGTGGCGCGCTGCATCAAACAGTTCACGGCAGGCGGCGGGCGCATCAAGGACAGGCGCCATCCGCCTGCCGTGCCGTTTGTGCGGCGCTACACGGTCGAGGACATCCGCCTGCTGGCCGAGATGGATGCACTGCATGGCACGCTCTCCGGCACCACCACGCGCAAACTCTGTGAGCGGGCGTTCGGGGTGCATGGCGATGCCAGCTACGAGCGGCTGGCGGGTATTTCCAACGGTCACCTGTACAACCTGCGCCGGCACAAGGACTACCAGGCCAAACGCGGTTCGTTCGACAAGACGCGCCCGACCAAGGTCAACATCGGCGAACGGCGCAAACCCGCACCTGATGGTTGCCCCGGCTACCTGCGCGTGGACAGCGTGCATCAGGGCGATCTCGACGGGATCAAGGGCGTGTACCTCATCAATGCGGTGGACGAGGTCACGCAGTTTCAGGCGGTCTTTGCCGTGGAACATATCAGCGAAGCGTATTTGCTGCCGGTGCTGGAAGCCATGATGGATGCGTTCCCGTTTGTCATCAGCGGCTTCCACAGCGATAACGGCTCGGAGTACATCAACCACAAGGTGGCAAAGCTGCTGAAGAAGCTGCTCATCGAGCAGACGAAATCGCGTTCGCGCCAGACCAACGACAACGCGCTGGCAGAAAGCAAAAACGCTTCGACCGTGCGCAAATACCTGGGTTACAGCCACATCCCGCAACACTGCGCCAGCCGGGTGAATGCGTTCACCGTCGAGGTGCTGTCGCCTTACCTGAACTTCCACCGTCCCTGCCATTTCCCCACGGAGTACACGGATAAGAAAGGGCGGATACGCAAGCGTTACCGTTATCAGGACATGATGACTCCCTATGAGAAATTCCGCTCATTACCGGAGGCGGAAAGTTATCTCAAGCCGGAAACAACTTTGAAAAAGCTGGATGCAATTGCCGCTGAATGCAGCGATAATGACGCCGCCCAACGCCTCAACGAGGCCAGGACAAAACTCTTTCAATTTATTAACAAAACCCAACAACGCGCCGCCTGAGATACATTTCACAAATCACCTTCGTTCAGGCTCATGTCTGGATTGGAAAATACTTAGGTAGCCTTGTCGGCTTTAATTATTTTGCCGCATTTTCGGCCGCTTGCCGACGCTGACGTGGAGCTGGGCTTCGGTCTGGTTGCGCAGAATCCTCAGCGCGGCGACCTTGCCAGGCGCCAGGCTGGATACCTGGTTGAGCATGTCAGTGGAATCATCGACCGGTTTGCCGCTGATTTCCAGCAGGATGTCTCCCGGTTTGATGCCCGCCCGATCTGCCGGGCCGCCGCGCAGCACTCCGGCGATCAGGACGCCGCCGGTTTTGCGCACTTTGAAAGTTTCTGCCAGCTCTGGCGTGATGTCCTGTACTTCCACCCCAATCCAGCCGCGCACTACACCGCCGTGGAGGATGATCTGTTCCATGACTTGCTTGGCGAGGCTGATCGGGATGGCAAAGCCGATGCCCAGTGAGCCGCCGCTACGAGAATAGATCGCGCTGTTGATGCCGATCAGGTTGCCGCTGGCATCCACCAGGGCGCCGCCGGAATTTCCGGGGTTGATCGCGGCGTCGGTCTGGATGAAGTTTTCGAAGGTATTGATGCCCAGGTGGCTGCGTCCCAGGGCGCTGACGATTCCCATCGTCACGGCTTGTCCGACGCCGAAGGGGTTGCCGATCGCCAGTGTAACGTCTCCGACCTGGAGCAGCTCGGAATGGCCCAGGGTAATGGCGGGCAGGTTTTTCAGTTCGATTTTCAGCACGGCGAGATCGGTGTCGGGATCGGTGCCGACGATTTTGGCCGAACTTCTTCGACCGTCAGCGAGGGCCACTTCGATCTCGTCAGCGGCCTCGACGACATGGTGGTTAGTCAGAATATAGCCATCCGGGCTGACGATCACGCCGGAGCCTAAACTGGATGCGCGTTGCGGTTCGCCATCGAAACGGTTGCCGAAAAAACGGCGGAGCAGGGGGTCGTCCATGAATGGACTGCGCGGTGCGGGGATTTCCTTGCTGGTAAAAATATTGACCACCGAAGGCATGGCTTTTTTTGCGGCCGTACTGAATGAACCGGCCTTTTGCGCGGCGCCGCCCGATGGGGCCTCTCGTAGCGTAACCACTGAACTGCCGCGCCCTGGCAGAAGATCCGGCTGCAGTGTTGCAATAACGAATAGCGCCGCAAGACTGATGGTGGCGGTTTGTGCAAAAATGAGCCAGAGTCTGCGCATAGTATGTACTTTCAGTGCGGAATAAAAATTTGCTATTACCTACGAATTGGGGTGTTTATGGAACTTTACAAGCTGGATGCTTATACCGGCCAGCTAATGGATGCGGCCAGATTTCATGATTATTGCCCAAACGGGGTGCAGGTAGAAGGGCGGCCCGAGATTTTTCGCCTGGTGAGCGGGGTGACGGCCAGCCTGGATTTGCTCAAGGCGGCGATCGGCGCGGGCGCTGACGCGATCCTGGTGCATCATGGCTATTTCTGGAAAAACGAGGATGCTCGTATTGCGGGGGTAAAACGCGCCCGGATCGAGTTGCTGTTGCGTCACAATATCAGCCTGCTGGCTTACCATCTTCCGCTTGATGCCCATCCGGTGCTGGGCAATAATGCGCAGTTGGCGCAAAAGCTGGGATTCGTGGTGGAAGGCGGGTTCGGTGAGCAAGGCGTCGCTTGTCATGGCGTGCTTGCCGATGCGCTGCCGCTTTGCGGACTGGGTGAAAGGGTGGCGCAAGTCCTGGGACGTACGCCGCTGATTATTGGCGATGGGGACAGGGCGATGCGGCGCATCGCCTGGTGCAGCGGTGCAGCCCAAGGGTACTTCGAGGAGGCGATCCGGCTTGGCGTGGACGCCTTCCTCACCGGCGAGATTTCGGAGCAGTGCGTCCATCTTGCGCGTGAAACGGGAGTTGCGTTCATTGCGGCGGGCCATCACGCTACCGAGCGCTACGGGGTGCAGGCGCTGGGCGCGCATCTGGCCCGGGAATTCGGCATCAGCCATCAGTTTATCGATATTGACAACCCGGTATAGCTTCTGCGGATTTTCGCGTTGAACTCCCAAATAAACAACATATTGCCGTTTCGTTGCCAGGAAAGTCGAATAAATGGATTAGGTTTTTCAGATAAATTGGTTACAATTAGTAATTTTTATGCCTCAAGAAAGTTTTTCGGATGGAGCGTCCGAAATCTTTCGTGGCAAATTGTTTTATCTGGCGCCGCCGGTATTGAGTCTGGGCTGCAAAGTCAATATCGGGCGTGCCGTTGAAATTTCCAAGAAAACGGGGATGCAGTGTATGAGCCAAAATGAATGCGTTGGATTTCCTGTATATTTTGAGCGAACAATAATGATTTTTTGTTTTTTGGAGGATAGCTGTGGCCCCTAAAAAGATTCCCTTTGCCGATCTTGGCAAGGAGCAACCATCAGAATGCCTGGCGCAAGCGGCGTCGGCAGAGCCTTTAGAGCCTCTCGTTGCGGACAAAAAAACCTCACGCCGCGACTTCCTAAAGGCCGGCGGAATGCTAAGCCTGTCGTCGCTGATGGGCGCTGGAGCGCTGATGGCCGTATCCGATGACGCTCAGGCCGCCATCGAATGGGCGGAGCATTTCCAAGGCAACTACCGGCTGATGACCCCAAAGGAGAAAGCTGAAGCACGCGCCCGGCTTGAAAAGCGCTACTCCTCGGAGTACGGCAAGAAGGTCACCGTTGACGGCACCGAGGCCGAGCCAAATGTCCTCATGGGTTACGCGCTGAACGTCAGAAAGTGCATTGGCTGCCGCCGCTGCGTCAAAGCCTGCGTCGCCGAGAACAACCAGTCGCGCGGTTCGAAAACCGGAGAGCGTATTGAGTGGATTCAGGTACTCAAGATGGAACGGGGAGAGTTCTCGAAAGAGAAGATGAACCAAGGCTATCCCGAAGGGCTGGGCATCCAGGTTGGGGGTAACGCGTACAGCCCGGCCGGCGCCGTCCTCGAAGGACAGTACTTTTACGAACCCGCAGCCGTTCCCGAAAAAGACGCCACCTACATGCCGATCGCCTGCATGCAGTGCGAGAAACCGCCCTGCGTCAAGGTTTGCCCGGTGAGAACAACTTACCGTGAGCCAGACGGCGTGGTGGTGATCGACTACAACTGGTGTATCGGTTGCCGCATGTGCATGAGTGCTTGTCCTTACTGGGCGCGCCGTTTCAACCTCACCAACCCCGTTTTGCCCAAGGAAGAGATGAACCCGGTGACGCATTATCTGGGCAACCGGCCGCGCATGCGGGGTGTCGTTGAAAAGTGCCACTGGTGCTTGCAACGGACTCGCCAAGGACGCTATCCGGCCTGTGTCGAGGTTTGTCCGGTGGGCGCTCGCAAGTTCGGCAATTTGCTTGACCCGGAAAGCGAAGTGAGCCTGATCCTGGCGAGGAAGAATGTGTTTCGCTTGAAGGCCGAGTTGAACACCTTTCCCAAGTTCTTTTATTTCTACGACTAAGGAGCCAAGTCGTGCAAAAATTAATGAGTTTCGCTCCCGATTATTTTCTCTACATTCTCAAAGGCAGCAAGAAGTTCTATGCTTGGATGGGTTTTCTTGCAATCCTCAGCGCGATCGCGCTGTATGGGTTTTACCTGCAAAACACCGAGGGTCTGATCGTTACAGGTCTGACCAGTCAGATTCACGATGGCCTCTACTTTGCCAACCTCGTGTTCCTGGTCGGCGTGGCGGCTGGAGCCGTGACCATCGTGTTTCCCGCCTACGTCTACCATCACAAGGCGATGCATGAAGTCACGGTGCTGGGCGAAATGCTGGCGATTTCGGCGGTGATCATGGTCATGCTGTTCGTGTTTGCCCACATGGGACGACCTGACCGGCTTTGGCACATGATTCCGTACATCGGCATCTACAACCTGCCCGGCTCGATGCTGGGGTGGGACGTGCTGGTGCTCAACGGGTACCTCTTGCTTAATTTTGTCTGCGGGTTTTACTTCCTCTATGTGAAGTACTCTGGCGGCACGATAAACAAGAAGTTCTTCATGCCGCTGATCTACGTCTCGATCGTCTGGGCCCTCAGCATTCACACCGTCACGGCCTTCCTGATTTCGACGATGCCTGCGCGTCCGATGTGGTTCCACAGCATGATGCCGATCCGCTTCATCATGACCGCGTTTGCGGCTGGCCCCTGCCTGATCATCCTGGCCTTCCTGACCATCCGCAAAAACACCAAGCTGTGGATTCAGGACGAAGCAATCAACCTGCTGTCGACCATCATCACCTGGTGCCTCGGCATCGCGCTCTTTCTGACCCTGTCGGAAGTGGTGGTCGAACTGTATGCGCGCACCGAGCATGCGAATGGTCTCTACTACCTGATGTTTGGCCTGCATGGCCTTACCAAGCTTGTTCCCTGGTTCTGGGGTTCCCTGATCGCAATGATCATTGCCTTTGGGATGTTTCTGACTCCCAGCATCCGCACCAACTACAAGCTGCTCCCGATTGCCTGCGTTCTGGGGTTTGGCGGAATCTGGGTCGAGAAGGGAATGGGGCTGATCGTACCCGGCTTCATCCCCACCCCCATCGGCGAAGTGACCGAGTATTACCCGACCATGATTGAAATCATGATGACCATCGGCCTCTGGGCGATCGGCTTCTTCATACTGACCATCCTGCTCAAGGGAGCCATCGGCATCCTGCTCGGCGAGGTCAGGTACGAGGGGGCGGCGGCGAAATCCATTGATGGCGCGAACAGCGGAAAGTCCGCTGCATACGAATCAAGGTGAGACGATGACCATGAAAAAATTTGTATCCAATATTATGATTCTGGCGTTCTGCTGCGGGATGATTTCCTCCGCATTTTCGGCAGAAGAGGTGACTTGCTTCGAAAGCCGAAAGGGCTCGTCGGAAGTCACAAAGCGTGACCTTCAGCCTGGCTGGCCCAACGTGAAGTGTTCGCCGAAAACCGGCGCGGTGCTCTGGTGGGGCGATCCCTTCGACGGCACGGTTCCCCTTGGCGACATGCCTCTTCTGGGAAACATCCCTCCCGGAAAGGCCGTCATCAGGCCGCAGGCCGAGAGGCTAGCCCTCCTGCCGATGTGCGGGACGGCTTGTCACAACGGCGTCATTCCGCCAAAGCTGCCGAAAGACAAAAAGCCAATCCCGATCCCAACGATGGAAGGCATGATGCCAGATGCCAAGAACCTGCAGCATGGCCGCGGCGGCATCTGGTGTCTCGATTGCCACCACATGACCCAGCGCAACAAGTTGGTAGACAACTTTGGCGATCCGGTCAGCTTTGACCAGCCGCAGCGACTTTGCGGCAAGTGCCACGGCGACAAATTGCGCGACTGGCGGGACGGCATACACGGCAAGCGGATCGGCGAATGGGCCAGTACGGGCAAGAAGCGCTGGTTCGTCTGCACCGAATGCCATAATCCCCACAACGTCCAGGACGGCGTCAGAAACAGGGGATTCATCCAGGTTGAGCCGGAAACGCCTCCCCAACTTCCCAAGGGGATGAAAAACGCCAAGCACGAGCTCGTGCATGGAGTTCACTGATGTCCCATCACCCTGATGACGCGACGCCCAAAACTGATAAAGAGAGGGGCGATCCCAGTTGGATCGCCCCTGCTCTGACGGAGTCCGAAAAAACGCGTGTCGTCGGCAAGACCAACGTCTTTTTCGGACCGCCGCTCGCGATTCTTGCGGCGGGGCAGAAGAATACTCTGGAGATCAGCGGCAAGCTTAACCGCACGGCAGAGCGCTACCTGGAAATACTGAAACATCACGGCCCGGAACTCTCCGAGCCGGAACGTCTGTGCCTTGCCCATATCTGCCACATCGGGTTCATGTCACCGCTGGAAATCCGGGAGCTGCCCGATGAAGTGAGACTGACTTCATTCGAATGCGAAGGATTGGACAAGGATGCGTTGGCCGTGAAACTCGAATCAGCCAGCTTTGCCGACTTGGTTGCCGTCGTTGAGGCGCTTGGGTTCTGAATCGTTTGCAACGGTTGGCTGGCGCCCATTCACAAGGATGGGAAATCCCTTTGAGCTGCTTTTCCTGGGCGTCTTCTTCGTAGTGGCTTATTATCTGAAGAAAGAGTTCTGGAAGGATATACATTAAGCAGGTGTGATTGGGCAAAACATCGTCTGAATCAGCGGAAACGGGCCACTGTGGCCCGTTTCCGCTTTGGGCTCTAGTAAATCGTCTCGATAAAATGTTAGTATGAAACGATTGGCCGGAGCGCATAGGGGATGTTCCCCTCGGCAAGCCGTTCATTCCGACATCTGGATTCAGGTCTCGGACACGCGGATTCGCCAATATAAACATGTCTGCCACTATTAGTAGCAAAAAACCTATGATGACACTTTATTCTGGCACTACGTGCCCATTTAGTCAGCGTTGCCGTATCGTGCTGTATGAAAAAGGCATGGATTTCCAGGTTATCGATGTGGATACCCACAACAAGCCTGAAGATCTGGCGGTGATGAACCCATACAACCAGGTGCCCGTGCTGGTGGAACGCGATTTGATTCTGCACGAGGCGAACATTATCAACGAATACATCGATGAGCGTTTCCCCCATCCGCAACTGATGCCGGCTGACCCGGTGATGCGCGGACGGGCGCGACTATTCCTGCATCGTTTCGAGCAGGAGCTGTTCAGCCATGTCGCCGCCATTGAGTATGGCAGCCAGAAGGCGGCGGACAAGGCGCGCATCGCGGTGCGCGACAGCCTCGCGCAGCTTGCGCCGGTGTTCGTCAAGCAGAAGTTCATGCTGGGCGAAGAGTTCTCCATGCTTGACGTGGCGATTGCTCCCATGCTGTGGCGCCTGGATCATTACGGCATCTCCATGCCGAAGCAGGCCGCGCCCCTGCTGAAATACGGCGAGCGGCTGTTCAGCCGGCCTGCATTCATCGAGGCGCTTACTCCATCCGAAAAAGCCATGCGCAAGTGAGCGAGCTGTCCACCAAGCCATACCTTGTTCGCGCCATCTATGAATGGTGCACCGATAGCGGGTTGACGCCCCACCTTGTGGTTGCGGTGGGCGAGCATACCCGGGTACCGATGGAGTTTGCGAAGGACGGGCGGATCGTCCTGAATGTCAGCCAGGGCGCTACGCGCAACCTTCTCATCGGCAATGATCTGATCCAGTTCTCGGCCCGCTTCAATGGTGCTTCGCGTGATATCGAGGTGCCTATGGATGCGGTGGTCAGCATCTACGCCCGCGAAAATGCTCAGGGACTTTCCTTTGCGGTTGAAGAAGAAGGTGCCGGGATGGATGAAACGCCCTCGGACGGCGCCGCATCTTCGCCATCGCCAGATGACGAGCCGCCCACCCTGCGTGGCAGGCCGCAGCTGAAAGTTGTAAAATAATTACCGCGTGACGGGCCAGTCGCTGATTCGGCCTGTTCGCAGGTCGTAGCTTACGATGCGGTTGTTGTTGGTATCGGCGATCAGCGCCGTGCCACCGAGCACGGCTAGTCCACCAGGTTCGTTCGGATTGAACTCCTTTCCGGGTTTGCCATTTCCGGCTAGTGACGTGACGATGCGGGATTTTAAGTCCAGCATTTCGATTTTGTGGTTGTTAAGTGTCCGCGATCGGGGTGTGGTTCTCGCCCAGCCGAATTTTGCGAGCATCCGCTACGCGGCCTGCCTGCTTGACCCGTTTCGCTTCGATCCCCATAAGCCCGACAGGCTCCTGGGGTGTGAAGAATTCGACAAGACATGGCATTCCTCATGCATTGATCCCAATTAATTCCGACACAGAGTGGCGAAAAATGTTCCACGCAGCGCAACTGGATTTGCCGAACTCGTGCGAAGGCCCTATAATTCCGCCCTTGTGCATGGCCGGCATAGCTCAGTTGGTAGAGCAGCTGATTTGTAATCAGAAGGTCCCGAGTTCGATTCTTGGTGCCGGCACCAGGGTTTCGGGATGCCGTTGCGGCGGCAAATTCGATTCGCGGCAAATATGTTTGACAGCAAAGCGCAGCACCGGCATAATTAGCGGTTACGTTCGGAGGGGTTCCCGAGCGGTCAAAGGGATCAGACTGTAAATCTGACGGCTCTGCCTTCGAAGGTTCGAATCCTTCCCCCTCCACCAGATTTCAGTGGCAGTAGATTTAAGACGGGTTTGGTACTCTTGGCTCTTTGGCCATTGTTTCGGAACGCGGGTGTAGCTCAATGGTAGAGCAGAAGTTTTCCAAACTTACGACGAGGGTTCGATTCCCTTCACCCGCTCCAGTTAAGTGTTAGTGGCGCAGGTTTTAATGCCCATGTAGCTCAGGGGTAGAGCACACCCTTGGTAAGGGTGAGGTCATCGGTTCAATTCCGATCATGGGCTCCATAATTTTTGTTCTGGGATTAGTTGCTTAAAGGAAATAATCATGGCAAAAAGCAAATTTGAGCGGACGAAGCCGCACGTAAACGTGGGTACGATTGGACACGTGGATCACGGCAAGACGACACTGACGGCGGCGATCACCACGATCCTGTCGAAGAAGTTTGGCGGCGAAGCCAAAGGCTACGACCAGATCGACAGCTCGCCGGAAGAAAAGGCGCGCGGCATCACCATCAACACCGCGCACGTCGAATACGAAACGGCGAAC
>CAMTYG010000152.1:0-4431 GCA_947085875.1 uncultured Sulfuricella sp.
ATAGGCCGCCGAATCCCTCGGTGCCTCCACCGGCTCGCACAGCGCCTTGACCGCCTCGCGGGCATCTTCCAAATCCTCCCGCGCCTTGTCCAGCCGGTTCTCCAGCAGCCCGGCCACGTCGTCCTTGTCGTAACCGTCCAGCGCGCCGCTGGTGTAGTCGCCCACCGCGCCTTCCAGGCTCTTGAACAAATCCTTGTAGTCGATGATGTAGCCATATTCCTTGTCGTCGCCATCCAGCCGGTTGACGCGGCAGATGGCCTGAAACAGCCCATGGTCGCGCATCTGCTTGTCGATGTAGAGATAGGTGGCCGGCGGGGCATCGAATCCGGTGAGCAGCTTGTCCACCACGATCAGCAGCTTCATCTGACCCGGCTCGTCGATGAATTTCTTTTTCACCTCCTGCTCGAACTTCTCCACTTTGTTGATTGCCTTCTCCGCCGGCTCATCGAACCAGTCGGCCAGCATCTGGGCATACACCCCGTATTTGAGCAGGTTGTCCGTGTCGCCTTCGCCCGTCGTCTCGCCCTTGGTATCGGCCACCGTCGGCACGTAGCTGGTGACGATGGCATTCCTGCCCTTGAGTTCACTCTTGGCAAACAGCTCATAGAATTTGCACGCTTCGTAGATACTGCCCGCCACCAGCATGGCGTTGCCGTGGCCGTCCATCAGGCGCGGCTTGTCATTCATGTCGAGCAGGATGTCGGCGACGATTTTCGACAGTCTGTCCTGACTGGACAGCACTCGCTGCATCGTTCCCCACTTCTGCTTGAGCTGCGCCTTGGCAAGGTCGTTCAGCCCCTTGGTCTTGGCCTCGAACCACTGGTCGATCTTGTCCTTGTTGGTCAGTTGCTGGTCGATGTCTCGCGCTTCGTAGCGCAAATCCAGCACCACGCCCTCGCGCACGGCTTGATCGAACTTGTAGGTGTGGATGTAGCGGCCAAAGACTTCAATGCTCTTCTGCTTGTCCGCCTTCAACAGGGGTGTGCCGGTAAACCCGAAGAACAGCGCATTGGGCAGCAGCGCCTTCATTGCTTTGTGCAGGTCCCCACTCTGGGTACGGTGGCACTCATCCACGAAAACATGGATGTCACCCTTGGCCTTGAAGTCCGGCGGCAGCTTCTGGATGGCTTCGATGAACGCCTTGGCTCCCTCGTCACCCTCCGCCTCGCCGCTTTTTTCACCATTGGCCTTGCTGCCAAACTTGTGCACCAGCGAGCACAGCAATGATTCCGTGGTGCCGTTGAGCTTGTCGATCAGGTCGTCACCGCTGGTGGTGCGGTAAATCTGTTCATTGACGCCGATAAACACCTTCTCGATCTGCTCGTCCAACTCGGTGCGGTCGGTGATAATCAGCACCCGCGCACCCTCGCGGTTCTCGCGTATCCACTTGGCCAGCCACACCATCGTGAGCGACTTGCCGCTGCCTTGGGTGTGCCAGATGATGCCGCCCTCGCGCCGGCAGATGAACTCCTGCGCGGCCTTCACGCCGAAATACTGGTTCTGGCGGCACAACTTCTTGGTGCCTGCATCGAACACCACGAAGTCGTGGATCAGCTCCAGCAGCCGCGCCTTGCGGCAAACCTGCAACAGGTGGCGATCCAGCAGGTTAGTCTCACTCGCGTAAGGGCCGCCGTCCTCTACCCAGCGCAGGTAATACTTCTCCGGCGTCTCGATGGTGGCGTAGCGCAGCCCCTCGGTATCGTTGCCCGCCATCACCCACTGCATGGTCGAGAAAAAGGGCTGGATGAACTCCTTTTTCTGGTTATCCAGATTCTGGCGGATGCCCTCGGCCACCGACACGGTGGAGCGTTTCAGCTCCAGCACGCCCAGCGCGATGCCGTTGATGTAGATCACCACGTCCGGGCGCTTGGCGCTGGCCTTGGCATCGGCACCCTTGACCGTGACTTCCTCGGCAATGGCGAAGTGGTTGTTCTCCGGGCGCTTCCAGTCGATCAGCCAGACCGTGACCCGGTTCTCGCCCGCACCGGGCTGCACCTTCACACCATAGCGCAGCAGGTCGTAAACTTCCTTGTTGCGGTCATAGAGGTGCTTGCTGGTGTCCGTCGCTACTCGGTTTAGTTCATGCAGCGCCCGGTTGATGAGCGGCTCGCTGACGCCCTGCTTTGTCAGCCAGCCGCGCAGCAGGGTCAGCTCGAGGTTGCGGTTGTCGAGGTCGGTCCTGTCGCCGAGGTAGTCGTAGCACAGCCGTTCCCGGAACAGTGCGACGACGCGGGCTTGGGTGCGCTTTTCGATTTGGCCGATGGTGCTCATGGGTTTTCCTTGCTGACCAGCGCGTTCTGAAGCATCCGCCCCTTGGCAGTAAGCCGGTATTTTTGATTGCGGCTGGTCGGCTTGTCGGGGATGCTCATCTCGACCAAACCAGCGGCCAGGGCGGGAACAAGGTAGAGCTTGCGGAAATTTTCCTCGCTCTTTAAAGCCAATACCGCCTGCAATGCCTTGCGATCCAGTTCGCCGTGGCAGATCAGAATCAACCTTTCGACTTCCCCTGTGACTTCCCCTGCCACCTCGGCGGCTATTGACAAGCGAGTACGCGTCATTTCCAGAACCAGGTCTTCAGTCACCAGCGGCTGCATCCAGTGCTGCTCATGCCAAGCCCGCAAAATCTTCTGGAAGCCGGAACCTGCTTTTTCGCCCAGCCCCAGCAACTGAAATAGTTTCTGCAGGTTCGGGTTGCGTGCGTCGGTGACACCGCCTTGATAAAGCTGCTCCCTGGGAATGCGCAGGCGCCCCGGATTGGCGAAGATAAAGACATCGGGCCGCTTGATGATGGAAATCGAGCGCGACGACTGGTGATCGGCATGCACCAACGTATTCACCAACGCCTCGCGCAAGGCCTCGTGGACATGGGTTTCTTCCAGCCGTGTGCCCATGCTGTCGAGCCTGAACGGCACATCCAGGCCGTCCACCAACCGGGGAAAGACGCGGTAGTAAAAATTGAACAAATTCGGCGCCCATTTGCCGTCGATGGTCAGGCGATAAGACCAGCGCGCATCCGGGTCGGTCGCCAATTGTTCCTGATAGTCGAGGTGGTAGTAAGGCAAGGCATCAAGCAGGCTGCGCTCGCGGCCGAACATCAGCAAGCCGGCCAGCGTCAGGCCTTCGGCGTCAGCCCGCCGGTCACGCCGAAAAGCGCCGATGCTTTCGAGAAACTCGGCATTACCCAGGGCCAGAAAGGGATGATCCGGGTCGCGCGAGGCGAAGCGATTACGGTACGCGACCAGAGATTCCTCATCCAGATCGTCCGGCCCGAAACCTTCCAGAATCTGTTGATCCAGCGCCTCATCGCTGGCATCGCGCAGCATCTGCCGCACTTCCGCCTTGGTGCAGCGGTAATCGCCCTCGTGGTTGCGCTTGTAAGCACCGAACAACGGATTGCCGTTGATGAACACCGGGCGCTGCCGGCGCGTCGCACGCGGAACATGGATGCAGAGCAGCTTGTGCCGCTCAAGCGTCACAACCGCGACATCGGACTCGCGGCACACCGGTTGGTTGAGTTTCTGGGGATTATTGTGGTTATCCCAGAATGTCTTGAGCAAGGTATCCGGCTTGCGCACGCCTTCAACGGCAAATCCCCCGTCGCGTTCGACCACGCCCAGCACAATGGTGCCCCCATCGGTGTTCGCAAAAGCAGACACTGTTTCCCACAAGGAGCGCGGCAAACCACCCTCGGCAGCCTTGAATTCGATGTCCTGGCTCTCGCCAAGCCGGAGGGCTTCAAGTAACTGGTCGAGCGTCATACGAGGCGTATCCTTCCGGTCAGCAGTTCCTGCATCATGCCCTGCTTGAGGGCGCGGGTCTTGTCGCGGCGGGCTTCGAGGGCGGTGATTTCGGCGTCCATGTCGGAGAGGACGGTGGCGATGGCGGTTTGTTCGTTGGGCTTCGGCAGCTTGATCTCGATATTCTCGATAGTCGAAGCATTTAGACTCGGCACTCCCGATGCCTCGTTATAGCCTCGCCAGTTGATCATGTTGAATTTGTAGAAGATAAACTTGGCCGAGGTGCCACCCAAAATCTCTGTGTAGAAAAGCGTATCGACTGTCCAGAAAGGCTCATCGCGGTATTGGGGTTTGTCGATTGTTCCCTTGCGGCCAATCAGCACTGATGGTTTGTCATACAGAAAAGTGTTGGTGCGACCAATTTCTCCGCCAGTTGCAAGAATTGGATATTGCCCATCGTTGACGACAATGTGGTGTTGGCTTCTTCCATGGCGGACATGCAGCACATCCCCCAACCGCTTCACCTCCCACTCCCCACTAAATCCCGGTAGCCGGGTCTGTCCGGTGAGGAGTTGCTGCATGGCGGCCTGTTTGAGGTCGCGCTTCTTGGCGATGAACTGGTCGAGCTTGGCGAGCAGGGCATCCACATCTGACAGCGCGGCGGCGATGGCGCGTTGTTCGGGGAGGGGTGGAA
>CAMTYG010000153.1:0-1948 GCA_947085875.1 uncultured Sulfuricella sp.
CCCTCGGTGAAGGAGCCGGACGAGAACTTGTGCGCGGAACCGCCGATCGTGTCGCCGGCTCCGAACAGCCCTTCAACCGTCGTCATCCGGTTGTATCCCCACTGGTAGTCCGCCGGGGCGCAGTCCTCAGGCCCGCTGGCCCAGGCGCCGGAACAGGTGGCGTGAGAACCCATGATGTAGGGTTCGGAGGTAGTCAGCTCGGACGGTTTCTCCTTGGGGTCGATGTTCTGTGAGGCCCAGACCACCGCCTGGCCGACGGTCATGTCGAGGAAATCCTCCCAGCCGGTATTCTCCTTCTCCCTGGTGTCGAGCACCTGCTGGGTCTGCATGTAAATGGGGCCGTTGCCGGCCTTGACCTCCTGCAACATCGCGTGATTGCGCAGACAGGTCGGCAGCGGCACGGTCTCCGCATATTTGCCGACCAGGGCTTTGATCTCGTCGAGCCGGGCGGCCTCGTAGTTTTCCCCGCGGGCGTTGGTGGCCTGTGCTTTAAGGAGCAACGACCAGGCACCGACCGGGCCGTAACCGTCCTTGAAACGGGCGAGTACGACCCGGTTCTCCATCTGGATCATTTTGGCGCCGGTGCGCAACACCAGGCCGTAGGCCGATGCGCTGCTCCAGGGCGCATACCAGGTCTTTCCCGCGCCTTCGCCGACCGAGCGGGGCTTGAGACGTCCCCAATCAGTCAACGCAGGGAAAAGGCAACTCGCTGAGTTGTAACGAGTGTCGGGTAAGGCAGGTATGGAAGTTCGACTTTCCAGAAAACAGACATTGAAGCTGATCCATCAACCTTGCTGGAGTTATTTGGGAATGACGAGCCTTGAGTCTGCTTCAATTCCGGACACCAGTTTTTTTTAGAAGGGAAGGTGTGCCGTCAGCCGGCGATCCCCAGTTCTTCCGTGTATGGCCTGCCGGGGTACTGGAAGCCGACAGGGCCGTCCGGTTCGGCATGGACGAACTGGTGGACGAACGGGTCGGTGGAGGCGAGCAATTCCGCCGCCGCACCCTCGGCCACCACCACGCCGTCATGGATGAAGTAGACGTAGTCGACGACTTTCAGGGATTCCGATACGTCGTAGGTTACTACCACCGAGGTCACGCCCAGCGCATCGTTCAGGCGCCGGATCAGGTTGGCGATGGTGTTGAGCGAGATCGGATCGAGACCGGCGAAGGGCTCGTCGTAGATAATCAACGTGGGGTCCAGGGCGATGGCGCGCGCCAGGGCCACGCGCCGCTCCATGCCGCCCGACAGCTCGCTCGGCATCAGGGCGTGGGCGCCGCGCAGGCCGACGGCGTGGAGTTTCATCAATACCAGATCGCGGATCACCCCCTCCGGGAGGTCGGTGTGTTCGCGCATCGGGAATGCAATATTGTCGAAAACCGACAGATCGCTGAACAGTCCGCTCACCTGGAACATCATGCCCATTTCCCGGCGCATGGCGTACAGGCCGTCATTGTCGAGTTCGTGGATGACCTGGCCTTCAACCTTGACGCTGCCGCGCGACGGCCTGAGCTGCCCGCCGACATGGCGCAGCAGGGTGGACTTGCCGCACCCGCTCACCCCCAGAATGGCGACGATTTTCCCGCGCGGAATGGTGAGGTTGATGCCTTTAAGTATCTTCCGTTTGCCATACGCGAAGTGGAGATCGCTGATCTCGACCAGATTTTCCGGGGATTGCGCCAAAGCTTTCGCCTCCTTGCTGGTTAACGTGAAACTCGCAATTCAATATGTTATCGCATGGTAACTACTCAGGTGCAGCTCTTTTTCTCCTTCCCTCTTGTAGGGGGAAGGGACTGTATCTGTGGTCAATGGCACTAACTTAAGCCAAATGTAGGGTGGGTTAGCGTTTTTTGCGTAACCCACCAAGCGTTGCGTAGCAACACAACGCATTTTTAATGAGTGCCTGGCGGCACATCTGGTGGGTTACGGCACAAACTGCGTGCCTAA
>CAMTYG010000154.1:0-10503 GCA_947085875.1 uncultured Sulfuricella sp.
CCGATGCGGATGCCGCTGGTGACGAAGGGCTTCTGCGGGTCGTTCGGAATGGCGTTCTTGTTGACCGTGATGTGAGCGAGGCCGAGCGCCGCTTCGGCTTCCTTGCCGGTCAGGTTCTTGGCGCGCAGGTCAACCAGGAACACATGCGACTCGGTACGCCCGGAAACGATGCGCAAGCCGCGCTCCTGCAGCACCTTGGCCATCACGATGGCATTTTCGATCACCTGCTCCTGGTAGTTCCTGAATTCTTTCGTCGCTGCTTCCTTGAACGCGACCGCCTTGGCGGCAATCACGTGCATCAGCGGACCGCCCTGGATGCTGGGAAAAATCGCCGAGTTGAGCGCCTTCTCGTGTTGCGCGGAGGACAGGATGATGCCGCCGCGCGGGCCGCGCAGGGTCTTGTGGGTGGTGCTGGTGACGAAATCGGCGATCCCGACCGGGTTGGGGTACAGCCCCGCCGCGATCAGGCCGGCGTAATGCGCCATGTCGACGAACAGGTAGGCGCCGACGCGGTCGGCGATCTTGCGAAAGCGTTTCCAGTCGATGATCAGGGAATAGGCGGAAGCCCCGGCCACGATCATTTTCGGTTTGTGCTCGTGGGCCAGACGCTCCACTTCGTCGTAATCGATCGCCTCGGTATCGGGGTGCAGGCCGTAGGTCACCGCCTTGAACAGCTTGCCGGAAAGGTTGACTGAAGCGCCGTGGGTAAGGTGGCCGCCGTGCGCCAGCGACATCCCCAAAATGGTGTCGCCGGGCTGCAGTACCGCCATGTACACCGCCTGGTTGGCCTGGGAACCGGAGTGCGGCTGGACGTTGGCGTATTCCGCGCCGAACAGGGCCTTGACCCGGTCGATCGCCAGCTGCTCGGCCACGTCCACGTACTCGCAGCCGCCGTAATAGCGCTTGCCGGGATAGCCTTCGGCGTATTTGTTGGTCAGTTGCGAGCCCTGCGCTTCCATCACCGCCGGGCTGGTATAGTTTTCCGAGGCGATCAGCTCGATGTGGTCTTCCTGACGGCGGGTTTCATCCTGCATCGCCCGCCACAACTCGGGATCGAACTTGGCGATGGTCTGTTCTGCGCTAAACATAACGGGCTCTTTCCAAAAAGCAAAACGGCAATTTTACCACGATCGTATCAGTCCTGAGTTAAAAGTCCTGAGTCCGAGCACCCCTCCTTGGACTCAGGACTCAGGACTCAGGACTCGGAACCCAGGACTCAGTCCCCCGCCACCGTCATCCGCTCGATCAATATCGAACCGCACTGCTTCGAGCCCTGAACCAGGGTATCGCTGCCGACCGCAACGATCTGCCGGAACATGTCCTTGAGATTGCCGGCGATGGTAATCTCCTCGACGGGAAACTGGATTTCGCCGTTTTCCACCCAGTAGCCGGCGGCCCCGCGGGAATAATCGCCGGTCACCGGGTTGATGCCATGGCCGAGCAGCTCCGTCACCACCAGGCCCCGATCCATCATTTTCAGCAGACCGGCGAAATCCTGCCCGCTGCTCTCGATAATCAGATTGTGGTTGCCGCCGGCATTGCCGGTGGAAGTCATGCCCAATTTGCGCGCCGAGTAGCTGCCGAGAAAATAACCTTGCAGCACGCCGTCCTTGACCAAGTCGCGTGCGCGGGTGGCGACGCCTTCATTGTCGAAGGGGCTGCTGGCCAGCCCTTTGGGGATATGCGGCAGCTCGCGGATCTGGACGAACGGGGCAAAAATTTGCTGGCCCAGACTGTCGAGCAGGAAAGAGGATTTGCGGTACAGGCTGCCGCCGCTGACCGCACCGACCAGATGCCCAATCAGGCCGGAAGCAATCGGCGCTTCAAACAGCACCGGGCACTCGGTGGTCTTGATCTTGCGCGCCGCGAGCCGGCGCACGGTGCGCTCGCCGGCTTTCCTGCCGACGGCTGCGGCGCTTTCCAGGTCGCCCGCATCGCGCCGCGAGCTGTACCAGTAATCCCGTTGCATCCCCTGGTCTTCGGCGATCACCGCGCAGCTGATGTCGTGGCGCGTGGAGGGATAGCCGCCGAGGAAGCCCAAGCTATTTCCATACATGAACAATGATTCCTGGGTGGAAACGGAAGCGCCCTCGGAATTGTCGATCCGCTTGTCCACCTCGAACGCCGCAGCCTCACAGGTTTTTGCCAGTTCGATCGCCTGCTCCACCGACAAATCCCACGGATGGTAAAGACTGAGATCGGGGATCTCCCTGGCCAGCAGATTTTCATCGGCGAGTCCGGCGAATTCGTCGCTGGCGGTGTATCTGGCAATGCTCACCGCCGCCGCAACGGTATCCTTGATCGCCTGGGGCGACAGGTCAGAAGTGCTGGCATGGCCGCGCTTTTGGCCGAAGTAAACCGTTACACCCAGGCCCTTGTCGCGGTTGTACTCAATGGTTTCGACCTCGCCATGGCGCACCGAAACGTTCTGGCCGAAGCCTTGCGACACTTCCGCCTCGCAGGCAGTGGCGCCGGCCAGTTTCGACTGGTTCAGAATGTCACGCGTGATCTGGCTTAGGGTTTCAATGGAATGGGAAAAACGGGAATCTGACACATGCACCTCGAAAATTCAGTTGAACCGCCAAAACGCCAAGAGCGCCAAGAGAATCATCTTGTTGGAAGCAATATACCACTAACCGACAGGGTGAATGGTTCAGGCTTTCTAATCTCATGTTTTTGCGAGTTGGGCGACAAAGCCGCCCATCCCTGCTTACCCCGTTTCTTGGCGCTCTTGGCGTCTTGGCGGTTGGAAGTGCGGCTTAGGTTGAACGGGCTTGCACCGCGCGAACAATGCCGTCCTGGTCCAAGCCGCATGCCGCCAGCAATTTGGCCGGATCGCCATGTTCGACGAAACGGTCGGGCAGGCCGAGTTGCAGCACCGGCACCGTCGCGCCCCGGCTCTCCAGGAATTCAAGCACGGCGCTGCCCGCACCGCCCATCACCGCGTTTTCTTCGATCGTGACGAGCAGGTCATGGGTTTGCGCCAGGCGCAGCGCCAACTCCTCGTCCAGCGGCTTGACGAAGCGCATGTTGGCGACCGTGGCATCGAGTTCTTCGGCCGCGTCCAGCGCGGGCGCAAGCATGCTGCCGAAGGCGAGAATGGCGATTTTTTCGCCCTTGCGCCGGATTTCACCCTTGCCCAGCGGCAGCGCCTGCATTTCCTGCCGGATGGCGGCACCCGTGCCGCCTCCGCGCGGGTAGCGCACCGCCGACGGGCCGTTGTGCATAAACGCCGTGTAGAGCATCTGGCGGCACTCGTTCTCGTCCGCAGGCGCCATCACCAGCATGTTGGGCACGCAGCGCAAAAAGGACAGGTCGAAGCTGCCGGCATGGGTCGGGCCGTCGGCGCCGACCAGTCCGGCACGGTCAATCGCCAGCACGATGGGCAGATCCTGCAGCGCGATGTCGTGGATCAACTGGTCGTAAGCGCGCTGCAGAAAGGTCGAATAGATCGCCACCACCGGCTTCATCCCTTCGCAGGCGATGCCGGCGGCAAAAGTCAGCGCGTGCGGCTCGGCGATGCCGACATCGAAATAACGCTTCGGGTATTCCCGGGCGAAGCGCCCCATGCCGGAGCCTTCGCACATCGCCGGGGTAATGCCGACCAGGCGCGCGTCCTGCGCTGCCATGTCGCACAGCCAGTCGCCGAACACCTGGGTGTAGGTAAGCTTGGCGCCAGGCTTGGCGTCCATCACCCCGTCCTCGGGGTTGAATTTGGCCACTCCGTGGTAACGGCAGGGATCCTCTTCGGCCAGCTTGTAGCCCTTGCCCTTCTGCGTGACGATGTGCAGCAGCTGCGGCCCCTGGAGCTGCTTCAGGTTGCTCAGCGTGGTCACCAGCACGTCGAGGTCGTGGCCGTCGATCGGCCCGATGTAGTTGAAGCCGAATTCCTCGAACAGGGTGCCGGGAATGACCATGCCCTTCATGTGCTCTTCGGCGCGCTTGGCCAGCTCCAGAATCGGTGGCACCGCCCCCAGCATCTTCTCGCCGCGCTTGCGCATGGCGGCGTAAAAGCGCCCGGACATGAGCTTGGCGAGATAGTTGCTGAGCGCGCCGACATTTTCCGAGATCGACATGTCGTTGTCGTTCAGCACCACCAGGAGATTGGCGTCCATCGCTCCGGCGTTGTTGAGCGCCTCGAACGCCATGCCCCCGGTCATGGCGCCGTCGCCGATGATCGCCACCGCGCGCCGGTCGCTGCCTTCTATCTGGGCCGCAACCGCCATGCCGAGCGCGGCGCTGATCGAGGTGCTGGAATGGCCGGCGCCGAAAGCGTCGTATTCGCTCTCGGCGCGCTTGGGGAAACCGGCGATGCCGCCGAGCTGGCGCAGGGTGGCCATGGCCTCGCGCCGCCCGGTCAATATCTTGTGCGAATAAGTCTGGTGGCCGACATCCCACACCAGCCGGTCGTCCGGCGTGTTGAACACGTAATGCAGGGCGACGGTCAGCTCCACCGTGCCCAGATTGGAGGCCAGGTGGCCGCCGGACTTGCTCACGCTTTCGATCAGAAAGGTACGCAGCTCCTCGGCAAGCCGGGGCAGCCGCTTGCGGTCGAGAGCGCGCAATTCTGCGGGGTCGTTGATGGTTTCGAGAAAAGGGTACTTACCTGGCACAAAAATCCTTCAACCGCGACGGGTAGGGTGGACACGTTTTTGTGCCCACGCAGTCAGCGACGTTTTCCGCGTGGGCACAAAAACGTGCCCACCCTACTTTGCCGTTCAAAATTGCCGCTTGACGATGAAATCGGCGATCTGGCGTAGTCTTTCCGCCCGCGCGCCGAACACTTCAAGCGACTGTAATGCATCCCGGTGCAAATCGGCAGCGAAGGCACGCGCCGCATTCGCGCCAAGAATAGAAACGTAGGTCGGCTTGTTGGCCTCGGCATCCTTGCCGGCAGTCTTGCCCAGCGTGGCAGTGGTGGATTCGGCGTCGAGCACGTCGTCCACCACCTGGAAGGCCAGCCCGATGCATTTCGCGTAGTGCAGCAAGCGCTCCATTTCGCCGTCTTCAAGCCCCTTGCCGCACAGCGCACCGAGCTGCACCGAGGCCCGGATCAGCGCGCCGGTCTTGTGGATATGCATGAATTCCAGCTCCGGCAGAGACAGCGCCTTGCCGACGCTTTCGCCGTCAATCGCCTGACCGCCGGCCATGCCGCGCGAACCGGCAGCCACCGCCAGAATCTTTACCATTTCCAGCTGCACCGCGGGAGCGTCTGCCAATGGGCGCTCCGCCAGCAGCTGAAACGCCAGGGTTTGCAGGCTGTCGCCCACCAGCAGCGCAGTGGCTTCGTCATATTCGAGGTGACAGGTGGGCTTGCCGCGCCGCAAGCTGTCATCGTCCATGCACGGCAGGTCGTCATGCACCAGCGAATAGGCGTGGATCAGCTCGACCGCAGCCGCGACAGCATCGACGCACCGCAGGTCGGCGCCGGCCGCTTCGCCGGCGGCGAAGGCCAGCAAGGGACGAATGCGCTTGCCGCCGCCAAGCACGGCGTAGCGCATCGCCTGGTGCAGGCGCTGCGGCGCAATCGAGGGCTGAGGCAGCACCTCGGACAGCACGCCTTCCATGCGCTGCTGCAGGGCAGCTGCCCAAGCCTGAAAATCAATTATTGTCTGCACTGGCTTCATCCGTGTCAGCAGCAAAATTCTGCAAGCTGCCCGCTTCCAGGATGCGCACCTGCTGCTGCGCATCCCGCAACGCCTGCTGACACAACTGGAGAAGCTCAGCACCGCGCTTGTAGGCCGACAGAAGCTGCTCCAGCGGCAACTGGCCCGCTTCCATGGTGGCGACGATATTTTCCAACTCGGCGAGTGCGCTTTCGAAGGTCGGGGATTTTGAAGCTTTGCTCATTACTTGCCGCACTCTAAAAAGAGTTAAAATACCGCATATTGCGGTCTCCGGTCAATCTCCGCGCGGCTTTCTGCCCCTACGCATGGACGCAAAACGGCCCTCAGCTTCAACCCGAATTGTCCCACGCGCTTCGTGAAAATAGCGATGCCCCTGTAGGAGTGGCCTTGGCCGCGATTGGCGGCTATCGCGGCCAAGGCCGCTCCTACGGGCAAATCCGGGATAAACTACCGCGCCATGAATTGCACAACATAAACCATGCCCAAACTGCCACAGCTAAAATCCGCCTGGATGGTCGTGGCCGGCTTCCTGTTCGGCTGCATGGGGGTATTCGTCAAACTGGGCGCGGAATATTTTTCCAGCGCCGAACTGGTGTTCTACCGCTCCCTGTTCGGCCTGCTGATCATCACCCTGATCGTCAAAAGCCAGGGCATGAGCGTCGCCACGCCTCACTGGAAAGCGCACCTGTGGCGCGGGCTGTCCGGCTTCGCCGCGCTGATGCTGTTCTTCTATTCCATCACCCGGCTACCGCTGGCCACTGCAGTGACGCTCAACCACACCGCGCCGCTGTTTCTCGCCTTTCTCAGCGTGCTGATCCTGAAAGAACGCCCGCGCCTGCCGCTATTGCTGGCCACCCTGCTCGGCTTTGCCGGCGTGGCGCTGCTGCTGCGCCCCACCCTGCACCAGGAACAACTGGTCGCAGGACTGATGGGGCTGGCCTCAGGCTTTTTCGCCGCCATCGCCTATCTCAACGTCAAGCAACTGGGACAGATCGGCGAACCGGAATGGCGAATCGTGTTCTATTTCACCCTGATCTGCACCTTCGGCGGCGGCATCTGGATGGGAGTTCACGCCTTTCATCCCGTTTCACCGCGAAATTTCCTGCTCCTGCTCGGCCTCGGCACCACCGCCACCCTGGCGCAACTCGCCATGACCCGCGCCTACCGCGAGGGCGGCACGCTGGTGGTCGGCAGCCTGGCCTACAGCACGGTCGTGTTCGCCAGTCTGTGGGGCATCCTGCTGTGGCGGGAAATCCTGTCCCTGACCAGTTGGCTGGGGATCGCGCTGATCATCCTGAGCGGCGTCCTCGCGTCTCGCGCGGCGGCCCGTCTTCCTGCCGCATAGCTGGTTTGCTATAGTGCAAAATTATCACCTCTGTTAAGGGTACCACCATGATCACCATCGAAATCCGGAGCAACCTCGTCAACGTCGCCGTGCTGGGGCGGTTCACCCTCGCCGACTTCAAGGAACTCGAAGATGCCGTCATGTACAAGATCAAGTTCGAGGGTCAGGTCAACCTGCTGTTCGATCTGCGCGACATGGCCGGACTTACCGTGGATGTTGCCTGGGAAGAAATCAAGTTTGCCCGCGAACACCGCTTCGACCTGTTGAAAGTCGCCGTGGTCACCGATAACCAATGGATCACCTGGAGCACCTGGCTGACCAGCCTGTTCACTCATGCGGACACCCTGGTGTTCGACGACTACAATCTGGCCAGCGATTGGGTTTCTGCCGTCTAGCCTGATCATGGTGCTGCTGGCCGATGCAGCGCTGGGTCGGCCGTATGATCTTCTACGATCTGCCGGAATGGGCATTCACGCTGGCGTATGTGCTGTTCGCCCTGGCCGTTCTGGCCACCTTTTTTATCATTCGACCGCAGGCCCGGAAGCCAGCCGATGCGCCCAGCGCGTCGTCTCCGGCAAGCGGTAGCGGGTGACGCAAGCCATCACATAGTCGAGTGCCGTCGCCAGGCTGACCCGGTGGCCGATGGAGATGTATAGCGGCTTCACGCCGGGCCGGCTGCGCAATATCGCGCCGATGGTTTCGCCATGATCGAGCAGCGGCACGGATGCGCCGCGCCGGTCGGGCGGCTCGACAGGCTCGCCGGTCAGCCGGGTCTTGGCCACGCCGATGGAGGGAATGCCGCACAGCACGCCAAGGTGGCTGGCGATGCCGAAGCGGCGCGGATGGGCGATACCCTGGCCGTCGCACAGCAACAGGTCGGGAATGACGGCCAGCTTCTCCAGCGCAGCCATCACCGCAGGCACCTCGCGGAAAGACAGCAGCCCCGGCACATAGGGAAAACGGGTGGGAGCGCGAAAAATGGCATGATCCACCAGTTCGAGCGCAGGAAAGCCGAGCACCACCACCGCAGCGCGAGTGATCCTGCCGCCTTCCTCGAAACCTACGTCCACCCCCGCCACGTGGCGCACCGGGCCGAGCCGGTCTTCCCTCACCACCTCGCCGCGCAGTTGCTGCTGGATGGCAATCGCCTCAGCCGGGCTGATATCCCAAGGGTGCCTTTGGACTATTTTCATGGTAATCGCCAAACCCACTCATGCAGAACGGACACAACGGACAACGGGGTCTTGCTGGATAGCGTGCATCATATCCAGCAGCCTGCGGTATCCCGTTCACACTAATTCTTGCCGAAGGGTGTGGTGGACTGAACGGGCTTCAAACTCCACTCGGCCGGATCAATAATTTGATCCGCCCCGCTCCGCAGGCATTTTGAGCTTCGCATCGCGCACCGATTCCAGCACGAACTGCAAATCGTCCTCCCAGCGGGCAAAAATTGCAGCCAGATCTGGATGCGGAAACAACGTGGCCAGATAGGCCGGGCTGATGGCAACCAGCAGCGTATCGCCGCGCTCGGAAAACACCAGAATCTGCGGCGGGAGATAAGGAGCCAGTTCCGGATGCAGCCGGGTCAGCGCCTCGATTTCCTCGGCCTTTCCAAAAAACACCGCCTTGTACTTCTCGCTCAGGTAGCCCATCAACAGCAGGCCGAGGTCCACGTTTTTCACCTCGGCGACGGCATACCCCCGCGCCTCGATGGCAGCCTGAACTGCCTCCAGCGCCGACGGGAACGGCAACCTCGACCTCACCATCAACAGATCCCCAGCCAGCAGCGGGCCCGATGCGATCAGCAGCAAAATCGCCGCCAGCCAGCGACACATCGTTTTTTTCATGTGGCGGCCTCCCCCAGGACATCCAGGTAGGTCTGGTACAGTGCTTCAATGGCTGCCGCGAGGCCGTCATTATTGAACAGCGCGTTGACAACCAGCGGATTCACCGCCATCACCCGCACTACCCCGTCCTGCTCCACGACCGTTACCCTGCCCGGCAGGAACAATCCCAGGCGCGGGTCGGTTTTAAGCGGTTTGTCGAGAAGTTCCAAATTCCCGAAATAGATGACCCATTGCCGCTTATTTTCCCGACCGCGCCCGACCAGACCGCTTTCCAGGGGGCCTTCCCGGATCACCCGAAAGTTCCTCGCAACCATGGCCTGTTTCAGCTTGTGCACGGTTTCAGCAAAACCGCGCGGCGACTGAAAAATCAGCACCGGTCGGGCATCCTTTGGCGGCAGGGCTTGCCGCAGCGCCGCCTGCCGCTCGAACGAGCGAACGTAGCTCACGATGTCGTCGATATCCCGCTCGCGCAAGCCGAATTTCAGGAAGGACTGCATGGGCGTGCCGTCGCGCCCCCGCATGAGCGCTGTCTTGATGATCTGATCGGAGGCTGCTACCAGATAGCCGGCGTTGTTCAGCGCCGGTGCAATGATGGGTTTGTCGCGCGGGCGAGAGAAGGTGACGCCCGTGCCCGTGCCCCCTTCGCCGCCGGCGCCATGACACTCGGCGCAGTAAGCACCGAACAGCACCTTGCCGCGCACCGGGTCGCCTTGCACCGGCTTGTCCACAATGTTTGGCTGCTTTATCGCCCAGCCGCGAATGAAGCGGACAATCGACTGAACCTCTTCGTCGCGAAGGTTCGGGGAGCCGGGCATCACCCGGCCCGGACGACCGAGGCGGATGGTACTGAAAAGATAATCGTCGGTAACGCTGCTCTGGAAATCCCGCAGCGCCAGCGGCACGCCGATGCCGCCGTCCCCGGCCGCACCGTGGCAGGCGGCGCAGTTGAGGGCGTAGAGCCGGGCGCCCTCCCCGCCCTCCACATTCTTGACCTTGACCGCCACCGGGGCGCAACCGGGCAGGATCAACGCGCCGGCCAGCGCCAGGCTCAGAAGAACAAACTTGCTACATGCAGCCATCATCTTGCCCCGCCATGAGGTGCGAACAAACTTCCTGTGAACATCCCCGCGCTCGACCGGTGTGCCGGCCGGGTTACGCTACTCGGACAGGGACAGCCGTTGCTTGACCCGCTCGATGAGCGCTTCGCAGCACCCCATCACCTCGAGCGACAGGTCTTCATAACTGTCGCCGGTGCAAACAAACCGGGGAGCCTCGTCGTGTTCCTGGCAATGCAGATCCCCTACCCGTTCGGAAACCGACTCCATGATGGCCTTGATGATTTTGGATTCGTCCGGGTTTTCGATCTTGTCCGGATTCACCGCCTTGCCGCCGATTTCAAATGCAAACGCTATGCCTCTCACTTTAGAATTCCTTGATAAAAAAATTAAAAAAATGCTTTGACCCGCATTCTACATGTAACGCGCGCAAGGCGTAATCATGCAGGGCATCGAGGGTGCGATTCAAACTGATGTGAAATGCAGTCATGTAGATACTCTGTTCGAGGGCAAGAATTTTTTCTGTAATTTTTGCCCTTTCCGGCTCATGCTGGAATAGCGTAAAAGCGGGCGTTATCGAAGGGTTTGTCGTGTTTCAACATGCCGTGGATGGCATGCAGCAGTTTGCG
>CAMTYG010000155.1:0-9457 GCA_947085875.1 uncultured Sulfuricella sp.
CGCTCCTCGGTGCGACTGACGTGCACCACCGGCACCGGCGCCTCGGGCGAAATGCGGCTCACCTCGCCGAACCAGTAGCGGTCAAGCATGACGTCGCCGACGACCAGGACGCGGGCATTTTCGAAGTTAGGTAGCATGGTTTTTTGTGATTATTCAGTCATGTAGGGCGAAATAAGCGAAGCGCATTGCGCCGGATGTTTTTCAAATACGGCGCAATGCGCTTCGCTTATTGACGCCCTACGCAGGTTTAAATTACAACCGCCCGATAGCGAAATACTCGATCCCGGCAGCGCGCACATCCTTCGGCTCGTACAGATTGCGACCGTCGAAGATCACCGGGTTCTTGAGCCTGGCTTTGAGCGCGGCGAAATCCGGCGCGCGGAATACTTGCCACTCGGTGACGATGGCCAGGGCGTCCGCGCCTTCCAGCGCCGCCATCGGCGTATCCGCCAGTTTCAGGCGGGGGTCACTGCCGAATATTCGCGTGGCCTCGTGCATCGCCACCGGGTCGTACGCTGTCACGCTGGCGCCGCGCTCCCACAACCCCTTGATCAGCACGCGGCTGGGGGCATCGCGCATATCGTCGGTGTTGGGCTTGAATGCGAGGCCCCACAGGGCGATGTTCCTGCCGCTGAGGTCGTTGCCGAATCGGGCGGTGATCTTGTCGAGCAGCACCTCCTTCTGGCGCTCGTTGGCCACTTCCACGGCATTGAGAATCCTCAGCTCGCTGCCGTATTCCTTGGCGGTACGCTGCATGGCCTGCACGTCCTTGGGGAAACAGGAGCCGCCGTAGCCGCAGCCGGCGTAAAGAAAATGGTAGCCGATGCGTGGGTCAGAGCCGATGCCGTGGCGCACGTGCTCGATATCCGCGCCCATTTTCTCGGCCAGCAATGCCAGCTCGTTCATGAACGAGATACGGGTGGCGAGCATGGCGTTGGCGGCATACTTGGTGAGTTCGGCGGACTTGATGTCCATCACGATCAGGCGATCGTGGTTGCGGTTGAAGGGCGCATACAACGAGCGCATCAGTTCCACGGCACGGGCGTCGTCGGAGCCGAGCACGATGCGGTCAGGACGCATGAAGTCATCCACCGCCGCGCCTTCTTTCAAGAATTCGGGATTCGAGGCGATGCTGAATTCGAGTTGTGCGCCACGCTTGATTAGTTCTTCCTGGACTGCGGCACGGACTTTGTCGGCGGTGCCCACCGGCACCGTGGACTTGTCCACGATCACCTTGTATTCCTGCATGTTCTGGCCGATGGCGCGCGCTGCGGCGACCACGTACTGCAGGTCGGCGGAGCCGTCCTCGTCCGGCGGTGTGCCCACGGCGATAAACTGGATCGCACCGTGCCTTGCGCTCTCGGCCGCGTCGGTGGTGAAGCGCAGCCGGCCTGCGGCCACGTTGCGCTTCACCATGTCTTCCAGGCCCGGCTCGTAAATCGGGATGCCACCCTGCTTGAGGATGTTGATCTTGTTCACATCCACGTCCAGACACAATACGTCATTGCCCACTTCGGCCAGGCAGGTGCCTGTCACCAGGCCGACATAGCCGGTGCCGATCACGCTGATTTTCATTGTTTCACTCCACGTAAGGTCTCGTTACGAGACCTAGTTCAAAATTGATTTGCTGTAGAACCAGCAGGGGATCAGCCGCCTTGGTAATGGGCCGGCCGATCACCAGATAATCCGAGCCGAGGCGGATTGCCTCCAGCGGCGTGACAATCCGCACCTGGTCGTCCTGCGCGGCGTTCGCCGGACGAATTCCGGGCGTCACCAGGCAGAAATCCGGCCCCAGCTCCTGCCGCAGCGGTTGCGCCTCCTGCGCGGAACACACCACCCCATCCAGGCCGCTGGCCTGCGCCAGCTTCGCCAGCCGCAGCACCGTTTCGCGCGGTTCGCCCGGAATGCCCAATTCATTCAGATCCGCCTGCCCCATGCTGGTCAGCACGGTCACCGCGATCAGCTTGGGCCGCGAGGTCGCGCCTTCAAGCGCTTCGCGTGCCGCTTCCATCATGCGTCGCCCGCCCAGCGCATGGACATTGACCATCCACACGCCAAGCCGGGCAGCGGCCTTGCAGGCGCTGGCCACGGTGTTGGGGATATCGTGGAATTTCAGGTCGAGGAAAACCTCGAATCCGCGCTGAATGAGCGTTTCCACCAGCGCCGGGCCGCAGGCGGTGAACATTTCCTTGCCCACCTTGAGCCGGCACAGCCGGGGATCGAGCCTGTCCACCAGCGCCAGTGCGTCCTTCTGTGCGGCAAAGTCCAAGGCGACGATAATCTTGGGGGCGTTCATGACAACTGCCTTTTGCCACAGAGATCACGATCATGTAGGTTGGGCTGAGCGGCTTCATCGCGATGCCCAACAGATCTAAACAACAAAACCTGTTCTTGAAGTTTGGGTTTTGTCGCCTGGAGGCGCCTACTTCTGGTGGGTTTCGCAAAAGACCGCTCAACCCAACCTGCATGGCTATTTTTTGGGTTCTTATGGAAGGCCACATTCAACATTACATCAAATCCTGCATACTGGCCTTGACCAGAATTTCGGTTTCCTCGCTGCGACGCGGCGGATAGGTTTCCCACTTGCCGCAAGCGGGGCAATGCCAGAAATACTGGCGCGCCCTGAATCCGCAGTTCTCGCAGCGATACAACGCCAGTCCGGCGGAGTGCTGATGAATCAGATTATGCACCAACTGCAAATCCTGCCTGCGCTCGGCGGGGGCTTCCATCAGTTGCGCCTCCAGCAGCCGGTCGAGGCCGCGCATGCTGGGATTGCGCCGCAACTCGTCGCGCGCCAGCTGGTAGGCGACCTGCGGCCCCTCGGTTTCCAGCACGGCCTGAAAAATCACGTTCAGCATGTCCAGCGAGCCGTAGCGCGCCAGGTAGCCGCGCAGCAGATCCATGCCTTCGGCAAACCGGTCGAGCGCGCGATGGCTCGCCAGAAGGCGCTCCGCCACCAGAGCGAGATGTGCCGGGTTTTGCGTTTCAACCCGTTTCCAGCACTGGATCGCGGCCTCGTGCCGCCCCTCGGCGATTTCAATGTCGCCATGCAGGATGTTGGCGCGCACGCTGTCGCGATTCACCCGCAGCGCTTCATCCAGATGTTCGCGTGCCGCGGCATGGTCAGAATGGGCAATCTCGCTGGCCGCCAGTTCACAGTAAAAATGGGCGATCTCGATCGGGTAGGAGCGGCTGGAAATCTCGCCCAGCCTGCGCGCCGCCTCGACTGCTTTGAGCCAGTCCTTTTCCAGCACATAGATTTCCAGCAGGTATTTCAGCGCCCCGCTGGAGTAGCGGGTTTGCTGCAATTCGCTGAAAACCTGCTCGGCGCGGTCCAGCAAGCCCGCTTTCAGGTAATCCTGACCCAGTTCGTTCATCGCGGTCAGTTTTTTTTCCTCTTCCAGGTCGCTGCGCTCCAGCAAGCTCTGGTGCATGCGGATGGCGCGTTCCACCTCGCCACGCCGGCGGAACAGGCTGCCGAGAGCAAATTGCAGCTCAACCGTTTCGTTATCGGCCTTGGCGATTTCAATGAAAGCCTCGATTGCCTTGTCGGTCTGCTCGTTGAGAAGGAAGTTCAGCCCCTGGAAATAGGAGGCGGGCAGCCTGCGCGATTCCGACAGGACATGCCTGATATCGATCCGCGCCGCCATCCAGCCCAGGCTGAAGAACAACGGGAGAGTCAGGAGCCACCAGTATTCGAATTCCATTTTTAATGGTTATGAGTAATGGGCAAGAGGCAAAGAGTGAGCATCACTCATTCCTCATCAGTCTTGTCCGCCTGCACTTTGGCCCGCATTTCCCGTTTGAGGAAAAAGATCTCGCGCCGCTGCCTGAATAGGTAACCCAGGCTGGCCGCCACACCGGCCGCAACACCGGCGAAGAAAAACACCAGGATCACCAGAACCATCGGCGCCTGCCACTGGTACCCCAGATAATAATGAACCACGACGGTGTCGCTATTCTTCACCGCAAAGCCCAAGGCCAGCAGGAACAGAACGAAGCCAAGCAACCAGGACAAGTAGCGCATCATTCCTCAATCATTAAACCTAGTAGGTAGTCAACATGAAACATCGGCGCGTAGGAGCGACCTCCTGGTCGCGAATTCAGTGATTCGCGACCAGGAGGTCGCTCCTACATCATGCAAATTCAACATAACTGAATAGTAACAAGAAAAAGGCGGCATGATCTTTCGATTATGCCGCCGTGCTTTCCGGTTAGTCAGTAACCCAACTTGGCCGCTTTAACTGGCATCAACCCGCTCGCGCAACTCCTTGCCGGCCTTGAAGTGTGGCACGTACTTTTCAGGCACGCTCACCTTGCCGCCGGTTTTGGGATTGCGCCCGACTCTGGGTGGCCGGTAATTCAGGCTGAAACTGCCGAATCCCCGGATTTCGATCCGCTCACCCTGGGACAAACTGTCTCCCATTGCGTCGAGGATCGTTTTCACCGCCAGTTCTGCGTCCTTGGTCACCAGTTGCGGGTAACGCATGGCCAGCTTCGAAATAAGCTCCGATTTTGTCATAAGCTTGGACCTTCCGAGGTTGGATTGTTATTGGCCAGTTTGCTTCGTGTCCATCTTGGCCTTCAACAACGCTCCAAGGCTGGTGGTGCCCGCAGTACCGGTGTCGCTGGCTGACATCTTCTGCATCACATCGGCCTCGTCCGCCATATCCTTGGCCTTGATGGACAGGTTGATATTGCGGTTCTTGCGGTCGATATTGATGATCTTGGCTTCGACTTCGTCGCCTTCCTTGAGGTGAGTGCGGATGTCCTCGACACGGTCGCGTGATACTTCGGAAGCGCGCAGGTAGCCTTCCACTTCGCCGTCGAGAGTAATGACTGCACCCTTGGCATCCATGGACTTGACGATACCCTTGACGATGCTGTTCTTGTCGTTAACGGCCACGTAATTGGTGAACGGATCGCCTTCCATCTGCTTGATGCCCAAGGAAATGCGCTCGCGCTCGGCGTCGATCGCCAGCACCATGGCTTCGACTTCGTCGCCCTTCTTGTAGTTGCGCACCGCTTCTTCGCCCGGCATGTTCCAGGACAGGTCGGACAGGTGCACCAGACCGTCGATGCCGCCAGGCAGGCCGATGAACACGCCGAAGTCGGTGATGGACTTGATCTGGCCGGAGACTTTGTTACCCTTCTGGTGGGTAACGGCAAAATCATCCCAGGGATTGGATTTGCACTGTTTCATGCCGAGGGAGATGCGGCGGCGCTCTTCGTCGATTTCCAGGATCATGACTTCGACTTCGTCGCCAAGCTGCACCACTTTACCCGGATGCACGTTCTTGTTGGTCCAGTCCATTTCGGAAACGTGCACCAGGCCTTCGATGCCCTGCTCGATCTCGACGAACGCGCCGTAGTCGGTCAGGTTGGTGACCTTGCCGAACATGCGGGTGCCCTGCGGATAGCGGCGGGACAGGTTGACCCACGGATCATCACCCAGTTGCTTGACGCCCAGGGAGACACGATTCTTCTCCTGGTCGAACTTGAGCACCACGGCCTCAACTTCATCACCCACGGCCAGCACTTCGGAAGGATGCTTGACGCGGCGCCAGGCCAGGTCGGTGATGTGCAGCAGACCGTCGACACCGCCCAGATCCACGAACGCGCCGTAGTCGGTGATGTTCTTGACGATACCCTTGACCACCATGCCTTCTTTCAGGTTGCCCAGCAGTGCCTGACGCTCGGCGCCCAGGCTCTGCTCCAGCACCGCCTTGCGCGAAACCACCACGTTATTGCGCTTGCGGTCCAGCTTGATGACCTTGAACTCCATTTCCTTGTTTTCGTAGGGGGTCGTGTCCTTGACCGGACGAATATCCACCAGCGAACCCGGCAGGAAGGCGCGAATGCCATTGACCATCACGGTCAGGCCGCCCTTGACCTTGCCCTGGACCATACCGCTGACCAGCGTACCCTCTTCCATGGCGGCTTCCAGATCCAGCCAGGCGGCGACGCGCTTGGCTTTCTCGCGCGACAGCTTGGTAGAACCGTAGCCGTCTTCCAGCATTTCGATCGCAACCTTGACGAAATCGCCCGGTTTTACTTCGATTTCGCCCTTGTCGTTCTTGAATTCGTTGGCGTCGATGACGCTTTCCGATTTCAGGCCGGCATTGACCACCACGCTGTCGTTATCGACACGCACGACCTCGGCGGTGATGACCTCGCCGGCGCGCATTTCCTGGTGGGACAAGCTCTCTGCGAACAAAGAGGCGAAACTTTCCATGGATGGGGAAACAGAAAGGGAAGCAGTAGTCATTGTTTAAAAAACCTGAAAAAAGCCCGGCTGTTGCCCGGATGGCAAAAGCAACGGGGTTAGTTATCACCCGCCAGAAGTTTCCAACAGCCTGAAAAGAGAAACATGCCGCAATTACCCGGAGGGTACAAGAGCGAAAAAATGTTTCAGCCAACCGACAAAACTGTTGGAGCTCGAGGCGCCTATCGGACACGAACCTGCCTGAACCGCGCCAGCACCTCGTCCACCGCTTCGACAATGGTCAGGGAACTGGTATCCAGCAGACTGGCATCCGCACATTTTTGCAATGGGGCCACGCTCCGTGCGCTGTCGCGCTCATCGCGTTGCCTGATGTCATGCAAAATCTGGGCGATATTAGCATGAGTTCCTTTTTCCATCAACTGTTTATACCGGCGCTCGGCACGCACTTCAGCGCTGGCGGTCAGAAATATTTTGAGCATCGCGCCGGGGAACACCACCGAACCCATGTCGCGGCCGTCCGCTACCAGCCCCGGAGCCTTGAGGAAGGCGCGCTGCAGATCGAGCAGCGCCGCACGCACGCGGGGATAGGCGGCGATACGCGAGGCCCCGTTGCCGCACTCTTCGGTGCGGATCGCATCCCCCACCGGCTCGCCATCCAGCCACACCTCGCCACCCTCGAAGCGAATGGCCATCCCTTCCGTCAAGCGCGCCACCCCCTCCTCGTCGTCGAACGACATGCCGCGCCGCACCGCCGCCAGGGCCAGCAACCGGTACAGGGCGCCGCTGTCGAGATAGTGGAAACCCAGCGCCTGGGCGGCCAGCAGCGCCACCGTGCCTTTGCCGGAGGCGGAGGGGCCATCGATGGCGATAACGGGGATTTCAGGTGAGGGGTGAGGGGTAAGGGGTGAGGAGTTAGTCATCATCTTTAATATCAGGCCGTTTTCGCTATAGCGCCCAGACGCTCGAAATAGTCGGGGAAAGTCTTGGCGACGCACTTGGGGTCGTTGATCCTGACTGGCACACCGCCCAGCGCCACCAGGGAAAAGCACATCGCCATGCGGTGATCGTCGTAGGTGTCGATGCTGGCGTGAGGGGTGAGGCGTGAGGCGTGAGGAGGGGTGACGCGAATGTAGTCCGCCCCTTCCTCCACGGTCGCGCCGACCTTGCGCAGTTCCGTCGCCATCGCGGCGATGCGGTCGGTTTCCTTGACCCGCCAGCTGGCGATGTTGCGCAGGGTGGTCGTCCCCTCGGCGAACAGGGCCGCCACCGCCAGGGTCATGGCTGCGTCGGGGATATGGTTGCAGTCGAGGTCGAGCGCCTTGAGTTTCCCGCTTTTGGGAGCGCGCGCCTCGATCCAGTTGTCGCCCATTGTGACTTCGGCGCCCATTTGCGCCAGCGCCTCGGCGAAGCGCACGTCGCCCTGGATGCTGGCTTTGCCCACGCCCTCGACCCGCACCGGCCCCTGGCCGATGGCGCCGGCAGCCAGAAAATAGGACGCGCTCGAAGCATCACCCTCGACATGGATCACGCCAGGGCTGCGATACGCCTGTCCGGCATGGATGGTGAACGTCTGCCAGCTTTGACGCTCGACCTCGACGCCGAATCGGCGCATCAGGTTCAGGGTGATCTCGATATACGGCTTGGAGATCAGTTCGCCGACCACCTCGATGTTCACGTCCTGCCCGGCCAGGGGCGAGGCCATCAGCAGCGCGGTTAGGAACTGGCTGGAGACGTTGCCGCGCACTTTTACCGATCCGCGAAGCGGCTCTCCGTCCCCCTCTCCCTCAGGGAGAGGGCCGGGGTGAGGGTTAGCCGGTTTGATCATTAGTGGCGGAAATCCCTCGTTGCCGAGGTAAGCGATGTTCGCACCCAACTGTCGCAGGGCATCCACCAAGTCGCCGATGGGGCGCTCGTGCATACGCGCAACGCCGCTGAGATGGTATGTCCCCTGCGATAGCGCCAGCGCGGCGGTGAGGGGGCGGAAGGCGGTGCCCGCATTGCCCAGGAACAAGTCGGCCTGCTTGACCGGAAATGCGCCGCCCACGCCTTGTACGCGATAGTCGCGGCTGGCGCCATGCTGTTCCCATTTCACGCCAAGTTTGCGCAGTGCTTCCAGCATGTGGCCGGTATCGTCGGAAGCCAGCAGCGCCTTGACGTCGGTGACGCCTTCGGCCAGCGCGGCCAGCAGCAACACGCGATTGGAAATGCTCTTCGACCCGGGCAGGCGCATCGTGCCCTGTGCGCTCAGCAAGGGAGGCAAATCAATAAATGCAGTATGTGTCATTTGAAGAAACCTAAACGTTTGTCCGCCTAAGCGCTTGTCCGAAAGATCCCGGCCAGACGCTCCACCTTGCCGGTCATTTTAACCCAGAAACCACAGATGGACGGGGTGGGGTGTGCGCCATTGAACCCATCAACCTGACTGCCTACTACCCAGCGATCACGCGTGGGACGCAGCGTATTCGCTGGCCGTTGGCAAAGCGCGCGGAAGCGCTCGCGCTTTCGGACGAGTGGCTTCCCAGCCCAGACAGGCCAGCCAAATGGAACGCGGGATGGCTTTGTGCGCAGTGCGGTAGTAGCTCACCATGCGGCGGCTGATGCCCAGCGCTTCAGCCGCGGTGTTCAGCGACAGGTCATTGTGGTGCATCCATTCGCCGAACATCTCGTGACTGACTTCGCCGGCCTGTTCCTTCGCCCACGCGTAGACGTTGTCGGCGCCGAACTCCTCGTCGATCCACTCGATGCTGTTACCCCATTCGCCGATATGCACGCGGGCAAACACTTCAGGGTCAAGGATAGCGGCAAGCGCGGCATGTTTGCGCAACCGTGTCTCGACATCCACCTCCAGCACCTCGCCCGTACTCCAGGTGGCGCGCAGGCGATAAGGCGCCAGGGCAACGACTGCCGTCAACTTGGGAAAAAAGTGCTCGCTCATGGGTTGTTCCTCCGCCATTCATTCAACAAAAACGACTGGTTGGATTTGATCCAATCCAGCGACTCGCGTATCTCCCGCTCGGCAATCCGTCCTTTGATTTCGAAGCCTTCGAGATCGACGGTGCAATCGCGCCCGTCGCGCAGTTTAACGTGCACATGGGGCGGCGGGTGATCGTCGAGGTACATCAGTACCCGGCAGCTATCGAATCTTTGCAAGGTTGCCATTGCGTTAAGTGTAGTGCAATGGTTGCTCTATCGCAAGAGGTGAATCGAGACACCCGCACCTCTTTTGGCGAG
>CAMTYG010000156.1:0-7105 GCA_947085875.1 uncultured Sulfuricella sp.
TATGCTCATCACCGCCATCCGTACCGCGATGCCGAAGGTTACCTGCGACAGGATCACCGACTGCACGCCGTCAGCGACGGAGGATTCGATTTCCACGCCGCGGTTCATCGGGCCGGGATGCATGACAATCGCGTCGGACCGCGCCAGCGCCAGCTTCTCGGCGGTCAGGCCGTAATACTTGAAATATTCCTGCGCGGAGGGCAGCAGCGCGCCGCGCATGCGCTCGTTCTGCAGGCGTAGCATGATGATCACGTCGACATCCTTCAGCCCCTGCGCCATGTCGTGGTAGATCTGCACCCCCATGCGTTCGGCACAAGCCGGGATCAGGGTCTTGGGCGCGATCACGCGCACTTCCGGCACGCCCAGGGTGGTGAGCGCATGGATCTGCGAACGCGCCACGCGCGAGTGCAGCATGTCGCCGACGATGGCCACGCGCAGGCTGGTCAGATCCTGCTTGTAATGGCGGATGGTGAACATGTCCAGCAGCCCCTGGGTGGGATGGGCGTGGCGCCCGTCGCCGGCGTTGACGACATGGATGTGCGGCGCGACGTGCTGCGCGATCAGGTGCGGCGCACCGGACTGGGAATGGCGCACGATGAACATGTCCGCCTGCATCGCCGCCAGGTTGTCGACGGTGTCGAGCAGGGTTTCGCCCTTGCTGGTGCTGGACCCGCCGACGTTCAGGTTGATCACGTCGGCGGACAGCTTCTTGGCGGCGATCTCGAAGGTGGTGCGGGTGCGCGTGCTGGGCTCGAAGAACAGGTTGAAGATCGCCTTTCCCTGCAGCAGCGGCACCTTCTTCACCTCGCGCTCGGGGATGTTGAGGAAGGACGAAGCGGTGTCGAGGATGTGGCGCAAGGTCGCCGCAGGCAACCCTTCGATGGTGAGCAGGTGCTGCAGCTCGCCGTTCTTGTTGAGTTGGGGATTGTTCTTCATGGCGTTTTATAGTCCTGAGTGCAAAGTTATGTAGGTTGGGTTAGGCGCGGCTTTTTGCGCCGTAACCCAACAAACCTAAAACATTCACCAAGAGTAGGCGCCTCTAGGCGAAACCCACATTTTGAAGGAAGATTGGGTTTGTCGCCTAGAGGCGCCTACTTCTGGTGGGTTACGCCAGCCCTCACCCCAACCCTCTCCCGCAAGCGGGAGAGGGGGCAAACGTGAAGGGCGCTTGTTCCGATCTGCTGCTAACCCAACCTACATTTTTAGGCATTGCCTGTTATAGCCCATCCAGAAAAGACTGCAATATCCGCTGCGCTGCGACTTGGTCCAGCACCGCCTTCTGCTTGCGGCCGCGTACCCCGGCTTCGTTCAGATCCTCGCTCGCCGCGGTGGAGCTATGGCGCTCGTCCACCAGCACCACTTTGAGGCCGAAGCGGCCTTCCAGCTGGTGCGCGAAGCGGCGGCAGCGCGCGCTCATTTCGTGCTCCTCGCCGTCCGCGTGAGCAGGCAAGCCCACCACCGCCAACGCCGGCTGCCATTCCTTGAGCAACGCCTCGATGGCGCCGAAGCGCTGGTCGTTGCTTTCCCCCACAACCGTTGTCAGGGGATGCGCCAGCCCCAGCTCCAGATCGCCCACCGCCACGCCGATGCGCTTGATGCCGAAGTCGAAGCCCAAAACCGTGCCGCGTTGCGGCGGGTGAGGCGTGAGGGGTGAGGGGTGAGGCGGCAAAACCTCGCTGTTGCCCTGCTTTTTCTCCTCACCCCTCACCCCTTACCCCTCACGGAATTCAAGCATGCCCCGCCCCATCGGCCAGGCTGGCGAAATCCACGCCCAGCAGTCGCATCGCGGCGGACAGGCGCTGCTCCCAGGGGAGATCGAAAATGATGGCCGCCGAAGCCGGCACGGTGAGCCAGGCATTTTGCGCCAGCTCCTGTTCCAGTTGCCCCGCCGCCCAGCCGGCATAACCCAGCGACACCAGCAGCTTGTACGGGCCTTGCCCGCGGCCGACCGCTTCCAGTATGTCTTTCGAAGTGGTCAAGGCGACGCTCTCGTTCACCGGCAGGGTGGACATCCATTCTCCGACTGGCTGGTGCAGGACGAAACCGCGGTCCATCTGCACCGGACCGCCGAAGTGTATCAGCTCCTCGGCATGCTCTCCCGATTCGAGCTCGATGCCGATCTGTTCGAGCAGTATCTTCAGAGTCATCTCGATCGGCTTGTTGATCACCACGCCCAGCGCTCCCTGCTCGGTGTGCTCGCACACATAGGTGAGGGATTTGGCGAAATAGGGATCGGTCATGGCGGGCATGGCGATCAGGAAATGGCCGGTCAGATTGACGTTTTTCATGCTGCAATTATCCTACAAAAAAACCATAGTCCACAGAGTCAGGTTGCGGAGAACCGACCGCGTGGGCACAAAAAAACGTGCCCACCCTACCGCCCTAGTCGGCAAAAGCGCCGGCTGTGTCCAGCTGGTCGGCGCGGGTAAAGGTCCAGGTGCGCACGATGCCGAGAATATCGGTGTCCTTGCGGATGTCTTCGGGAAAGGCCGCGTAGGGCGCCGCCAGGGTGACGATGCGGATGGCCGCCTCGTCCAGCTCCTTGTGGCCGGAGGAGCGCTTCACCTCGACGTGCTCGACGCTGCCATCGGCCTTGATGTTGACAATGAGCTGCAGGCTGCCGTAAATTTTCTTCCGCTTCGCTTCTTCAGGGTAATTCAGGTTGCCGACTTTTTCCACCTTGATCCGCCAATCCTCGGCGTAGCGGGCGAAGCGGTATTCCTGGGTGCGCGCGCCGACGAAGTTGCGCTTGGGTTTTTTCTGATAGGCGTCCCAGTCCCGTGAAATCTGCGCTTCCAGGCGGGCCGCCTCGAGGCTTTTCATCGCCAGCTCGGCCCCCGGCTTTTCTATCGGCGCTTCGGAGGGCTTGACCTTGGCCGGAATCGGCTCGACGTGTTGCGTCGCTTTGACCTGGGTCATCAGGAGCCGGGCCTGCTGCTCCATCTGGCTGACCTGCTGCTTCTTCTGTACGGCTTCCGACTCCTGCTGGGGCCGGTCCAGCACCGGCAGCGGACTTTTTGCCTGGCGCTCGGCATCGGTGTTGCCGCCGCCGTCGAGATTGGCCTGCGCCAGGGCATCGGCCTTGACCGGCCGGGAGGAGGATTTGGTGTTGACCAGCACCACTTCAAGGGAGGTGGCAATGGGCGATTTTTTCATCTCCGGCGCCTTGAAGCTCACCAACAACAATGCCAGATGCAGGGTGATGGAAATCAGCAGCACCAGTCCGAGGCGATCGGACTGGTTCGGCCGCGCAAAGCGGCCCAGAGAAATAAGAGCACGAGGAGTGTTCAAGGCGGAGCCAGTTTAGCAGAAATAGCCTGCCAAATCATTGCTCCAGGGGACCGACATACCGGCACTGGCATGTCACTTCAAGCAGGTCCACCTTCGACACCTCGATCGCCACCCGGCTGCCGGCCGGCACTTCGGGCAGCAATGGCACGCGGATGAACAGCGGCAAGTGGTCGAGCTTGACCAGGTTTTCCTTCACCACCACGGCGCCGGTTTCGCTGACCTGTTCCTGCAACAGCCAGCGCAGACACCAGTAGCGTTCCATCTGGTCCTGGATGTTGCCATAGGCCTCGTAGGCCAGATCGAAATCGCGCATGGCGATAAGCAGCCGTTCGTCGCGGTTGCCGTAGGGGGCCGGCTTGCCTTCCAGGCGGGCGATGAGCTGGCGCTGGTTGACCAGGTCGACGTAGCGGCGCAGCGGCGAGCTCGACCACATGTAGTGCGTCACGCCCAAGCCCTGGTGCGCGCCCGGCGATACGCTCATGCGCACCTTGCCGCCTTCCTGGTTGCGGTAGATGCCGGCATAGTCGGCTTCCGCCAGCTCCTTGCCCCAGGTGGCATTGGTATGAATCATCAGCTCCGACACCACCCGGTCGATGGGGGTGTCGCGGTGACGCTCGGTAATGGCAACGCGATCATCCACCACCGCGAAATTGTAGTCGGGGAAATTCCGGCTGCTTTCCCCCTTGCCCCGCCCTTCCTTGAGCCTGGTGGTGAAATCCCATAACAACAGGAGCTCGTCCTTCCAGGCGTAATCGCCCTCCCGACTGACCACGGTCGCGCCGTTGAATACCGGTTCCAGGGCCTCATGACGCAGGTTGGCGGCGATTTCGACGTGATCCAGCGCGCTTTCCTGGCTGACCACGGCATATTCCGGCGTCACTTCGAGGTACAGCGACAGCGCGGGGCAGCGCCGGCCTGCGGCCAGGGTGTAGCGTTCCACCAGGGTCTCCGGCAGCATGGTGATCTTCTGCCCCGGCATGTACACGGTGGACAGGCGCCGCGAGGCGATTTCATCGAGACGGTCGCCCGGCGCAAAACCCAGCCCCGGTGCGGCGATATGGATGCCGATGCGCCAGTTGCCGTTATCCAGGCGCTTGATCGAGAAGGCATCGTCGATCTCGGTGGTGGCGGCATCGTCGATGCTGAAGGCCATCGCGTCGGAATGGGCCGGGTCGCCCATCGGATGAGGGATCTCAATCTCCGGAAAGCCGGTGCCTTCGGGGAAATGCTCGCGCAGGAAGCGGTTCAGATGGTAATCGCGGGCCGAAGGAATCGCGCCGCAGTGGTCCAGCAGCTTCACCGGGTTGAGGTTGGTTTCAGCGCACGCCTTGTCGAGCGCCTTGAATTCGAGCGTGTTCTTGTCCGGCGCGTAAAGCAGGGACTCCACGACTTGCGGGGTGAAGGCTTCGGGCAGGCGTCCCGCGACCAGTTCCGCCACATGCGCCGCAATGGTCTCTGCCTGCTTGCGTTTCTTCTCCTCGGAAGCCAGCGCGGCCTTGAGGTTTTCCTCCGGCGCGGCCTTGTAGCGGCCTTTTCCTTTCTTGTAGAAATACATCGGCGCGCCATGCAGCTTCAGCGCCACCGCCGCAGCCTCGACAGAGGAAGGCGCATGGCCGTAGTATTCGCGCCCCAGGTCGGCGAAGGCGAACTCCTCGGCGCCGCAGCATTCCCACAGGAAAACCGGATCGAGTTCCGCCGCCGCTTTTTCGGCCGCCTCCATGAAACCGCCGATGGGCGGCGCCTCGAAGCGCAGCAGCACGTTGGCGGCCTTGATCTTGGAGCGCTTGCCGTGCGGCGTTTCCACCTGCAAGGACGAGGTGTTGTCGGCCATGACGCTGGCCACCTTGATGGCGCCGTCTTCTTCGTACAAAACGTTCATCTGATTCTTTTCAATAAAATGATTAACATGCAGACATGTATATATGTAGGTTGGGTTAGCGGCTTTATCGCGTAACCCAACAATCCCAAGCTTCCTTCAATATGTTGGTTTTTTTGAAGTTTAGGTTTGTTGGGTTACGGCGCAAATAACCGCGCCTAACCCAACCTACATTTCACTGTTTTTAGCCAGTGCCGCCAGGAGTTTTTCGTGCACGCCGCCGAAGCCGCCGTTGCTCATCACCAGCACATGGTCGCCGGGGCGGGCGATGGCGGTCACGGCGGCCACCAGTTGATCGAGGTCGTCGAAAGCCTGCGCCTTGTCGCCCAGCGGGGCCAGCGCGGCGGCGGCATCCCAGCCCAGGCCGGCGCCGTAGCAGAATACCCGGTCGGCGTCTTTCAGGCTGCCGGACAGCGCATCTTTCATCACACCCAGCTTCATGGTGTTGGAACGCGGCTCCAGCACCGCCAGGATGCGGGCATCGCCAACCTTGCTGCGCAGCCCGGCGACGGTAGCGGCTATCGCGGTGGGATGGTGGGCGAAGTCGTCGTAAACCGTGATGCCGTTCACCACGCCGCGCACTTCCATGCGGCGCTTTACGTTCTCGAATTTTGCCAGCGCCTCGATGCCGACACGGGCGGGCACACCAGCATGGCGGGCGGCGGCGATCGCCGCCAGGGCGTTCATGCGGTTGTGCTCGCCGAGCAGCGGCCAGTTCAGCGTACCCTGAAACTCTTCCTTGAAGGCCACCGCACCGGCGGTGCCGATGGTCCAGCCCGGCGCTATGCCGAAACGCTCCACCGGGGTCCAGCAGCCTCGCGCGAGCACCCGGTCAAGGCTGGATTCGCGCCCGTTGGCGACGACCAGTCCATTGCCGGGCACGGTGCGCACCAGGTGGTGAAACTGGGTCTCGATCGCGGCCAGGTCGGGGAAGATATCGGCATGGTCGAATTCGAGATTGTTGAGCACGGCGGTGCGCGGACGGTAATGCACGAACTTGGAGCGTTTGTCGAAGAAGGCGGTGTC
The DNA here is from genome assembly GCA_947085875.1 of uncultured Sulfuricella sp. GTDB lineage: Bacteria > Pseudomonadota > Gammaproteobacteria > Burkholderiales > Sulfuricellaceae > Sulfuricella. The sequence goes on from CAMTYG010000156.1 coordinate 6,194, forward strand.
GTACTCGTCCGCTTCCACCACGAAAAACGGCAAGTCGGTGAGCCGCGCCGACAAACCGAAATTTTGCGGCACGCCGCCGATCAGGAAGCCCGGCTGCAAGCCCGCATATTCCAGGATCCACGCCAGCATCGCCGAGGTGGTGGTCTTGCCGTGGGTGCCGGCCACCGCCAGCGTCCATTTGTCCTTCAGCACATGCTCGGCCAGCCACTGCGGGCCGGACATGTAGGGCAGGCCGCGGTTGAGAATTTCCTCCATCAGCGGATTGCCGCGCGACACCACGTTGCCGATCACGAACATGTCCGGTTCCAGCCCGGTCTGCGCCGGGTCGAAGCCTTCGGTCAGGGCGATGCCCTGGGCTTCGAGCTGCGTGCTCATCGGCGGATAAACCCCGGCATCGCAGCCGGTGACCTTGTGCCCGGCCTGCTTCGCCAGCACCGCGATGCCGCCCATGAAAGTACCGCAGATGCCGAGGATGTGAATATGCATGAATAGCGATGGTATGGATTGATTAACCGCCCATTATAAGGCTTTTTGATGACAAGCTAAAACGCTCATGATGAATCGCCATGAGCGTTTCCCTCACCTCAATCCTCTCCCGTCTCGCCAGTGCGAGCAGCTTTGCTGCCGCTCTCGGCGGGGACACTCCTTGCGGGTGCAGGGAGAGGAGGCAAACGAGAAAGGCGCTAGTAGTCAGTCAAGTTGAATCGCATAAATACAATACAGACAGGCCGCCTCCCCCTTTGTAAAGGGGGATTGAGGGGGATTTGGCAGAGCCGGAGCTTGCCGCCACCGTTAAATCCCCCCTATCCCCCCTTTTTCAAAGGGGGGTATCCCACTGGTTTAACGTGACTGACTACTAGTTTTGATCTGGAGGCAATGGTGAAGGGCACTTGTTTTGATTGGCGGATTGCA
>CAMTYG010000157.1:0-12102 GCA_947085875.1 uncultured Sulfuricella sp.
CATCGAACCCGGCGAGATGGCCTTCATCACCGGGCCAACCGGCGCCGGCAAGAGCACCTTGCTGAAGCTGGTGGCCGCGATCGAGAAACCCTCGTCCGGCAGCGTGGTGGTGAGCGGCCAGAACATCGGCAAGCTGCGCCGCAGCGCCGTTCCCTTCCTGCGCCGCAACTTCGGCCTGATTTTCCAGGATCACAAACTGCTTTTCGACCGCAACGTGCTGGAAAACGTCATCCTGCCGCTGGATATCGCCGGTCTGCCGCGCGCCGAAAGCATGAAGCGCGCCCGCGCCGCGCTCGACAAGGTGAAACTGCTGGGGCTGGAAAAAGCGAACCCGATCTCCCTCTCCGGCGGCGAACAGCAACGCCTGTGCGTGGCTCGGGCGATCGTCAACCGCCCGGCCATCGTGCTGGCTGACGAGCCAACCGGCAATCTCGACGCCGAGTATGCCGGCGAAATCATGGAAATGTTCAAATCCTTCAACCAGGTCGGCGTCACCCTCCTGATCGCCAGCCATGACGAGTCGCTGATCGCACGCTACAGCAGCCGGGTGTTACACCTGAAGCAGGGAGAGCTATTATGAACTGGCTCAACCAACACCGCCTCGCTCTGGCGCTGATCCTCGGCCGCTTCGCCCATGCGCCTTTTTCCAGCCTGCTCGCCATGATCGTTTTTGGCGTCGCGCTCAGCCTGCCGCTCGGTCTTTATACGCTGATCGAAAACATCAAGGTGGTTGCCGGCAATGTCAGGCTGGAGCCCCAGATTACGGTGTTCCTGTCCCCTGGTGCAGATGCCGTCAGCGCCAGACAGGTCGAGGCGCGACTGAAAGAGCTCAATGCCGTCAAGCAATTCCGCTTCATCCAGCGCGACCAGGCGCTGCAGGAGCTGCTGCAAAGCACCGGGCTTGTCGACGTGGCGGCAGGGCTGGAACGGAACCCGCTGCCGGACGCCTTCGTGATCGAACCCCAAAGCATCAACCCGGACGAGCTGAAAAATCTGCGCAACGACCTGATGAAGCTGCCCAAAGTGGACAAGGTACTGCTGGACACCGCCTGGGCAGAGCGCCTTAACGCCATGGTGCGCCTCGGCCGCGATGCCACCCTGATTCTTGCCGCCCTGCTCGGTTTTGCCCTGGTGGTGATCACCAGCAATACCATCCGTCTGCAAATCCTGTCGCAGCGCGAGGAAATCGAGATCAGCACGCTGATCGGCGCGACCGATGCCTTCATCCGCCGCCCCTTCCTTTACCACGGGGTACTGCAGGCCTTGGGCGGCGGCCTCGCCGCCTGGCTCATCGTCAGCCTTGGCCTGCAACTGCTCAACGTCGGCATCGTCGACCTGGCAAAACTCTACGCCGCGCAATTTCACCTGCTCCCACTGGGCGCTGGCGACATACTCGGCCTGCTGCTGTTTTCCTCCCTGCTCGGCTGGCTCGGCGCATTTCTGGCGGTGGGAAGGCATTTACGCCGGATCGAGCCCGGAGTGTAAAGCCTGCGACGCCCCTGTAGGAGCGGCCTTGGCCGCGATTTGCGGCTATCGCGGCCAAGGCCGCTCCAATATTACTATTGACTAATACAGCCATGACTCAGTATAGTTGACAACATTACTCGGTCTTTTCTGCCACACGGCGCAATGCGCTGAATTTTTCCGGCTATTTGGCACTCTCATTCCACGAGTGCTAGAATTAAGAAAATTGGAGGAATAATCTTATGACGAATGCTTCGCTAGCCATCTCCATCCCTTCTGCGGTCGGTAGCCTGGAGAGTTATATCCAGTCAGTCAAGGCGATGCCGGTGCTGAGCGCCGAGGAAGAACACGAACTGGCGTTGCGCCTGAAGCGCGACAACGATGTGGAAGCCGCGCGGATGCTGGTGGTTTCTCACCTGCGCGTGGTGGTGAACATCGCGCGCGGCTACATGGGTTACGGCCTGCCCCAGGCGGACCTGATTCAGGAAGGCAACATCGGCCTGATGAAAGCCGTGCGCCGCTTCGACGGCGAACGCGGCGTGCGCTTGGTTTCCTTTGCCATCCACTGGATCCGCGCCGAAATGCATGAATACATCCTGCGCAACTGGCGCCTGGTCAAGGTCGCCACCACCAAGGCGCAGCGCAAACTGTTCTTCAATCTGCGCAGCATGAAAAAGGGCCTCGGCTACCTCGGCCCGGACGAGGTCAATCGCATCGCCAGGGAACTGGGCGTAAAACCGGAAGAAGTGGTGGAAATGGAAAGCCGCATGGGCGGTCAGGACATCTCCATGGAAACCCACGGCGGGGACGAGGATGAAGGCACCGGCCCGATCGCCTATCTCGCGGCCGATGCGACCCATGAGCCCGCAGCCCTGCTGGAGCAGGAGCAAACCAGCCGGTTGCGCGAGCGCGGCCTGTCCAGCGCGTTGCAGGGCCTCGACGACCGCAGCCGCCGCATCATCGAGGCGCGCTGGCTAACCGAGAACGCGAGCGCCACGCTGCATGAGCTCGCGGCGGAGTATGGCGTGTCCGCGGAACGCATCCGCCAAATTGAGCAAAAAGCCTTGCAGAAAATGAAGACGGCGATTGTGGCCGAGGCCGCCTGACCTCACCGCAACAAAAAAAGGCGGGGCGCGAAACGCGCCCCGCCTTTTTTTATCTGGGCATTCCGGCGCCCGATCAGGCCAGAATCACGGAAAAAAAGCTGATATAGCTCCAAACCATCAAAGCCACCACGATAGGCATTACAAATTTAGCCATCATTTCCACATCTCCTTAAAATTAAGAACCCGCCAAACACTTTCCCAAAACGGGGCAATTCTAGTTCAACACCCCCTGCCATTCCACCCGCCGCGTCAACTTATCATCAACTTATTGTTTGGATTTTGAATTTGAGTAGCGCGGAATACGGGGATCGTCATCATCCATCAGGATGCGCTGGGCGGGGCCTTCCATGTCCTCGAACTGGCCGTTCTTGATCGCCCAGAAAATGCCGATCCCGGCGGCGACAATCATGATCACGGTCAGGCCCAGCAAAAAAATCAGTATCTCTGTCATTTATTAGGTCCTCAATCAGCGCAGGCGCAACGCATTCATCACCACCACCAGCGAGCTGGTCGACATACCGATGGAGGCAAGCCACGGCGGTATCATGCCGACTGCGGCAAAGGGCAGCGCAAGCAGATTGTAAACGATAGCCCAGACGAAATTCTGACGCATCACAGTAATACTCGCTTGGCCGGTCTGCAGGGCGCGCTGGATATCCAGCAGATTTTCCGTCAACAATACGATATCGCTGCTGGCCCGCGCAACTTGGGTGCCGCCGCCCATGGCGATGGACACATCGGCCCCGGCCAGCACCGGCGCATCGTTGACGCCGTCGCCCACCATGGCTACGACATCGCCTCGCTGCTGAAGTTCGCGCAGCGCCTTGAGTTTGTCTTCGGGCCGTAGCGCAGCCTGCCAGGATTCGATGCCGGTCTCGGCGGCAACGTGGGCCACCGCGTCGGCCGCATCGCCACTCAGGATGGTGACCTGCACCCCTGCCGCCTTGAGCTGCCCGACCAGCTCGCCGGCCTGTGGCCGCAGTCCATCGGACAGCACGAACACCGCCAGGGTGCGCCGCTCATCGCACAACCACACCCGCGTGGCCCCTTCCGGCAGATCGCCCGGCAGCGCCACCGGCTCGAACCCGGCCAGGGCGGCATTGCCCAGGGAATAGCGCACGCCGGCGATGGAACCGCTCACTCCCTTGCCCGGCAGGTTTTGCGCCTCCTGAACCGCAACCAAATCCGTGCCGGCAACCCGGCTCAGAAAACTTTGCGCCAGCGGATGCTCCGAGGCCTGTTCCAGGCTGGCCGCGAGCAGCAGGCTGCGCTCTTCGTCCATATCGGAAAAGGTGACGGTGCGCTGCAGCACCGGCTTGCCGTAGGTAAGGGTACCCGTCTTGTCGAAGACGACATGATTGACCTTGGCCAGGGTTTCCAGAGCATGGCCGCGCGTCAGCAATATGCCGTGGCGCAGCAGGTGCGAGCCGGCGGCGGCGAAGACCGTGGGCGCGGCGAGCGACAATGCGCACGGGCAGGTCACCACCAGCACCGCCAGCACGATCCCGAATGCCTGCCCCGGCTCCAGCCACCACCAGGCGGCGCCGACGATCGCCGTCAGAATCAGCAGGCCGACGGTGAAATGGCCCGCCACTTGATCGGCAAGCTGCGCCAGGCGCGGCTTCTCCGCCACCGCCCGGTCGAGCAGGCGGACGATACCCGCCAGCACGGTGTTTTCACCCACGCCGGTCACGCGGAGCCACAGCGGCCCTTCCAGGTTGATGCTGCCGGCAATCACCCGCACCCCGGCGCGCTTCGGCACCGGACGGCTCTCGCCGGTCAACAACGCCTCATCCACCGTGCTCTCGCCTTCGATCACTTCGGCGTCGGCGGCGATGGCTTCGCCCGGCTTGGCCAGGATGGTGTCTCCCTCGTTCAGCTCCAGCACCGGCACCGGCTGGTGCTGGCCGCCATCCAATACCCTGGTGGCCATTGCCGGCGCGAGCTTGAGCAGGTTCTCCGCCGCTTCGACCGACTTTTCCTGGGCGCCGTGTTCAAGGAAACGGCTCGAAAGCAGGAACAGGCTGAACATGGTGATGGCGTCGTAGTACACCACACCATGGCCCTGCAGCGTGGCCCAGGCGCTGCCGATGAAAGCGCCGATCACGGCAAGGGAAACCGGCACGTCCATGTTCAGGCGCTTCCCGAGCAAGGCATTCCAGGCGCTCTGGTAGAACGGCACAGCGGCATAGAACACCACCGGCAGCGTCAGCACCAGGCTGAAATAGCGCAGCAGCGCAGCCGTGCTGTCCTCCATGCCGAATGCGGCGCCGGCGTACAGCGCCACCGCCAGCATCATCACCTGGCCGGAGGATAGGCCGGCGATGGCGATCCGGCGCAGGTCTTTTGCCCGCCGCTTGCGGCGCAGGTTTTCCTGGCGTTCGGCGCTGAAGGGGTGGGCGTTGTAGCCGAGCAACTGAATTTCTTCAAGGATCTTGCTGAGATGAATCGCCTGGTCGTCCCAAGTAATGCGGGCGCGATGGGTCGCGTAGTTGACCTGAACCTGCAGCACGCCCGGCAATTGCTTGAGGTGGCGCTCGTTGAGCCAGATGCAGGCGGCGCAGGTGATGCCTTCGAGAATCAGGGAAGCTTCCCTGACGTGCTCGCCTTCTTGCCGGACAAAGCTTTTCTGGATGCCGGGGTGGTCGTAAAGCGCCAGCTTCTGCACTTCCTCCGGCACCACTTCGTGGCCGACGCCGGGCAACGCGGTGCGATGCCGGTAATAGTCGGTCAGCCCGTTATCGACGATGGTCTGCGCCACCGCCTGACAGCCGCGGCAGCACATCTCGTGCGGCTTGCCTTCAATGGTTACGGGGTAATGCGCGCTGGCCGGAACCGGCAGGGCGCAGTGGTAACAAGATGTTTCAGCGGTATTCATTAGAATGCCGGGACGATGATCTCTTTAGCCGTTTCGAACTTGTCCTGGCCGCGCTCGATCAGCAGCACCGCCACCCACTGGCCAGACCGGTCCATGTCGACCAGGGCGCGGTAGCGCCCTGGCGCGTAAGCGCTCAGGTTAGTCGATTTTCCCGTATCCGCGCCGTCGGCCGGGTGCTTGATGGTGAGCGTCACGGTCGCACCCTCGAGCGGCTGTTGCGCGCTGTCGCTGGCGCTGACGGTAACCTCGCCGGCCTGGCCGCGCTTGAGCCGGTCGAGGCCGGCAACCTCGATCTGCCAGCCTAGTTGGCGCTGCCGCACGGATTTCTTCATATGCGAAGAAATCATCTTGGCCGCCGCCTCGTCATGCGGCACCTCTCCGGAAAAAGCGGTATAGATCTGCTTGTTCGCGGCATTCGGCAGGAACCATTGAGCCACGAAAGGCGGCAGGCCGCTGACGGCAATGGTAACAAATGCCGCCATCAACAGCGCCAGAGCCAGAAAGAAACCGACGATGATCTTGGGAATCCAGTGCATCGGCTGACGCGGCGCCCCAGCTTTTCGATCTCCCGTCAGGGTCAGCACGATCGCCGTGGCGATGTACAGCGCCAGATGCAGTGCCACCACGTCGGCGCCGGGCCAGTGGCTCAGGCTGTAGAACATGATCGCCAGAGTCGGCAACGCACCGCTGATCACGCCGCGCCAGTAGTTGGAAACGCCGGCCAGACGCAGGCCGAAATACAACAGGGCGATTAATGCCGCCCCTCCGAACAAGGTCACTGTCACCTATTTATCCCTCATGTTTGGCGTAAAAATGGACTTTCCTTATCACTGCCTGATCCGGTTTTTTCAGCGGCGTGATGACGAATTCGATTTCACCCACCTGGCTCGCCATGGCGGGAGGAAGTTTGACGTTTACCAGCACCATCGTACTCTTGCCCTGGCGCACGCTGACTTCGCTCATCTCTCCCAGGTCCAGCGCGCCCTCCGGAATCCCGCGCGCACTGATGCGGTATTCCTGCACTTCCTGCGACTTGTTGGTAATGTGGATCTGGTAGCGATTGCGGATATCCCCATTCGACAGCACAACGAACAGCGGCTGGCGCACCGGCTGGATGGAAAGCTCGATCTCGGAACGCGTGGCGATATTGTATAGCAGCACCCCTCCCATCGCGAGCATCGCCGCCCCATAGCCCAAGGTGCGCAACCGCAGCCAGTCCAGATGCGGCTTGCCCGGATTCCTGCTTTCGATGTTGATCTCCGAATCGTAGCGGATCAGCCCGCGCGGGAAGCCGACCGAATCCATGATGTTGTTGCAGGCATCAACGCACAAACCGCAGGAAATGCACTGGTATTGCAGCCCGTCGCGGATGTCGATGCCTGCCGGGCACACCTGCACGCAAAAGCCGCAATCGATGCAATCGCCCATTCCCTGGGCCTGCCGCTCCGCGTGAGTCCTGGCGCCTGCGCGCGGCACGGCGCGCCCTGCCGACCCCTCGCCGCGCTGGAAGTCATAGTAGGGCGCCAGGGTTTCCGCCTCGTACATCACGCCCTGAAAACGCGAGTAGGGACACATGTGAATGCATACCTGCTCGCGCGCCAGTCCAGCTGCCACGTAGGTGGTCACGGTTAAAATTAACACGGTGAAATAGGCAACAAAAGGCAGATCGGCAGTGAAGAAACGCCGGGTCAGCTCGGGCGTATAACCGAAGTACATGATGAAGCTGTAGGCGGTAATGAAGGCCAGAAGCAGCCACAAGGCGTGCGTGGCGCCATATTTGGCCAACTTCTCCCTATTCCAGGGCTGCTTGTAAAGGCGAATGCGGGCCGGGCGCTCGCCCTGTATCCAGTGTTCGATAAAGATGAAAGCATCGGTCCACAATGTCTGGAAGCAGAAATAACCGCAGAATGCGCGCCCCACCAGGCCGGTAACAAAGAACAGCAGAACCGCGGCGATGAACAGCAACAGAGCGAGAGAGATCAGGTCCTGGGGATAAAATACCAGGTCGAAAATGAAAAACCGGCGGCCGACCATGTCGAACAGCACCGCCTGCGCAGGCGCATCCTGGCGCGCCCAAGGCAGCCAGGGCAGGCCGAAATATACCACACCGGCCAGTACCAGCATCGCCGTCTTGAAGGTGCGGAAGGCGCCTTTAACAGACCGGGGGAAGATCGGAATCCTCTTCTGGAACATCTCTCCAGATTCCGCACCTGCCTGCAAGTTTTGCGTTTTCACAATATTCTCCTGGCCGCTCACGACATTCGGCCAGCAATTTTCAGAAATGTTCCACCCGGTTCGGTGGCATATCATTGTATTCTAATGCTCTATTTATGAGAAAAACCTCGTAAACAAAAAGACCCCGTCCACAAGACCGGGGTCTATACGCTCAATAAGCGAACGCGTTATTTCTTGCTGCCGCCGCCGAGCACGTCATGCACGTAAACCGTCAGAAGCTTGATCTGGTCAGCGCTGAGGCGGCTATTCCAGGCGGGCATCACGCCCTTGCTCAGACCGGAGGCGATCACCGCCTTGACCACGGCGACTTTCTTGTCCGCACTGCCCTGGGCGGGCACATCGGCCCACAGCCAGATCTTGTCGGTCAGGTTGGCCGAGCCGATGTCCTTGTTGCCCTTGGCATCCGCGCCGTGACATGCGACACAGTTCCCCTTGCCATGGAACAGTTCGTCGCCGGCTTTGGCCCTGGCGGCATCCATAGTCTCGCCCGCCAGGCTCAGCACATAGTTGGCGAGGCTCTCAATTTCACCCTCGTTGAGGTCAGCCCCCCCCTTGGCCGGCATAATGCCAGTGCGGCCATTGGTGATGGATGCCTGGATCTTGTCGTGAGTACCGCCAAAAAGCCAGTCGTCGTCCGTCAGGTTGGGGGCAAATGCCATCTTGCCCTGTCCGCCGCTCATATGACAGGCGGCGCAGTTATCTGCGAACATCACTTTGCCGGCAGAAGCCACGAAGCTGGACAACTCCGGATTCCTGGCAAACTGCTCGTAGGGCGTGGCCGCGACCAGGTCGAAATACTTTTTCTGGGATTCGCGCGCATCCTGCAGGTCTTTCATCAGCAGGGCGCGGGTGTTCCAGTGCGTGGTTTTCTCCTCGCCCTTGTCGTTCTTGTAGGTGATGGTGGCAAGGCCGGTGGTAAAGCCCTTGCCCAGCGGCCATGCCGGATAAGCCACCCAGTACACCAGCGAGAAAACGATGGTGGCGTAGAAGGCCCACAGCCACCAGGCGGGCAGCGGGTTGTTGAGCTCCTGCAAATCTCCGTCCCAGACGTGGCCGGTGGTTTGCACGTTGCTCTCTTGCGAGTTTCCCTGACTCATGATCGGTTCCTTTGCGTCAATGTTTAATCGTCTTGGCTTAATCTTCTTGAAAAGGCATGTTCTTGTAGGATTCCAGGCGATCGCCGCGCTTCCTGCTGCCAAACACGTAGAACAGGATGGCGCAGAAAGTGAAGAAGAAAATCAGCAGCGCCAGCGGCTTGGTATTTTCAAACCGGGTAAACCACATCAGCCATTCCATAGCGCGCTCCCGTTCAGCGGAATTTCACGAAATTGTCATTATCGAGCTTGCTGAAGTCGACCATCGTACCCAGCACCTGCATGTAGGCCACCAGCGCGTCCATTTCGGTCACATCGGCGGCGTTGCCGTCATACTTGCCGGTTTGCGCCTGCTCGATCAGGTTTTTCTGCGCATCGGGGATGTGCAACTGCTTCGCCACCTCCGCGCCGAATTCCTTGACGTTGTTGTCATACTCGGCCTGATTGATGGAATACGGCACGCCGGTCGTGCGCAACGCCTTCATGCGGTCCGCCACGTCGGAAGTATCCAGCGCCTGCATCAGCCAAGGATAGTTCGGCATCACCGACTCGGGCACCATCGAGCGCGGCGCGATCAAGTGCTGCACCTGCCACTCGTTGGAATATTTCTTGCCGACTCGCGCCAGGTCCGGGCCGGTGCGCTTGGAACCCCACTGGAACGGATGGTCGTACTGCGATTCCGCCGCCAGCGAGTAATGCCCGTAGCGCATGGCCTCATCGCGGAACGGACGGATCATCTGCGAATGGCACAGGTAGCAGCCCTCGCGGACGTAGATGTCGCGGCCGCGCTGCTCCAGCGGGCTGTAGGGGCGAACCATCTTGATTCCCTCCGCGTTTCTCACATCCTCGATAGTATCCTTGATGAAGAACAGCGGCACGATTTCAACCAGCCCACCGATGCTGATGGCGAACATGGTCAGCACCAGCATCAGCCCAAGATTTTTTTCAACTTTTCCGTGATCGAACATGATCTTTCCTTATGCTTAGTGATGCCCCGCGCCGCGGAGCATCGTCCATTTCAACCCAAATCCCGTTATGCCGCGCTCGCCGCCAAACCACCGGCAGGCATGTTCTTCGCCTGGCGTATGGTCATGAAGCAGTTGTAGAGCATCAGCAGCATGCCGGTCAGGAACACGGCGCCGCCCATGGCGCGCATGACGAAGTAAGGATGCATGGCGGCGACGGATTCGGCGAAGGAATACTGCAAGTTGCCGAAATCGTCGTAGGCACGCCACATCAGGCCCTGCATGATGCCGGAGATCCACATCGCGGTGATGTACATCAGGGTGCCGATGGTCGCCAGCCAGAAATGCACATTCATCAGCCTGATACTGTGCATCTGGGTATCCCACAGACGAGGCACCATGTGGTAGATAGCGCCGAAGGAAATCATCGCCACCCAACCCAGCGCGCCGGAGTGGACATGGCCCACCGTCCAGTCGGTGTAGTGGGACAAGGCATTCACATCCTTCAGCGCCATCATCGGGCCTTCGAAGGTGGACATGCCGTAGAACGACAGCGCCACGATCAGGAAGCGCATGATCGGGTCGGTGCGCAACTTGTCCCAGGCGCCGGACATGGTCAGGATGCCGTTGACCATGCCGCCCCAGGAGGGCATCAGCAGCATGATGGAGAATGTCGCCGCCAGGGTGGAAGTCCAGTCGGGAATCGCCGTCCAGTGCAGGTGATGGGTACCGGCCCACATGTACATGAAGATCAGCGCCCAGAAGTGGACGATGGACAGGCGATAGGAGTAGATCGGGCGCTCTGCCTGCTTGGGCACGAAGTAATACATCATGCCGAGGAAGGCGGCGGTGAGGAAGAAGCCCACCGCGTTATGACCGTACCACCACTGGGTCATGGCATCCTGCGCACCGGCGAACAGCGGGTAGGACTGGGTCAGGCTGAACGGGATCGCCAGATTGTTGAAAATGTGCAGCAGGGCGGTGGCCAGGATGAAGGCGAGGTAGAACCAGTTGGCCACGTAGATGTGGGGTTCCTTGCGCTTCATGATGGTGCCGATGTAGAGGATGGCGTAGGCCACCCAAACCACGGTGATCAGCAGGTCAACCGGCCATTCCATTTCCGCATATTCGCGGCCCTGGCTATAACCCATCACGTCGCCCAGCGCGGCCAGCACGATAATCGCCTGCCAGCCCCAGAAGGTGAAGTTGGCCATGCCGTCGGAAATCAGACGCGCCTGGCAAGTGCGCTGCACAATATAGTAAGAAGTGGCGAACAGCGCACTGCCGCCAAAGCCGAAAATCACGGCACCGGTGTGAACCGGGCGCAAACGGCCGAAGGTAATGTAGGGGATATCGAAGTTCAGAAATGGCCATGCCAGTTGCGAGGCGATTGTCACCCCCACCAGCATGCCCACCGCGCCCCAGACCAGGGCCATGATGGTGAATTTGCGAACAATATCGTAGTTGTATTGCTCGCTGCTCCCTATCGCAACCGATGCCATGACTTTCTCCTTGCTGTAAACAAAAACCTGCGACGACCGGCCTCATTGGATCCAGACCGATACGCGATATTCAATGCCTCTGCGCCGGAAAGCAGGCTTTTCAGCCTTTGGCGCAATGGTGCGTAATATAGCCGCAAACGCGCCGACTTTCACTGACATAAGTCAACGAAACTTCAATTAATACCTGCGTATCTGATTAAGCCGGCGGAATGCCGAAAATTTGAATGCGGCTCAGCCCAGGGAGATGGATTTGAGTCGATCCTGATCGAGCAATTGCACCTGCCGCCGCTCGGTGGTCAGCAGGCCGTCATCCTGAAAACGGGTGAACACCCGGCACACGGTCTCCTCGGCCATGCCGAGGTAATTGCCGATATCGCTGCGCGACATGCTCAAATTGAATTGGGAGGGGGAATAACTGCGTCTTTGAAAGCGCCGTGACAGGCTTAACAGAAAGGTGGCGAGGCGCTCATCGGCATTTTTCTTGCCCAGGAGCAACATCAAATCCTGGTTGTCGAGAATTTCCTGACTCATGATGTTGAGCATCTGCTGACGGATGGAAGGCACTTCTGCACTGTATGCTTCCAGCACGTCGATAGGCACTTCGCACACCATGGTGGTTTCCAGCGCCCGTACCTCGCTCATGTACCGATTGGCGGCCAGGGCGCCCAAGCCGAGAACTTCGCCGGTGATGTGGAAGCCGGTGATCTGAACACGTCCATCATTGGTCATGACATAGGATTTGACGGAGCCGCAGCGGATCGCGTAGACGGCGCGCAAGGGTTCGCCAATCCGGTAGAGCAGTTCGCCACGCTTGAAAAGCTTGCGATTTCTGACAATCGTTTCCAGCAGGCGCAGGTC
>CAMTYG010000158.1:0-1581 GCA_947085875.1 uncultured Sulfuricella sp.
GGATTCCTGGTGCAAATGAGTTAACCCGGATGTTTCATGAATTCGCGTGATGATCGCACAGGATTTTGTTTTGTAGGGGGATTTTGTGAAAGAGTGGCGTAGTTATTCATACGCCCGACTGAACAAAATTTCCATACGAACCAAAAGTAGGCGCCTCTAGGCGACAAAAGACCAGCGAGGGCGCGCGTCAATTTATGAAACATCCGGGTTAAATCAGGTTGGGGCCGCTTCGGCGTCTCTGGCTTCCTTCTTCATTTCCTTGCCTTCTGCCGCGCGTTTCCTGCGGATTTCCTTCGGATCGGCAATCAGCGGACGGTAAATCTCGATTCGATCCTTATCCCGGAGCACGACGTCAAGCTTGACTTGCTTGCCGTAAATCCCCACCTTGGCGCTGGCCAGGTCAATTTCCGGAAAATCCCGCAGGATACCGGACCGCTCAATCGCCTCGGACACCAGAGCGCCCGATCTTATCTTCAAGGGCAAGACTTCCTGTTTCAGCGGCATGGCATACGCCACTTCCACCGAAATATCTTCACTCATGGCTCGCCATATATGTCTGCCGCACGCCGAACGAACGCTTCGACAAAGCTGTTTGCGATATGGCCGAAAACCGGACTGAGCAGTTTCTCCGTGATCTTGCTTGAGAATTTGTAATGGAGTTTAAACTCGACCTTGCAGGCTGACTCATCCAGCTCGACAAATCTCCAGCTGCCCTCAAGATGGCTGAAGGGGCCGTGGCGGAACCTCATTTCGATCAGATGCGGCGCCTGCCGAGTGTTTTCGGTAGCGAAGCTCTGCCTGATATGATGATAATCGATATGCACCGTTGCTTCGAGCGCTTCTTCGCTGTGCCGCTGCACCTCCGTCCCGCCGCACCAGGGAAGGAAATCCGGATAATCCTCGATCCGATCGACCAACACGAACATTTGCCGTGCAGAGTAAAAAACCAGCACGGATTTTTCCACTACTATCATCAGTCTGCCGCCATCAAAAACTGTTAAAATACACGATTTCCCAGAGAAACTCACCAGAGAAATTCAACTGCCGATGAGCATCGCGCAAAACAAAAAAGCTTTTCACGACTACTTCATCGAGGAAAAGTATGAAGCTGGCATTGTCCTTGATGGCTGGGAGGTCAAGGCAATTCGCGCCGGCCGTACGCAACTCAAGGAAGCCTACGTCATCATCCGCGGCGGCGAACTCTATCTGCTCGGCTGCCATATCAGTCCGCTGCCGACCGCCTCCACCCACGTCAATCCCGACCCGGTGCGCACCCGCAAGCTGCTGCTGCATGCCGAGGAAATCAGCAAGCTGATCGGCAAGGTGGAGCGTGCAGGTTTTACTCTCGTGCCGCTGGATATGCATTTTGTCCGTGGCCGGATCAAGCTGGAAATCGGCTTGGCCAAGGGGAAAAAACAGCACGACAAGCGGGAAGCCGAAAAAGAAAAAGATTGGCAACGCGAAAAACATCGCCTGTTGCGGAACAAATAATGAAGATATTCGGATTCGCTGGCTACTCGGGCAGCGGCAAAACCACCTTGATCGAGCAACTGATCCCGCTGTTCGTGGCGCGGGGACTGA
>CAMTYG010000159.1:0-13364 GCA_947085875.1 uncultured Sulfuricella sp.
TCGATGGCACGGGCCTCGTCGATATCGCCCGCCATCAGGCAGCCACTCTGCGCACCCTTTTCGCGCAGCAGGCGCGTCAGCTTGCGGGTGTCGATATCGGCGATGGCGACCACGTTATGGCGCTGGAGATAAGCGCTCAAATCTTCGCTGCTGCGCCAGTTGCTGGACTGAATCGGCAAATCGCGGATCACCAGACCGCTGGCGTTAATCCGGTCGGATTCCTCGTCCTCGGCATTGGTGCCGGTGTTGCCGATGTGCGGGTAGGTCAGGGTGACAATCTGGCGGCAATAGGAAGGATCGGTAAGGATTTCCTGATACCCGGTCATCGCGGTATTGAACACCACCTCGCCGATGGTGTGCCCGGCAGCGCCGATGGAAATGCCGCGAAATACTGTCCCATCAGCAAGCGCGAGAATGGCGGTCTGGTGGTGCGGCACAAGGGCTCCTTGGATAATGACTGCGGATATGCAAAGCGGGGTAGGCTCACGCCCTCCCCCGCTCTATCAAACTTTTGAAATTATACCGGATTGCGGCGGCGCTATCAACGATCACGGCGCGTTGCACCAAGCATCGCCCCCCTCCAGCAGCCATGTACGTTCTACGTTCCCGGCATTGCCAAATCCCGCTCAGAACCCCTGAAACAGAAAATCCAGCGCGCCCGTTATCGCGGCCTGTTCAGAAGCCAGCGAATGCACCGGTTGTTTGTATTTGAGCAGGTGCAACGGCACAGCGGCCAGTTTGGGCGTTTCCCGCAGGCAGGCAATACCCTCAATCTCGAAAATCGGAGTCAAACGCTGCGGAATCCGACACTGTTGCGAAAGACCTCGAAGCGAGCCATGTCAGAAGGTCCGCCACGCATCAAGAGGCAAACCGTCGCGCTCCACGCCGGCATTGTAGGCCGCAATGAATTCGGCGTTATCGGCCTGCCAACGTCGTTCCTGCTCCCGCGTGACCAACTCCCGCAAAAACTGGTCACAAGCTTGAGAAATATTGATGCCCAAAGCCTTTGCCTCGTTCGACGGTCTGTGTCTCTCACGCCGGTTCAGTAGCACAACAGCACGTCGCACTCCGCCGCACTGGCGATGTCCTTGCTGACGCTGCCCAGCAGCAATTCCTCCATGCCGCTCTTGCCGTGGCGGCCAAGGACGATCAGGCCAGCGCACAGGGTCCGGGCGCGGTCGCAGATGGCGGCGGGAGGATAGGCCGCCATGACGTGGCGCGTGAGGTTCCCGTCGTTCAACTCCGCCAGCTCGATATCCAGCCGATTTTCCGCATCCTTCAGGGTGCGTGTCTGGCGATCCAGGATGAACGCCTCGTCCAGCCCCGCCTGGCGCATCCGGTCATCATGCCCGGTATCGTAAACATGCAGCACCTCGATCCGTGCACCCGATGCGACGGCGCGGGCGAGTTCCAGCGCATGGATCGATCCCGGCGAGAAATCCACTGCGGCGATGGCGCTTTGGTAGGGTTCCACCTTCGCGTTCTTGACGATCAGCACCGGGCAGGTCGCCAGCCGCAGCAGGCGGGAGGCGGTGGAGCCGATCAGCAGGTCGAGCAGGGGGTCCTCGCCGCGCGCGCCGGCCACCACCAGGCCGGCCCCTTTTTCCGCAGCATAGCCGGCGATTTCCGCGTGGGCGCGACCGATGCGCGTGGCGGCCACCACCGGGATGGCGAAATCCTTGCGCAGGCTGGCGGCCAAGGTATCGAGCCGGGTTTTGCCCGCCTCCAGCAGCGCCTGCTCATGGTGCGGCAGGAAATCGGCTGCAGGGTCCGGCCCCGGATACAGATCCAGGGGATGCACCACGTGCAGCAGGTGCATTTCCGCGCCCAGCCGTTGCGCGATCAGGGCGGCGCGCCGCACCGCCCGCCCGGCAGCGGCGGAAAAATCGGTAGCGGCGACGATGGGGGTGAGGGGTTGCATGATGCTCTCCTTCGTGGCAAATCATTGAAATGTAACCAAGATTTACCGGCGCTGCCTTGGCAGTTCATGTAGGGTGCAATAAGCGTAGCGCATTGCACCGTATGATGTTGGGTGGCTTACACCCCGCCGCCAGATGATTTCCGGCGGGCCAGCAATTCCATGAAATCCCCCGGCACCGGAAAAACAATGGTGTTGGTTTTGTCGCCGGCGATGCCGGCGAGCGTCTGCAGGTAGCGCAACTGCATCGCCTCCGGCTGGCGCGCCAGGATTTGCGCGGCCTGCAGCAACTTCTCCGAGGCTTGCAGTTCGCCTTCGGCATGGATCACCTTGGCGCGCCGCTCGCGCTCCGCTTCGGCCTGCTTGGCGATGGCGCGCACCATCGACTCGTCGATGTCGACGTGCTTGATTTCCACGTTGGCCACCTTGATTCCCCAGGTGTCGGTTTGCGTGTCCAGCACCTGCTGGATGTCCAGGTTGAGGCGCTCGCGCTCGGCCAGCATTTCGTCCAGTTCGTGCTTGCCGAGCACCGATCTCAGCGTGGTCTGCGCGAGCTGGCTGGTGGCGTTGAGAAAGTCTTCGACCTCGATGATCGCCTTCTGCGGATCGACCACGCGCAAATACACCACCGCGTTGACCTTGACCGACACGTTGTCGCGCGAAATCACGTCCTGGGTCGGCACATCCAGCACCACCGTGCGCAGGTCGACGCGCACCATCTGCTGGATGCCGGGAATCACCACTACCAGGCCCGGCCCCTTGACCTTCCAGAAGCGGCCGAGCATGAACACCACGCCGCGCTCGTATTCGCGCAGGATGCGAAACGATGCGGCGACCAACACGATTATCACCAATGCAATACTGCCGAACCCGAGCTCGAACATGATTACTCTCCTTTGATTTAATTTGAAAAAAACGGTTTAACCACGAATTTACACGAATGTTCACTAATAATCGGTTGGTTATTCGTGAACATTCGTGCTTATTCGTGTAATTCGTGGTTGTGCTGTTTTTTTGTTTCAACCGGCTCAACCCGGAGCACCAGGCCGTCGCGGGCCAGAACACGCACTTTCTGCCCGCGCTGCATGGGCGATCGGGGTTGCGCGCGCCAGCTCTCGCCATGCACCCGCGCCCATCCTTCCGTTTCGGCATCCTCCAGCATTTCGCCGATGCTGCCGATCAGCTCTTCGTCGCCGCTCACCACCCGGCGCCGCCGCGCCTTGATTGCCATGCCGCCGACCAGCCCGAGCAAGAGCGCACTCGCCACGGCGATGGCGACGATCAGTTCGAGCGGAATACCGAAGCCCGGCAGTTCGGTGTCGATCAGGATCACCCCGCCGACCACGAAAGCGATAATGCCGCCGATGCCGAGCACGCCAAAGCCGGGAAAAAACGCCTCGGCGACCATGAAGGAAATACCCAGCAGGATCAGCGCCAGCCCGGCGTAGTTCACCGGCAACAGATTCAGGGCATACAGCGCCAGCAGCAGGCAGACCGCGCCGAGCACCCCGGCCACGCCGAAGCCGGGCGAGGTGAACTCGAAGAACAGCCCGTAGACGCCGATCATCATCAGGATCAGGGCGATGCTGGGGTCGGTGATGACCGCCAGCAACCGGACGCGCCAGTCCGGCTCGTAGGCGAGCAGCGGCGCGCCCGCGGTCGCCAGCAGGGCTTCCCGGCCGAGCGTGTTCACCTTCCTGCCGTCGATCTGCTGCAACAGCTGCGGCAGATCGGCGGCGATGGTGTCGACCACCTTGAATTTCAGCGCGTCCTCGGCCGGCAGGCTGACCGCCTCGCGCACCGCCTGCTCCGCCCATTCCGCGTTGCGGCCGCGCAGCTGCGCCAGGCTGCGGATATAGGCGGCGGCATCGCTGACCTGTTTGCGGCTCAGGGTCTGTCCGGAGTTGCCGGCCGGAGCCTGGGCGTCAGCGGGTTGCGCTTCGTTCCCGGCCGGCTTGGGCGCGGGCTTCCGCGGTTCGGAAAAATCGGGCATACCGCCGATCTGCACCGGCGTGGCGGCCCCCAGGTTGGTGCCCGGCGCCATCGCGGCGATATGGCTGGCGTAGAGAATGTAGGTGCCGGCGCTGGCGGCGCGCGCGCCGCTCGGCGCGACATAGGCCGCCACCGGCACGGGCGAGGCGAGGATCGCCTTGATGATCTGCCGCATCGAGGGATCGAGTCCGCCCGGCGTGTCCATCTGCAGCACCGCCAGTTGCGCCTTGTGCCCGGCGGCATGCGCCAGGCCGCGCACCACGTAGTCCGCCGTCGCGGGGCCGATCGCCCCGTCGATTTTCAGCACCATCACCGGCGGCGTTGCCGCCATCAGCCAGCCGGGCGCGAGCAGCAGCAGCGCCAGCGCCAGACGAAGTGCAACTGCCCGTGTTCGCATTCTCATGTCCTGGCGGCCCTCGCCGTTATGCGCAAGATGATGCCGGAATCGCGCATCGCCTGGTTTGAACCTAGAAACCTCAGTTGGACGGGGTGGAGTGTGCGGTTTTTGGGGTGTAGGGCAAGGCACAACGACGCGGAATGGTCGTTCCATTCCAAGGAGTTGTAACGCCGCCATGCGCCGCAAAAACCGTGCAATCCGCCCCGTAGCGGACTCACCCACCGGGTGAAACGGTAATTCATGAAAAAGTTTATTGGAATCACGGTGCTAAATGTCCAGTAGAGCGGTCAACTGAGGTTTCTAGGTTGAATATAGCTCATATTCATCCCCGCGCGTCACCGGGGCGGCAAGGCGGGCCGCCGTCCCCACGCCATCCAGGCGTGGAGAACGCTCAGCCCGCCCCCTTGGGCGCGAGCACCGGCATACCCAGTGCCTTGGCCACGCCGGCGCCGTAGGCCGGGTCAGCCCTGGTGCAGTTTTCGATATGGCGCAACTGGATTTCGCGCGGAGCGCCGCCGACGGAGCGTGCGGTGTTCTCGAACAGCACCTGTTGCTGCGCCGGCGTCATCAGGCGGAACAGGGCGCGCGGCTGGGAATAGTAGTCGTCATCCTCGCGCTGGTTCCAGTGATCGGCGGCGCCTTCCACCGACAGCGGCGGCTCGGAAAAGTCGGGTTGCTCCTGCCACTGGCCGTAACTGTTCGGCTCGTAGCCTATGGTGCTGCCCTGATTGCCGTCGACCCGCATGGCGCCATCGCGGTGATAGCTGTGAAACGGGCAGCGCGGCGCATTCACCGGGATCTGGCCATGGTTCACCCCAAGACGGTAACGTTGCGCATCGCCGTAGGAGAACAGCCGCCCCTGCAACATCTTGTCCGGCGAGAAGCTGATGCCGGGCACGACATTGGCCGGATTGAAAGCGGCCTGCTCCACATCGGCGAAATAATTATCCGGGTTGCGGTTCAGCTCCAGCACGCCTACCTCGATCAGCGGATAATCCTTCTTCGGCCAGACCTTGGTGAGATCGAAGGGGTGATAGGGAACCTTGGCGGCATCTTTTTCCGGCATGATCTGGACGTACATGGTCCAGCGCGGAAAGTCCTGGTTCTCGATCGCCTCGTACAGGTCGCGCTGGCTGCTCTCGCGGTCGCCGGCGACGATCTGCGCCGCTTCCTCATCGGTCAGGTTCTTGATGCCCTGCTGGGTCTTGAAATGAAATTTTACCCAGTGGCGCTCATTTTTCGCGTTGATGAAACTGAAGGTATGGCTGCCGAAGCCGTGCATGTGGCGATACGAAGCGGGAATGCCGCGGTCGCTCATGACGATGGTCACCTGATGCAGCGCTTCCGGCAGCAGGGTCCAGAAGTCCCAGTTGTTCTTGGCGCTGCGCATGTTGGTGCGGGGGTCCCGCTTTACCGCGTGGTTGAGATCCGGGAATTTGAGCGGATCGCGCAGAAAAAAGACCGGTGTATTATTGCCCACCAGATCCCAGTTGCCCTCTTCGGTGTAGAACTTGACCGCGAAGCCACGGATGTCGCGTTCGGCGTCAGCCGCGCCACGTTCTCCGGCGACGGTGGAAAAACGCACAAAGAGGTCTGTTTTCTTGCCGACCCGGGAGAATATTTTGGCGCGGGTGTATTCGGTGATGTCGTGCGTCACCGTGAAGCTGCCATAGGCTGCCGAGCCCTTGGCGTGCATGCGCCGCTCGGGAATCACCTCGCGATCGAAGTGGGCCAGCTTCTCCAGGAACCAGACATCCTGGAGCAGCATGGGGCCGCGCGGGCCGGCAGTCATCACATTCTGGTTGTCGGGTACGGGCGAGCCGCCGGCGGTGGTGAGTTTTTTCGTGTTCATGGTTAGTCTCCTCGGGTGGTTAAACAAGCTACGAACTCGCATCATATGGGGCAACTGAAAATAGTTCCAATTGATTAAACCAATTCCAGTGATTGTCAAAAACTATCGCTTTGCGAACTACTGCGTCCATCAGGTCATCGGTCATCCCGGCCAGCGCCAGTTGCGCCCGCCAACCGGAAAGCTGGAGGATCATGGTTCAGGCTCTCGAACCGGCGGCACGACCAGCACGTCGCAGCCCGCTTCCCGCAACAGATGTTTGGTCATGCTGCCGAGGAACAGATCGATGATTTCCGAACTGCCATGTTTGCCCACCACCACCAGGTCAGCCGCGGTTTCCCGCAGCAAGGCGGGGATGATGCTCTCCGGCATGCCGTGTTCCACCCGGATATCAGGACGATCTTTCAGGCCGTCCGCCAGGACGTGCAGTGCATCCAGGGCATGCTGGCGCTCCTCCCTGCGGTAGCGCAGGATGTCTTCCCGGCTCGCCCCGGCGAATTGCAGCTTGCCCTCGAACGGCACTTCAAAGGCATGGCCCAGGATAAGATGGGCCTCCGGTGCGGCACGGCGGGCGAGCTCCACTACTGCTGGACTGTGCGGCGAGAAGTCCAGTGCCGCCAGTACGCGCAGATAGGGTTCGCGCGCCTCATTCCTGACCACCAGCACGGGCGCCGGCGATTCCCGCACCACCCGCTCAACGGTGGATCCCAGAAAGAACTCGCGCGCCGGGCGCTCGCCCATGGCGCCCAGCACCACCAGGTCCGCGCCCGCCTCGCGCGCGGCGCGGCTGATTTCGCGGTGCGCCTGACCCACCGTGATGAGCGGCGCCACCTCGATCTGCCAGCGCCCGGACAGGTCGTCCGCCTGGCGGCGCAAGGCGTCCTGGTAATGCGCCTTCAACTGCGCCTCGGTGCTGGCGTAGCCATGCAGCAGACGACTGCGCAGGCGCTCCATGGCCAAGGCGGAGATGTTGTGCAACAGGATGAGGCGAGCGTGGTGTTCCGCCGCCAGCAAAGCGGCGCGCTCTCCCGCGCATCCGGCGGCGGCGGAAAAGTCGGTGGCGGTCAGGAGAGTCTGGATCGGTTTCATGACGGGTTTCCTTGCAGGTTACGCTGGAGCGTTTCCGCCGCATACTCGGCGGCGTCTGAATAGGGAAAGAATATCAGGTCAGCGCCGGATTTTTTCAGCACGCAAGCATCCTCCTCGTTGTGCGTGGCGACCGCCACCTTGCCGATGTAGCCATGCTGGCGCAGGGCGGCAATGAAGATGCGATTGATGTCGGCATCGGGCAAGGTGCTGACCACCCAGTTTACCTCGCCCAAGGGTAGGCTGGCGGGCAATTCCGCGTCCTCGGCATCCCCGAAGCGCACGTCCAGGCCATGGTGGCGGGCACGGCGCACCACCTCGGGGTCGAAATCCACGCCCAGCGTGACGATGCCCTGATCGTGCAGGCGCTGCATCAGCCGTCCTCCGTAGCGCCCCAGGCCGAATATGATCACTGCCGGGGACGCCTCCGTTATAGGCACCGTCGTGCGTTCTCGGAACGGCACCCGACGCTCGAACACCCCCAACCAGGGTTTCAGTTTTTCATACAGAGCCTGGCCATTGAGCACCATGTAGGTGCAGGCGCTGATGGTCACCAGGCCTACCAGGGTCACCAGGCCCAAGGCATCGCCGCCGACATGGCCCAGCGTCACCCCCATGGCGACGAAGACGATGGAGAACTCGGATATCTGCGCCACCGTGAGGCCCGCCATGAAGCCGGTGCGCTTGCGGTAGCCCATGTAGCCCATGATGGCCATGACGATGAAGGGGTTGCCGATCAGCACGAAGGCGGACAGAACCAGCACCGCCAGGATTTGGCCCTCGAACGCCTCGAATTCCAGCTTCGCGCCCAGATCGAGAAAGAAGAACAGCAGCAGGAAGTCGCGCACCGGGTTGAGGCGGCTGCTCATGGCCTCGCGGTAGGGCGAAGTGGCGAGCGAGAAACCGGCCAGGAAGGCGCCCACTTCCTTGCTGAAACCGAGCACCTCGCCCAAGCTGGCCAGGGCCACGCCCCAGGCGATGGCGAACAGCAGCATCAATTCCTGCGAGCGCGCCACCAGATCGAGCATGCGCGGCAACACATAGCGCATGGCGGCGGCCAGCAGCAGGGCGGCGGCGGAGAGTTTCAGCGCGATCACGCCCAGTGTGGCGACACCCCCGCCCGCCCCGCCCAGGTTCAGGCTGCTCATGGTCATCATGGCAATGACCACGGCAATATCCTGGACGATGAGAAAGCCCACAGCAATGCGCCCGTGCAAGGAATCCAGCTCCTTTTTGTCGGACAGCAGCTTGACGATGATGATGGTGCTGGAGAAGGTCAGCGCCACCGCCACATAAATGGCCTTGAGGTGATTCATGCCCAAGGCCAGACCCAGCAGGTAGCCGAACAGAATGGTGAACAGCAGTTGCCCCAGACCCGTGGCCAGCGCCACCGAGCCAAGACGGCGCACCAGATGCAGATCGAGCTTGAGGCCGACGGTAAACAGCAGCACCGCCACCCCGACCTGAGCCAGCAGATCGAGCGGGTCGCGCGCCGTGACCCAGCCCAGAGCCACCGGCCCGGCCAGGATGCCCACCACGATATAGGCCAGGATCAGGGGCTGGCGCAGGCGGATCGCCAAGGCGCCGAAGCCGGCGGCAGCGGCGAGCAGCAGGGCAATTTCCTGGAAGGCGGCGGTCATGGTGTCTCCTCTTGCCGGGCTGCGGGATGTTCCTCCAGCCATTCCCGCCATACCGCCACGGACGGGATGAAGGGGATGGCGCCGGCGGGAATCTTCCGCGCGCGCCATCCTGATCGATCCCTGCTGCGTTCCCGTTCAATAAGGCTCGTCATGCCCGGGTCATTCCGCCCTGCCCGATGACGCATCGCCTGGCGGCTGCGCCGAGATCGAGTAGTGAATGAGCTCGGGGGCGCTGGTGCCGCCGGTGATGATGAAGCTCATGGCCTCGTCCATCGTCCAGCCGGTGAAAACCACACGTGATAGCGGCACGATCTCGATGTAGCCCGAGGTGGGGTTGGGCGTGGTGGGCACGTAGACCGCCGCCAGTTCCTCGCCCGTTTCCGCGTCCTTGAGAATGCGGGTAACGAAGCCCACCACCTTCATGTCCCGGCTGGGGAACTCGATCAGCACCACGCGCTGCACCCCGGCGGGCTTCTCGCGCACCACGCGCAGGAACTTGCGCGTGGCCCCATAGATGCTCTCGACCAGGGGAATGCGGGCGACGATCGCCTCGAAGGCGGCGATGAGCCGCCGCCCAACCACCTGGCGGGTCGCCAGGCCCAGCACGAAGAGGGCGGCCAGGGCGAAGAGCAGCGCCAGGACGAAGCGGAAGACCGGCGTATCCAGCGCCTCGGCGGTCTCCGGACTCAGCGGGCGCAGCGCGGCGGCCAAAGCATCGACCCACGGCGCGCCGGCGCGGGCGAGATAACTGGCGAGAAAATCCAGCACCAGCCAAGTCACCAGCAGGGGCGTGGCGGTGAGCAGGCCCAGCGCCAGGTTGCGCGCGACGGAATGAAGGGGCTTGACCGCAGGCTCGCTCATGGCGCACCCGCCCACTGGTAGAGCAGCGCGCCGACCACGACCAGGGCGACGGTGGCCCAGCCCAGGCGCTCGACGTAGCGGTGCAGCGCCGCCTCCATGCGCGCCCCGCCCCAGGCCATCAGCCCGGCGACCAGAAAGAAGCGCGCCCCGCGCCCGACCAGCGAGGCCAGGGTGAAGGGCAGCAGCGCCATCGACAGGGCGCCGGCGGCGATGGTGAAGACCTTGTAGGGAATCGGCGAAAAGCCGGCGACGAACACCGCCCAGAATCCCCAGCGTCCGAACCATTCAACCGCCGACTGATAGCTAGCCCAATAGCGGGTTTCTCGCAGCCAGGGTTCGATGGCGTCGAAGGCGAAATAGCCGATGGCATAGCCAAACAGGCCGCCGGCCACCGACGCCAGCGTGGTCAGCAGGGCCAGGCGCCAGGCCCTGGATGGATTGGCGAGGCTCATGGGCGCGAGCATCACGTCCGGCGGTATCGGGAAGAACGATGATTCAGCGAAGCTCATCGCACCCAGGTACCAGGGCGCGCGCCGATGCCGCGACCAGGCCATCGCGCGTTGATAAAGCGGGGAAAATAACCGCATGGACGTTATGCTCCGCGCACCATGGCCATGACGCGGCCCATGTCGAGCGTCTCGGCCTGCTGGCGGATTTGCGGCAGGTATTGCGTCTGCATCTGTTTGGCCGGCTCCAGCAGGTTCTGGAAAGTGTCGCGCAGCAGCGCCGTGCTCATCACCCGCCCACCGGCGTAATAACGCTTGGCGGCCTGCCCCAGGGCGTAGGTGGTGGCGAAGGAAAAGGCCATGCCGGTGGCCGCGCCGCCGATATTGCCGAAAGCCTTGCCTGCCGCCTTGCCGAGCAACCCGCCCAGCAGCTTGCGGCCGAATTGTTCGAGATATTGCGAGGTCAGGCCGACCCCGGCGGCGGCGATGAATTCCTTGATGTGGCCCTGGTCGAGTTCAACCCCGTGAGCCTGGCCGATGCCATAGACCATCTTGATCTGCAGCGGGATGATGGCCATCGACGCCCAGGACTGCGGCAGCAGTTCCAGCGCGCCGTTGAGCAGGGCGTAATTGAGAATGGACTTGTCCAGTTCGGCCTCGGGCACCTTCGGCTGCGCCGCCACCACCGGGCCGGGCGGGACGGTTGCGGCCGAGGGCACGGCGGCCTCGCTCAGTTCGGCGATGGTATCGGCCTCGCCCTCGACGACTTCGGTCTGCACCGCATCGAGCTTCAACAAGGCCTTCAGTTCGTTCAGGAAGCGCTGTTCCGCCTCGCTCTGGCGGCCGTCGGCATTGCATACGCACACCGCCATTTCATAGGCCAGCTGGCGTTCGCCGGAATCATGCAGCGCGGCGGCGGCTGCTTCCAGGCTGACCCGCTTGAGCAGCACGTCCTGGTAGAGCCGGGCAAGATCAGGCACGGCTGAGTCCGTGCCCAGGGATTCGGCGATGCGGCGGATCTCCTCGCGCTCGCGCTCGTGCTTGACGCCGTCGGCGAAGGCCGCGTACAGGGCGATGGCAAGGATGGATTTCTGCTGTTCAGGGTTCATTGCGGGTTCTCCCATTTAATCTGGAATTCGATTTCTTCCGACTCGCCTTCGCGTTCGTGCTCGATATTGCAGATTGCCCGCACCGGCACCGAGATTCTTTCGCCCGCAATCTGGATTTCAAAGCGTTCGCCTTGTTCGAGCGCATCGGCCAAGCGCCGCAACTTCGCAATGAATTCCGGCAAGGGGTAGGTCTTTTCCACATCTCTTTCAGGTTTGCTGTTCATGCTTGCTGCCCTTTCATTCGGTTAAAACGAGGCCACATAAAGGCTTTCTCTGCTTCAGTGTTTGAGCGCCTCGGCAAGTTTCAGCCCGGCGAGCAGGCGGATCGATCTCGCCAGGTAGTACAGCACCGCCATCAGGATCAACATCGAGGGCAGTGCGATCATGGGGTAACTCAGTAGGGTCATGCGGCCCAGCTCCTCGTTGAAGGCCTGCGTACCGGCCGGGCTGGTGACGATCCGCGTGGCGAGCAGATAGTTCATGGCAGCCGAAAAGAAGAAAGAGCCGCCCAGCATCCAGGTGGCGGTCTTCAGGCGGGCTTCAAAGACGGCGCCGTTGCCGCGCTGCTCCAGGCCATTCCGTATGCGTTCAACGTCCATTACCGCCGGGCTGAACAGAATTACCCGCACCAGCGGGTAGCGGGTGTAGGCGGAGACGACAACAGCCAGGCCGATCAGGCCGGGAATGGCGGCTTCCTTGACCGCCAGCCACTGCGTGTCCAGTTGCAACAGGCCGATGCCGCCGGTGAGCAGGATGCTGACCAGGCCCAGCACCGCCAGCAGGTTGACCTTGCGCCGCGCGAGCAAATCCCGCGCACCCCAGAGCAGCGGGAAAGCCAGTGCCAGAAGCAGCGCGTTGACGGCGCCCAGACTCTCCGGGTCGCTGAACTTCATCAGGATCACGGAGGGGAAAATGATGGTGACCAGGAGTTCGAGCAGCGGGTTATTCTTTGCCTGGGTCATGGCGTTGTCCTCATCGCCGCGCGGTGGCGCACCAGCAGCACGACTAGCGTCACGGCCGTGAGTGGCAGCACGAAGCCGAGCATGCCGGTGCTGTATGCAGGCAGTGCCGTGTGCTGTGTCGCCGCGAGGACCAGATACAATACGTAGGCCAGGTAGTAAGCCAGGAACAGCGCCCCTTCCCAGCGGGCGATGAGATGACCGGTGGCGAAAATCGGCAGGCAGGCGAGCGCCACCGCGACCATCACCGGGATATCGAAGCGGATCAGCGCCGGTGCAACCTCGAGCCCGCCCGGCGTGACCACGGCGGCGATGCCGGCGATCGCGA
The DNA here is from genome assembly GCA_947085875.1 of uncultured Sulfuricella sp. Classification (GTDB taxonomy): domain Bacteria; phylum Pseudomonadota; class Gammaproteobacteria; order Burkholderiales; family Sulfuricellaceae; genus Sulfuricella. The sequence goes on from CAMTYG010000159.1 coordinate 12,586, forward strand.
GAATGTTGAACAGGCCGCTGCCGATCACGTTACCCACCGCAATGTCGCGTTCGCCGCGCATCGCCGCCACGACCGACGTCGCGAGCTCCGGCAATGAAGTGCCGGCGGCGACAATGGTCAGGCCGATAATCACTTCGCTCACACCCAGTATACGAGCGATCGACACCGCGCTTTCGACAAGCCAGGTGGCGCCGAGCACCAGCAGCACAAGACCGCCGACGATGAGCCCGATCTGAACCGGCAGCCGCCCCAGCAACGGACTGGCTCCGTCACCGAACTCTTGCGCATACTCGGCCTGCACCGCCGCGCTTTCCTTGCGGCCTTGCTGGATGCTGAACATGATGTAAGCCACGATGCCGCCAGCCAGCAGCAGGCCGTCGAAAAGACCGATGCGGCCATCGAATGCCATGATCAAGAACAGCACCGACGCTCCGATCACCAGCGGCACGTCAATCCGCACCAGTTGCTGCGACACCACCAGCGGTGTGATGAGCGCCGAAAAACCAAGCACCACCAACACGTTGAAAATATTACTGCCCACGATGTTGCCGACAGCGATTCCCGACTGGCCCGCCAGGCCGGCCTGGACACTCACTGCCAGCTCCGGCGCGCTGGTGCCGAAGGCGACTACGGTGAGCCCGATCAGCAGTGGTGAAATGCCAAACCGCAACGCCAACCGCGAGGCGCCGCGCACCAGCAGATCGGCGCCAGCGACCAGCAGCACCAGGCCAAGCACCAAATAGACAACAACCGCCACACTCATTAAATCCTCCTGAAAA
>CAMTYG010000160.1:0-7956 GCA_947085875.1 uncultured Sulfuricella sp.
CTAAAACTCATACCCCAGCCCCCTCATCTTCTGCCTCACCCAGTATTTCCCAATATCCGCTCTTGGTCGGGCCGACGTGACGGATGCGGCCAGCGCCTTTGAGCATCCTCAAGTGGTGCTGAATGCTGGCCACGGTGCTGCCCGTTAATTCTGCCAGGGCCTTAACGCTCAGGCTGGGTTGTTCCCGGATGATGGCCAACAAATTTTCTTTGGTGTTTCTTTGGTGTTTCTTTAGCGATTCCTGTAGTCGTTCCTGTAGTACTAGAAGCGTTTTCGACAGTCGTTTCTTGGGTGACCCCCTCAAAAAATGAAGGCCGCGCAAAGCTGGAAATAAACAGCCCGGCGATTTCCCGGAATTCCACATTGGGGGCATTTTTCAGAATCAGCGGCATGCCGCGCCCCCAGCCTTCGACCATTTCGATACGCCGGAGCAGGTCAGCGATCAAGGGGTTGCGGCGGCGCGAAACATTACCACGGCGAATGTCGTCAATGGTCAGCCCGTCCAGCAGCAGACCGGGGTTGCGAATCTCTACCCGGTCTTTGAAGATGGCGATGTGGATGTAGTCCGGGTCGCGCCAGTCGCGGTGGCAGAAGGCGTTGATGATGGCTTCGCGCAGGGCTTCCATCGAGATTTCCGGCACGTCGACGCGATAAAGCCCTTCCAGCCGCATGCCGATGTGGATGTTTTTGAGGATGTATTTTTGTGCTTCGTCGATCAGCTCGAGGATGTCGCCATCGAAATCGTGGCGGTCGATGATGGTGGCGCTGGTGGTGCTGGCGAAAACGGCGCAGCGCAGTTGAATGGGCTGCGCGGTAAAGAACAGGCGGGCGGCGTTGAGAACCTGAACCTGCCCATCTTGCAGCAATTCCAGCTTGCCCAGCGCATTGGCCGGCGTGTCCCAGGGTAGACCGGCACGTTCGACGAAGCGGCGTATTTTGTCCGCATCCAGCGCGTCGACCGTGATATTGCAGATTTCATTGTCCCAGCGCAGGGCATCGCGGTTTTTGCCGAGGATGAGATTTTCCAGTTCTCGGGCGCTGAGCTGGCGGTCTTCGTCGGCCACGCGCATGTAGGTACGGCCATAGGCGAAGTAAGGCGTCTCTTGTCCGTTGAAGGTAATGCGCAGGCAGGCCTTGCCGTCGTACTGTGTTTGCTCGATGTGTGGGTAAATGCGCGGTTCGATGTGCGCGCCGATGGCTTGCGAAACATCGCGCAGGGTCTTTTCGCTGACATCGAGGCCGATCGTCCGCCCGTCCGGCGCAATGCCGAACCACAGCTCACCAGCGCCATGCTTGTTGAGGATGGCGGCCATCGAAATCAGCCCCTGCTTGAGTTCAGCCAGGCTTTTTTTGAGTTCGACGGTTTCGTTTTCCTGCAAGCGTTCAGAACTCATAGCCCAGCCCCCCCAGCTTCTGCCTCACCCAGTTCCATCAATGCCTGCCGCAAGAATTCTTCCATCTCGTTTTGTGGTGGCAGTTGTAATTGGTAACGCGATACAAACAGGCTGTTGTTCATGTCGGCGAGAGCGAATTGCACCATGTCGTGGTTTTTCTGCGTACACAGCAGAATGCCGATGGGCGGCTGGTCGCCCTCGGTCATTTCGTGTTGTTTGTAGTAGCTGACGTAGGCATTGAGTTGGCCGAGGTGCTCATGGCGGAAGGCATCATTTTTCAGTTCAACCAGCACATGGCATTTGAGGATGCGATGGTAGAAAACCAGATCGACAAAGCAATGTTCGCCGCCGATGAGGATTCGTTTTTGTCGCGCCTCGAAACAGAAGCCGTGGCCGAGTTCGATTAGAAAGGCTTGCAGCTTGTCGAGCAGGGCGTTTTCCAATTTGCGTTCGGTCATCACCTCTTGTGGCAATAGTCCGAGGAATTCAAACACGTAGGGGTCTCGGATAATGTGTTGCGGGGCTTGCGTTTGTGCTTGTTGGTGGGTCAAGTGAGCGAGCGCGTCCTTGTTGATGGATAGGCCGCTGCGTTCGAAATACTGTGTGGCAATCTGTCGTTTAAGTTCGCGTACTGACCAGTTGCCACGCACTGTTTCGATTTCGTAAAAACGGCGTTTTATGGGCGTCTCGATTTGTAGAAGCTCGGCAAAGTGCGAGAACGACAGGCGATCAAGTAATAGGCGAGGATGGGTGTTCGGCAATGCGTCAGATGATTCGGGAGACAGCGCCTCCCGAATTTCGGGCAGATTCAATTTTTCAGCTAGCGGCAAGGCTAACAATATGGGAGTCAGCGAATCCCGAATCTGTGGGTAGCTGTTGTAAAACTGACGGAAGCGACGAAGTTCACGCGCTTCGATACGTTTTAATCCGTTGCTGGCCAGTTGTTCAGCCAGCGTTTCCAATAAATGTTCTCCATAATTCGCACGATCCGCTCCCTGTAACTCATACTCGGCAATGTAATGACCAATGAACCAATTACGCAGGGTTAGGCTGACGTTGACTGCTTTATTGGCTTGTGCAGAGAATGCCGCGTGGGTCTGCTGAACAAGCTCAACAAGCCCACTGAAATCCATCTGTTTAGAACTCATGCCCCAGCCTCCCCAGCTTCTGCCGGATCAACTGGTCAAGCTCCACGCCCTTCGCCATCTGCTCGCCCAGTTTTTCGGTGAGCGCCTGCATCTTGTCGGCAAAGACTTCCTCATCGTCTTCCACCGCCTCCGCGCCGACGTAGCGGCCGGGGGTGAGGACGTGGCCGTGTTCGGCGATCTCGGCCAGCTTGACGCTGCGGCAATAGCCGGGGGTGTCCTGGTAAATCCCCCCTAGCCCCCCTTTTTCAAAGGGGGGAACTTGTTCAGTCGCAGGAATACTTGCTTCCCCCTTTGTAAAAGGGGGATTGAGGGGGATTTCTCCTCGCCACGCGGCAACGGTGCCGGCGATCCGGTCAATGACCTCGTCGGTGAATTCCGTCTGCACCCGGCTGATCATGCTGCCCAGCTTACGGGCGTCGATGAACAGCACTTCGCCCTGGCGGGTGGTTTTCTGTTTGACGAGGAACCACAGGCAGGCGGGGATCTGGGTGTTGAAGAAGAGCTGGCCGGGCAGGGCGATCATCACTTCCACCACATCGGCCTCGACCATGGCGCGGCGGATGTCGCCTTCGGAGTTCTGGCTGGAACTCATGGAGCCGTTGGCCAGCACGATGCCTGCTCGGCCGGTGGGTTTGAGGTGGTAGAGCATGTGCTGCAACCACGCGTAGTTGGCGTTGCCGGCCGGTGGGTCGCCGTATTCCCAGCGCGGGTCGCCGGTCAGGCTGCCATGCCACCAGTCGCTGATGTTGAAGGGCGGATTGGCGAGGATGAAATCGGCGCGTAAATCCGGGTGCTGGTTGCGGATGAAGGTGTCGGCGGGTTCGCGGCCGAGGTTGAAGTCGATGCCGCGAATGGCGAGGTTCATGGCCGCGAGGCGCCAGGTGGTCGGGTTGGATTCCTGCCCGTAGATGGAGACGTCGCCCAGCTTGCCGCCGTGGGCTTCGATGAACTTTTCCGACTGCACGAACATGCCGCCCGAGCCGCAACAGGGGTCGTAGACCTTGCCGTGGTGCGGGGCGAGAACGGCGACCAGCGTTTTGACGATGCTGGCCGGGGTGTAGAACTGTCCGCCCTTCTTGCCTTCGGCGCTGGCGAACTGACCGAGGAAGTATTCATACACCTGCCCCAGAACGTCACGGGCCACGCTCACGTCGTCGCCAAAGCCGATGGTGGAGACCAGATCGACCAGCTCGCCGAGCTTGCCGTCCGGCAACTGGGCGCGAGCATAGCGTTTGTCGAGAATGCCCTTGAGCTTGGGGTTTTCCAGTTCGATCAGCGCCAATGCATCGTCGATGCGCTTGCCGATGTCCGGCTGCTTGGCGGCGGCGCGGATGGCCTCCCAGCGGGCGGCTTCCGGCACCCAGAAGACGTTCACTTCTTTGTAGTAGTCGCGGTCTTCCAGTTCGGCGGCCAAGAGGCCGGCATCGTGGAGGAAGTAATCGTCGGACGCGTCCGCAAAGCGCCGGGTCAGCTCGGCACGACGGGCGGCGAAGGTGTCGGAAATGTATTTGACGAAGATGAGGCCGAGCACGAGGTGCTTGTATTCGGCGGCGTCCATATTGGCGCGCAGCTTGTCGGCTGTCGCCTACAGAGTTTTTTTGATGTCGTCGAGCATGAGGGTTGTGTCGTTATGGGTGCAAGGTCCGGATTATGCATTGAGAATGAAAAATGCGCCAATTCCGCCGTTTTTTCATCATTTCCCCGGCGCCGTTGTGTTGGGGTTCGCTCGCAGCCGTCTCCTGTCGTAACACTCTCACCCCAGCAGGGCAACGCTCTTTACCTGGGCAAAAACAGTTGTTCCCGGCTGAAGTTTCAGGATGGTGCAGGATTTTCGGGTGACCCGCGCCAGCAGCGGGACACCACCCGTGTCGAGCCGAACCATGACCTGAGAGGGGGTTTCGTCGGCAATTTCCACTACCTGGGCCGGCAGGACGTTGAGGATGCTGGAATCGTCGTGGCGCCCCAGCGCGAGGCTCACGTCGCGGGCGTGGATGCGCAGGCGCAGGGGGTGCCCCGGTGCATGGGTTTGCCGGGCGACACTGATGCTGCCGCCGCAGTAATCCAGCCGGGTGAGGTGAAAAGCGTCGTCATGCGCCCCGATCACGGTATCCACCACCACGCCCGCTTCGTCGCCGTGGGCCAGGGGCAGATCCAGGCGCGCCAGCATCGCATGAAGCGGCCCGTTTGCCACGGTTTTTCCCCTGTCCATCAGCACCATGTGGTCGGCCAGTCGCGCGACCTCGTCCGGAGAATGGCTGACATAGATTACCGGGATCGAAAGCTCGTCGTGGAGGCGCTCCAGGTAGGGAAGGATATCCTTCTTGCTGGCCAGGTCCAGTGCGGCCAGGGGCTCATCCATCAGGAGCAGGCGCGGGCTGGACAGCAGCGCCCGGGCGATCGCCACGCGCTGGCGTTCGCCGCCGGATAAATGCGCCGGGCTGCGGTCGAGCAGATGGCCGATGCCGAGCAGTTCCACCGCCTGCTCGAAACTCACCCGTCGTTCCGCCGCCGGAATGCGTTTCCAGCCGTATTCCAGGTTGCGGCGCACATCGAGGTGCGGGAACAGGCTGGCTTCCTGAAATACGTAGCCCAGCGGGCGGCGGTGGGTGGGCAGGTGAAGCCCCTTTGCATCGTCCTGCCAGATTTCGCCGTTGACTTCCAGATAGCCGTCCGATGACTGTTCCAGGCCGGCGAGGCAGCGCAGCAGCGTGGTTTTGCCCGAGCCGGAATGGCCGAAGAGCGCGGTCACTCCCCGCCCCGGTGCTTCGAACGAGGCGTCCAGCCGGAATTCGCCCAGGGCGAGGCCGAGCCGGGCGGTAATGCCGCTCATGCTCCGGCTTTCTGCGTCCGCCTGCCGGAACCGTACAGCACCAGCAGCACCAGGAAGGAAAACAGCAGCATGCCGCCGGAGAGCCAGTGGGCCTGGGCATATTCCATCGCCTCGACGTGGTCGTAGATTTGCACCGACACCACGCGGGTCTGCCCCGGAATGTTGCCGCCGATCATCAGCACCACGCCGAATTCCCCCACGGTGTGGGCGAAGCCGATAATCGCGGCGGTAAGAAAGCCGGGGCGCGCCAGGGGAAGCGCCACGGTGAAGAAGGCGTCGAGGGGCGAAGCGCGCAGGGTGTCGGCCACTTCCAGCGGGCGGTCGCCGATGGCTTCGAAGGCATTTTGGATCGGCTGCACCACGAAGGGCAGGGAATAGAATGCCGAAGCCACGACCAGCCCCCAGAAGGTGAAGGGCAGGGTGCCCAGCCCCAGGCTTTCCGTAAGGCGCCCCACCGGGCCGTGAGGCCCCATCGCCACCAGCAGGTAGAAGCCCAGCACCGTGGGCGGCAGCACGATGGGCAGCGCCACCACCGCGCCCACCGGCCCTCTCAGCCGGGAGCGGGTGCGCGCCAGCCACCAGGCAATGGGGGTGCCGATGACCATCAGGATGAGGGTCACCACCGTGGCCAGCTTCAGGGTCAGCCAGACGGCGGCAAGGTCGGCGTCGGAGAAAGGCATGATCCGAGCCCTTACTTGCCAGTCGCTTCGTTCGGCAGGGCGAAGCCGTAACGCACCATCACCGCGCGCGCTTCCTTCGATCCCTGGTAGTTGGCGAAATCATGGGCCAGGGAGTTGTTCTCCGCCCGCCGGGTGATAATGAAGCCCTGCTCCAGTGGCGCATGCAGCGCGTCGGGGATCAGGGCGTAGCCGCCCCGGTTCGCCAGTTCCGGATTTACCGCCAGGGCCAGTGCGATGATGCCCACCCGTGCGTTGCCGCTTTGCACGAACTGGGCGGTCTGGGCGATGTTTTCGCCATAGACCAGCCGGGGCTCCACCTTGTCCCACACCCCGGCGGCGCGCAGGGCTTCCTCGGCGCGTTTGCCGTAGGGGGCATGTTTCGGGTTGGCGATGGCGATTTTTCCGGTGGCGGGGTCAAGCAGGCTTTTCAGCTCCATTTTGGAGGCATCCATCACCGGGCTCCACAGCACGATGCGGCCGATGCCGTAGGGGCGCACTGCCGAGGCGGCGAATCCTTCGGCGGCAAGGGAGCGGGGGTAAGCGATGTCGGCAGAGAAATACAGGTCGTAGGGCGCGCCCTGCTGAATCTGGGTGTGGAATTTTCCGGAGGAACCGTAAATCGTCACCACCTCGTCGCCGGGATGGGCCTTTTTGTACGCCGCCACGATTTCGTCCATGGCGAACTTGAGATCGGCTGCGGCGGCGATGGTGATCTTGCCGCCTGCCTGTGCGGGCAGGGTGAGGGCCAGACACAAGGCTAACAGCAGGGATTGGATGATTTTCATGGGAGTGCTCCGATATTGAAGGTCAGGGAAGTTGGCAGCGTGATGTATCCGACCGGATATAACGCTTTGCGCCACTTTACTGTCGGTATGGCGGGGTGTCAATCGGCATCTTCGGGCGGCTTTTCAGCGAAGAGCGTGGAAAGAGCCGTCATGTCTTCCGACACGGCAACGGCGGCTTTGCGTTCCATTTCGCGGTAACGGCGCAGGACTTCCATCCCCAGGTCGGTGATTTGCGCGCCGCCGCCGCCCTTGCCTCCGGTGGCGGTACCCACCAGCGGCTTGCGGAAGCACTGGTTCATGGTGTCCACCAGCAGCCAGGCGCGCCGGTAGCTCATGTTCATGCGTCGGGCGGCGGCGGAGATCGAGCCGGTTTCGGCGATCTGTTCGAGCAGGTCCGCCTTGCCGGAGCCCAGGGCGATGGCATGGCCGAACAGGATGCGCAGGCGGGGAGTGGATTTGTCGGTCATAATCTTCAGAAAATATCAGTCTATTACCTTGCGGCAAATCATGCCATGGCGTTCTGCCCATTTTAGACGCGGCCTGCGATGGGGCGGCGCTGCGGTTCTCCCCTCCGGCGCGCTGGCGGTAAAAAAGCGTGACGGGCTACACCGGCGCCATTTACCAGTTCTGGCTTCTGCAGCGCGCCATTCCCAGCCCCATTTTCGTCCCCATGCACCATTCCGTTGCTCGAATTCCTGTTCTGAAATCCTGGAACGGTACCTGAAAAAATTCCGCTAATTGACTGCACCCAAGATAAGACGCTCTTCCTGACCCGTTGCTGAATTCGGAATGGCCGCTTGGCGCGAAACTTGCGTGTGCCGATGTAGTCGTAGTCAATATTGTCCGGAACCGAACATGGCACAAGACACTCCATCGGTGCAATTAGTCACCATATATGAAATCAGCAAGATTCTCGGCTCCTCGCTCGATCTGCACAAGACCCTGCGTGGCGTGCTGAGCCTGCTTTCCTCGCACTTGTATATGCAGCGCAGCATGGTCAGCCTGGTGGAGGAAGACGGCGGCCTGCAGGTGGTGGCTGCAGTTGGGCTGTCGCCGGAAGAGATTCGGCGCGGCCGGTTTCTGATTGGCGAAGGCGTGACCGGACGCATCCTGCAGAGC
>CAMTYG010000161.1:0-10699 GCA_947085875.1 uncultured Sulfuricella sp.
ATACGAAGTCAGTAGGATGCTGGTGAGCGAAGCGAACCGCATCAATCGCGTCATTCGCCGCCGCCGATGTCTGTCTTCCCCTCGCCGCCCCAATTCACCGGATAGACGCCCTGCCGCACATATTCGTGAAAACTGGAATGCGGCCAATCCGCAACGCGGCGCACCCAACCGTGCTTCACCGGATTCCAGTGTATGTAATCGACATGGCGGTTGAAATCGTCCTGGTCGCGGATCAGATGCTCCCAAAAACGGCGTTGCCAGATACCCCGTTCGCCTCGTTTCACCCGGCTTGAGGAAATTCGTTCGCCTTTCTCGATGGCGCGGGAAAAATATCCCTTGATCAAGCCCCAGCGGGTGGAAAAGTCCATATCGTCCGGCGGCAGCGTCAGGATGCAATGCAAGTGGTCGGGCAGGATCGCCACGGCGTCCATGCGGAACGGATGCCGCGCCCGTGCTGTCTCGAATGCTGCGCGCAGTACGTCGATTCTTTCGACGAGAAGCCAGTTTTCCTTGCGCTCGGCGAGGTTGACCGTGAAAAACCAGCTTGCTCCGGGAACATGGGCGCGGCGATATTCGGTCATGAGGGATTTTTTGTGCTTGTGTCGGGTCTCGCGATTGATGCGGTTCGTTCCTCACCGCATCCTACGAAGGCTTGTTGGGCTAGGGTGATTTCTGGGTAATCCCTCGGGAGCGTACAAACTCTGCGCCTACTGCTTTGAACAGTGAGCGCTGCTCTTTGTCCATGGAGCGGAAATAATCGAGCAGGGTTTCTTCATCCTGATCCCGCAGCGGCGGTATTTCGGGAGAGCGGACACCTTCGGCCAGCGCAATCAGTTGATAGACCTTATAGCCGAATTCACGGGCCAGCAACACCTTTAATGTTTCACTTGCGCCATGTTTCCCGGTTTCGATTCTCGAAATATTGGCGGTCGAAATGCCGACCCGGTGCGCCAGTTCTTCCTGGCTCCAACCGCGCTCCTCGCGTAATTTTCTGATCACTTTCCCCAAACTCATGAGTGAAAGTGTCGGGTTTCCTTACGTTAATCGCAATAAACATGAACGTAATTGTTGACGTAAATTACTAAATACGTAATTATGCCGTCAGCTGTATGTTTTTATCATTAATGGGTTCCAAATTTTGAAGGGGAAATAGGATGTTAAGAAAAACAGTAATTGCCGCGCTGCTGGTTGGTTCTGGCGTTGTCGCTTCCAATGTGATGGCGGCGGATGCGTCGGGATGGTATGCGGGAGCGTCGTTGGGGAGTTCTTCAATTGATGTCGACACGAATGAGGCCGTTGCGGCTGCGTTGGCGGCTGGGTTTGCGACGGCAACTGCGACTGCCGACACGAGTGACACGGCATACAAGCTTTTCGCAGGCTACAAAGTGAACAAGAACTTTGCGGTCGAAGGAGGTTATACAGACCTTGGAAAAACTTCAATCTCAATGACTACAACAGGTCCGGTTGCTTCCATCAATGCTGAAGCAGCGGTTACTCTCTGGGAAGTGAATGCGGTCGGGATACTACCCATAAACGAGAATTTCTCTGTTTTCGGTAAGCTCGGATACCATTGGGATGATGCCAAGACAACCGGCACGGGTATATTTGGTAACAAGGACTACAGCGGCGATGATTTCAAGTTGGGCGTAGGTGCGGAGTACAACATCAACAAGAATATCGGTCTTCGCCTCGAATTCGAGCGTTATAACAAGGTTGCCAGTTCAGTTGGAACGGATGTGGATGTGGCTTCGTTGGGGATGGCCTACAGGTTCTGAGCGCAGGGTTTCCTGAATGAAAAAAGCCGGGGCAACCCGGCTTTTTTCATTCAAACAGCGCCTCAACAAATTCGCAGGCAACAAATCCCGTAGGATGCCGGTGAGCGAAGCGAACCGCATCAATCGCGCGAACGATGCGGTTCATGCTTCACCTCATCCTACATCGACCGCCTGCGGATTCCGGGCTTGCCAGCGCAGCAGGCCGTTCTCCACCAGCGAATACACCGCCGGCACCACCACCAGGGTGAGCAGGGTCGAGGTGATCATGCCGCCGATCACCGCCACCGCCAGCGGGCCGTTGGTTTCCGCGCCGGCACCCAGACCCAGCGCTGCCGGCAGCAGGGCCAGGATCACCGTCAGCGAGGTCATCAGCACCGGTCGCATGCGGATCGGGCAGGCATCGGACAGCGCCGCGTCGATGCCCTTCCCCTCCAAACGCCGCTGGTTGGTGAGATCCACCAGCAGGATGGAGTTCTTCGCCACCAGGCCGATCAGCAGCACCAGGCCGATCATCGAATAGATGTTGAGAGTGTGATTGAACAGCCACAAGGCCATCACCCCGCCGATGATCGCCAGCGGTTGCGCCACCATGATGATGAAGGGCTGGATGAAGGAGTTGAACTGGCTCGCCAGCACCATGTACAGCAGGACCATCGCCAGGGAGAAGGCGAAGGTCATGTACTGCACGGTTTTGCCGAATTCTTCTGCCTCGCCGATCATTTTTATTGTATAGCCCATCGGCAGGATATTTTCAGTGGCCGCTTTCACTTTGTTCACTGCGTCGCCGAGCGGGATCGTGGGAGTGCCGTAGAACGTGGCGGCATATTGCAGGTCGAAGCGCCCGATCACTGCGGGCCCCAGCGTCTGCTTCACGCTCGTCACGGTGTCCAGGCGTACCAGCGACCCATCACGCGAACGCAGGTAAATCTTGTTCAGGTCGGAAGGCTGGCTGAACTCGCCTTCCCTGGCCTTGACCCGGATATCGTAGCGCTGGCCGTCGCCCGGCTCGTCGTTGAATTTGGCGATGTCCACGCCGCCGGAGAGCATGTTGAGCGCCAGCGCCACGTCATGGGTCGTCAGCCCCGCAGAGGCGATGCGGGTGCGGTCGGGATCGAGGACGAGTTGCGGCAGGTCGAGCTGCAAATCGAGATCCATGCGTCCCAGGCCAGGGTCCGCCGAAAGGGTTTGCTGCAGCATCTTGGCCAGGCGCCCCACTTCGTCGAGATTGGGGCCGTTGACCACGAACTGCAAGGGCTCGCCGCGCTGGCCGCCGACTATCGGATAGGGTGCGGCGAAAGCGCGCGCACCGGGGATTTGCGCCAGCTCCTTACGAATCATGGGAATGAGTTCCTGTTGCTTGATTTTCCGCTCGCCGCGCGGCGCCATGCGCACCACCACCATTGCCTGGTTGACCTGTCCCGCATTGCCGAGGCCAATCAGGGCAAACTCGGTGACGATTTCCTTGTGGCGGAACAGCAGTTCCTCGACCATGCGCAAGCGGCTGTCGGTATACTCGATGCTGGAACCGAGCGGGGTTTTCAGGTTTACCAGAAAGCGGCCTTCGTCCTCTTCGGGGACAAAAGTTTTGCCGACGTTGGCGAAAAAATAGCCGCTCGCCACCACGGTCGCCAGGGTCAACACCACCACCTTCCAGCGGTGCCGCAGCGCCTTGTCGAGCAAATAACGGTACAGGTTGTCCATGCCGTGAAAGAAACGATCCAGGAGGTAATACAGGCGCCCGTGCTGCTTGTCCACCTTGAGGTAGCGCGCGCACAGCATCGGCGTCAGCGTGAGCGACACGAACAGGGACACCAGCACGCCGAAAGTCACCACTACCGCGAAGGATTTGAAGAACTGGCCGATGATGCCGCCGAGAAAAATCACCGGCGCGAAAATCGATACCAGCGACAGCGTTGCGGCGATCACCGCGAACATCACTTCGCGGCTGCCGTTGACGGCAGCCGTGACCGGGTCGGCGTCGATTTCCTCGCGGTGGCGAAAAATATTCTCTAAAACCACGATGGAGTCGTCCACCACCACTCCGATCAACAGCAGCAGGGCGAGCATGGTGAGCGAATTGAGGGTGTAGCCGAAGAAGTAGATCACCGCCACCGCACCCATCAGCGACACCGGGATGGCGGTGGCGATGATCAGGGTGGAGCGCATGCTGCGCAGAAACAGCCAGACGACCAGCGAGGCGAGCAGGGTGCCTTCAATCAGGTGCTCCTTCAGCGAATCGACGATTTCCTGGATGAAGATCGCATCGTTGGAGACCACGTCCAGCGTCATGCCTGGTGGCAGTTGCGGGATGATCTCGGTTTCCAGGCGCTTCTTGATCGCTTCGACAATCGCCACGGTGTTGGTGTTGGCGACCTTGACGATGCCCAGGCCGATGGTGGTGTTGCCCATGAAGCGCGCGAGCTGCCGGTAATCGGCCAGGGCATCCTCGACTTCGGCGACATCCTTGAGGCGCACCGGCGCGCCATCGCGGTAGGCGACGATCATTTTTGCCAGATCGTCGAGGCGGTGGAATTCCAGGTCGAGCTTGATCAGGTTTTCGGTCTGCTGGCCGACCAGGAAGCCGCCGGCGAGCTGGACGTGCTCGTTGGCAAAGGCAGTATTGATATCCTGGGCCGTGACCTTGAACGCGGCCATTTTCGCCGGCAGCAGGTTGACCCGGATGGTGCGGTCGCGCCGTCCGCCCAGGCGTACTTCGCCCACGCCGTCGATGGTTTCCAGACGCTTCTTGATGATGTTGATGGCGTACTGGTTGAGCTGCTGCTGGGTGCGGTCGCCGCGCAGCGCCAGCCACATGATCGGCATGGCGTTGGTCTCGACCTTGGCGACGACGGGCGGGTCGGCATCCTTGGGCAGGCGGCGCAACACCTGGTTGACCTTGGCTTGCACCTCGTTGAAGGCGATATCGACTTTCTTGTCCAGGTTGAAGGTGATGTTGATCACCGATACGCCAGGAGAGGAGGTGGACTGGATGTGTTCGATGCCCGGCACGCTGTTGATCGACGTCTCGATCACGTTGGTGATGCTGGCATCGACGATGTCGGGATTGGCGCCCTTCAGCGTGGTGGAAATCGAGACGATGGGAAACTCGATCTGGGGGAAGCGATCCATGCCAATGCGCTGGTAGCTGATGTAACCGAACAGCACCAGCACGGCCGACAGCATGAACGCCAGCACGTGGCGTTTGATGGAAAGTTCAGGCAAGGTCATTTCTGTGCACCTTTTTTAGCGTTCGTTTCTTTCACGCTGACCGCCGCCTGGTCGGTGAGGAAGCCCGCGCCGTCCACGGCCACCGTTGCGCCCGCCTTGAGCCCTTGCAAAATTTCTACCTGACCGTTCTGGGTGACGCCGGTGGTGACGATGTGCTGAACGGCCTTGTCATTCTCGATCACGTAGACCACCTTGCCGGCAGGCCGCAGCACCACGCTGACTTCCGGCACGGCGACCGCATCCGCATGCTCCTCGACGACGACCGCGCCGTTGACCGAAGCGCCCGGCTTCCAGCCGCCCGGGTTCTTCACTTCCACCACGGCGTCGAAGGCGCGGTTGGCGCCGCCCACCATCGGACGCACCTGTTCGATCTTGCCGGTCACGCTGGCGTCCGGTGCGGTCGGTGTGGAAAGCTTGACCGCCTGGCCGACCTTGATGCGCTGCGCGGCGGTTTCAGGGAACGGCAGGCGGATGCGCAGGTTCTCGCTGGTGGAAAGCTGGAACAGCGGCTTGCCGAGCTCGATCCAGTCGCCCACCGAAACCAGGCGGCTGTCGACCCGCCCATCCACCGGCGACACAATGCGGGTGCGGGAAAGGTTCTTGGCGGCACGGTTGTACTGCTCGCGCGCAGCGACATCCTGGGCTTCGTAACCTTCCAGCAGGGAGGGCGAAACAAAACCCTTCCCAGCCAATTCGCGATACCGTTCGGTCAGCTTGCGCTGACTCGTCGCCTGGGCTTCCAGGCGCTTTTCGTCGGCGGAAAAATCGGCGGGATCGATTTCGGCCAGCAATTGCCCTTTCCTGACCGGCGCACCGATTTCCACATAGACCTTGATGATGCGCCCCGCCACTTCGGCGCCCACCTTGGGCGCGGTGGAGCTGTCCGCCTCGCCGACCGACTGCTCCAGCACCTGCATGGTGCGGGATTGCGCCTGGGTGACGGTGATGATCGCCGCCGGCGGGCCGGCTTTCTTCTGTTCTTCGGGCTTTTTCGCGCAGCCCGGCAGTAGCAGGGCGGCGCCGAGCAGGCAGGGGATCAGGATTGATGGGATTGTTTGCATGTTGTTTAATCCAAAGGTCATCAGGGTTGGGGAAGAATGCCGTGCAGCAGGATATCCACCAGCATTGCACTGTAACTTTCCGGCGTATCGGTGAAGTGGACATCGGGAAAATGGCGCAGCACCTCGCGCGACTGGAAAAAGAACACGTCTGCGCCGATCAGCAGCGTGGCCAGCATGGCGGGATCAACGCCTTTGCGCAGTTCGCCTTTTTTCTGGCCGGTGCGCAGGATCTCTACCAGACGCGCGAAATTCTGGCCGAACACCTGTTCGGCGAGTTCCTTGCCGCGTTGCGGGCCGTTTTCCAGCAAGTCGCGTTGGATCAGCCGGGAGATTTTTTCGTCCCGCAGAATGTTGGCCAGATGCGCTTGCGAGAATTCGCGCAAGCGTTCGGCCAAGGTGCCGGAGCCATTGCCGAGCTGATCGATCTGGCCGGGTTCGTTGCAGGCGGTTTTCAGCACTTCGAGATAAAGCGAGTTCTTCGATTTGAAGTGATGAAAGACATTGGCCTTGCTGACGCCGGCGCGCTCCGCGATGGCATTCATCGATGCCGCATTGAAACCGGATTCGGCAAACAGGTCCTTGGCCGCGGCCAGGATACGTTCGACCGCATGCGGGCCGGACGCAGACAAGTTGGGGGTGGATTTTGCCAGAGGCACAGCCGGTCTCGCTAAGTCAGGAAAAATAGGGACAAATTAGCATCGACTGACCGGTCGGTCAATATCGCGATGGAGTGTTGTTGAGCGGATGAAGAATCTTAAAATAGGGAAAATAAGCATAACGGCGGGTTTTATACCCGCCGTTATGCTGGAGTAGTTAACTACTTTGCCGCAGCTGCTGCAGGTTTGGCAGCAGCGGCTTTTTTAACCGGCGCTGCTTTGGCGACGGTTTTTTTCGCTGCGGGTTTCGCAGCGGGTTTGGCTGCAACTTTTTTAGCGGGTGTTGTTTTCGCAGTAGTAGCCTTGGTTGTGGTTGCCTTTTTCGCTGCGGGCTTTTTAACTGCTGTTGTGGCTACGGTTTTGGTGGCGGCAGCCTTGGTTGCCGTTTTCTTGGCCGCCGGCTTGGCAGCGGCAGCTTTTTTAACCGGCGCTGTTTTCGCGGCGGTGGCTTTGGTTGTGGTTGTGGTTGCTTTTTTGACTGCTGCGGCAGGTTTCTTGACTGCTGCTGCGGGTTTTTTCGCTGCTGCTGTGGCTACGGTTTTGGTGGCGGCGGCCTTGGTTGCCGTTTTCTTGGCGGCTGGCTTGGCAGCGGCAGCTTTTTTAACCGGCGCTGTTTTGGCTGCGGTGGCCTTGGTTGCTGTTGCGGGTTTGACGGCGGTTTTTGCTGCACCAGCCGGTGCGGCCTTAACTATAGGTTTGGTTGCGGTCGCTTTGGCGGGTGCCTTGGCGGGAGATTTGGTCGCTTTCTTTGTTGCCATTTGCTGACTCCTTATTGTAGAAAGTTATCTCGAGTGCATTTTTATTTTGGCGCTGTTAACGAATCCAAAATAAAGCGGCCGCACTGAACAACTGACTGCACAACCTTGTTGTTCCTCCCGTTAGGACTGCATGACCGAGAGCATGTTTCCGCCTTGCGCTCAAATTCTATTCCAAATATTTGGAGATGCACAACAGATAAAAAAGCTTTATGAAAAGAAATTCGCTGGAAATAGACGGGCTTACGTGAGGGCAACCTGAGTTTTTTCGATCGGAATGTGGCGGCCATGGCAATGACAATGGCCTACATCGGCCATGGGCAACATTGATCGGCCATATTTCTTCTGCCGCGTGGATGTGTGGAACATGAAAAACACTCAGGGGAGCAGCCGTTCCAGCGCGAATAATTGTGGAATTTTTTCTCGTTCACGAATCAAATGCGTGTTGTTTTTTTGCACCATGATTTCGGCAGCGCGCGGTCGAGTATTGTAGTTGGAGCTCATGCTCATGCCATACGCCCCTGCCGACATCACCGCCAGCAGGTCGCCTTCGGCGAGGTGCAGGTGGCGATCATGGCCAAGAAAATCGCCGCTCTCGCACACCGGACCGACGATTTCATAGCGTTGCGCAACGCCCGTGTTTTCCTTGACGGGAAGAATCACATGATAGGCATCGTAAAGTGCGGGGCGCATCAGATCGTTCATCGCGGCATCGACGAGGGCGAAATTTTTTGTTTCGCCATGCTTGAGATATTCCACTTTGGTGAGCAGCAAACCGGCATTGCCAACCAATGCGCGGCCGGGTTCAAGCATAATCTTGAACTTGCGGTCGGCGAGTTTTTCCAGCAGCGCGTCCGCGTAGTCGGCCACTGACGGCGGCGTTTCGTCGCTGTAGCAAATTCCCAGGCCACCACCGAGATTGAGGTGATGAATCGCGATGCCTTGTTTTTCCAAGGCATCGACCAGCAGCAGAATTTTATCGAGGGCATCGGCAAAGGGCGAAAGCTCGGTAATTTGCGAGCCGATATGACAGTCGATGCCGACCACTTCCAGATGCGGCAGGTCGCGCGCCTTGCAGTAAAGTCTGACTGCATCGGCATAAGCGATGCCGAATTTGTTGCCCTTGAGACCGGTGGAAATGTAGGGGTGGGTTTTCGGGTCGACGTCGGGATTGACACGCAAACTCACCGGCGCTCGCTGGCCCATTTCGCCGGCCACTTTGTCGAGGCGGTCCAGTTCGCTTTCCGATTCGACGTTGAAGCACAGGATGCCTGCTTCAAGCGCCTGGCGCATTTCATCCGCAGTCTTGCCGACACCGGAAAACACCACTTTCTTTGCATTGCCGCCCGCCGCCAGGACGCGCGCCAGTTCGCCGCCGGAAACGATGTCGAATCCCGCGCCGAGGCGCGCGAAAAGATTGAGGATGGCGAGGCTGGAGTTGGCCTTCACCGCATAGCAGATCAGATGATCGCGCTCGGCGAAGGCCGAGTCGAAACTTTGATAGGCTGCGCTTAATGCGGCATGGGAATAGACATAACAGGGCGTGCCGAACTCTTCGGCAATGCGGGAAAGCGGAACGGATTCGACGCACAATTCAGAATCATGGCGGGAGAAAAATTTCATGGTTTTTTCTCCTCGGCGGCAGGTTGAGTCGCAGCCGGAGTCGTGGCGGCAGGCGCCTGATCAGGGGCGGGCAGATAGAGCGAACCTTTGTGGCCGCAACCCTGGAGCAAAAGGATAAGCAGAACTGGCAAAAAAACGAAGCGCATATTATTCTCGGAAGTCTGTAGGTTTGCGCATCATCTTATCACAAGGAAAACTCGAAATGACCGAGAGCGAATTCAACAAACTGGCGGACGAAACACTGGCCAGAATCGAGCAGTCACTGGACGACAGTGACACGGATATCGACTGCGAGATGAACGGCGGGGTTCTGGAACTGAGCTTCGAGAATGGCAGCAAGATCATCGTCAACCGGCAGACTGCGGCACGGGAAATCTGGGTGGCGGCGAAATCGGGGGGGTATCATTTTTTGTGGAAGGATGGGGCTTGGCGTGACACAAGAGATGGTCTGGAGTTGTTTGCGGCGTTGGGGAGGTATGCGAGTGAGCAGGCGGGGGAGGTGGTGAGTTTTTGATCGGCGTGCAAGAAGCCGTCTTCATGCGGCACAAGATGTGGTTGGCTCGCCGGTTCGGACAAATCTGGGCACTGGGAGTTACTGCTAAAGTTAAGCTGAACTAGACCACTGGCGGAAGTTGCCCAATTTTTATTTTAAGGCCATTTCCTTTTAATTCACCACTTTCGGTTATCGCCAGAACTCGTAAAATACACTCTTTTTCAATGGCGAATGGTGCGAGCATTAAAGTGAAAGTTAAACCAATGCGCCGATAGGAATTATCCTTTTCCCCATTTTCAATAATATTCGATTGAGGCTCACTTAACTGTTCGCCAGTTACAGGTACCTCAATTAATGTTTCATCGTCCTTGGTAACTTTTAGAGTTAATTCTTTTAACGGCTTATCAATCGGCGTGACTAGGTTTACAACGATACACAACTTGGGTAGCGCGACAGGAAATTCAGGAACAAACAAATCACTGGAATATATTCCCATTAGGGATTGCTTATTCCCTACTTCAAGTCGAACATCATCGCAGTAAATTGTATGTAAATAGCGCTCCATGGTGCTGTTACTCCGATTGATTTATTGATTTCAAGATCACATCAGTTGTGGTTCCAAGTGCCTCTGCCAACTTCATTAGAGTATCAATAGTTGGCTTACGTTTCCCAGCCTCAAATTCGCATACATTGGGCTGCTTCATGCCAATTTTCTCAGCCAATTGAGCTTGTGAATATCCGGCGCGTAATCTCAAGATTTTTAAAGAGTCAGACTGCCCATCATATAAAACGTCGGCAACCCATTTCCGACCATCATGCAAATCACTTTCTAATATTTTGTCTTGTGCCAGCAGTTCACCAATAAAATCGTCAACGTCTTTAGATTTATTTTGTTTCTGTAAGGCCTGAGGAATTTCTATAAATAGTCCAGCGCAATTTGTTGCTGCGCTAGTGTTTATATTTCCCAGAAAAACTGGACTTGAAAACAGGGAGCCCGAGCTCGTTGTATGCCTTAAGAATTCGCTGGGTAATTGGATGATCGTACTCATAATCATAACTCCTAGGATCTCCATGACGACGGTAAGCTACAGCAAGGATTCGAAAGGTG
>CAMTYG010000162.1:0-10580 GCA_947085875.1 uncultured Sulfuricella sp.
AGCAAAAATCGTTTCGACGTATCCCGCCCTGGCGGGGCACGAATCCAGGATGGTTTCGGCGAAGGAGGCTGCTGCCACGGTTCAGGCCGGAAGCAATGTTTATCTCGGCACCGCCTGCGCAACCACCCGTTTGCTGTGCGCTGCGCTGGAAAATCTCGCCGATCCGCCCCCCGATGTGACGCTTTTTCATTTCCTGACCGATGGCGCGATGCCGCACAAGGAGGGCAAACCTTCGACGCGGTACCGGCACAAATGCTTCTTTGTCGGCAGCGACCTGCGCGCTGCCGTCGCAAAGGGGCTGGCCGAATACATTCCTGTCTCCCTGTCGCAGGTGCCCAGGCTCGTCGAAAACGGGCGCATCCCGATCGACGTGGCGTTTGTCCAGGTGTCTCCGCCGGACGAATTCGGCTATTCGAGTCTGGGTGTTTCGGTGGACGTGACCGCCTCGATGGTCCAGAACGCCCGGCGCGTCATCGCCGAAATCAACCCCAACATGCCCCGCACCACCGGGGACAGCCTCGTCCATGTCAGCCGCTTCGACCGCATGGTCTGGCATGACACGCCGGTTATCGAAGTGCCTGCGGTGCCCATCGACGAGGTGACCGAGCAGATAGCACGGCGTATCGCGAGCATCATCGAAGACCGCTCCACCTTGCAGATCGGGCTGGGCAACCTGCCGCAGGCGACGCTCCGGTATCTGGGTGACCGGCGCGATCTCGGCATTCATACGGACGTCATTACTGATGCTCTGGTCGAATTGCTGGAGAAAGGGGTGGTGACCGGCCGTAGCAAAAGCCGGTTCCGGGGTATGATCGTCGGCAGCTACTGCCTGGGCACGCGGCGGCTTTACGACCTGATCGACGGCAACCCCCTGTTTTCCTTCCAGGCTATCGAGCGCGTTAGTGCCATTGATACCATTGCCCTGCAGCACAAGATGGTTTCGGTGAACCAGGTCTGCTCAGTTGACTTGACCGGGCAGGTTTGCACTGACCAGTTTGCCGGCCAGTTTTGCGGTGGGGTGTCGACGCAGGTGGAATTCATCCGGGGAGCAGCCCTGTCGCCCGGCGGCAAGCCCATCATCTGCCTGACCTCCACGGCGGAAGACGGCAAGGTGTCGCGCATCCGCCCGTTGCTGCTGGGGGGAGAAGGCGTAACTATTGCGCGGTCTGACGTCCACTATGTGGTGACCGAATATGGTGTGGCCTACCTGTTTGGCAAGTCCATACGCGAAAGAGCGCTCGCACTGATCCGGATTGCCCATCCGGATTTCCGCCCCAAGCTGATGAAAGAGGCCAGGAAGCTGGGGTATGTCGAGAAGGGGATGTCGCTCAAGAGGTCCGGCGCGGTTTTGGACCGGGAAGAGAGGAGCCTGCTCCTGAGAGATCAGAAGACGGTGCTGATCCGCCCGACCCGGGACGGCGACACACCGGCTTTGCAGGGGTTTTTTCGGAGCATGAGCAAGGAAGATCTTTACACGCGGTTTTTCCGGCGCCTGAACCGTCTTTCCGATGCCGAGGCGCAACGTCTGTGCAATGTCGACCAGGACGGCGAGGTGGCCTTCCTGGCGCTGCATGGCAGCAAGGGGAAGGAAACCATCATCGGCAGCGCGTTTTATTTTGTGAACCCATCCGCCAACATGGCGGAGGTCGCCTATATGGTGGCGCCGGGATGGCAGGGTAAAGGAATCGGCACCGCCATGCAGCTCAGGCTCATGGAACATGCGAAGAAGCGCGGCTTACGGGGCTTTACCGCCGAAATCCAGGCTTATAACGCCAACATGATCAACCTGGCGAAGCGGGCCTGCGACGATATCCGCATCGAGCGGCATGGCGATACGCACGAAGTCACCATGCTGTTCGGTTAACGCGAGTGAGGGAAACAACCATGGCGGTTGGCCATGACCGTTAGTGTCGGATTTCAGGCACAAAAAACCGGGTAGGGGCAGAGGCCCGTACCCGGTTTTGTTGTTTCAGGCGCAGGGTTTAGCGATTGCTCTTCTTCTTGGCTTCCATCATGTCGTGGATCATCGGGGCGAGGATGACTTCCATCGCGAAGCCCATCTTGCCGCCTGGCACCACCAGGGTGTTGCGGCGCGACATGAACGAGTCGTGGATCATGCTCTGCAGATAGGGGAAGTCGATCCCCTTCGGGTCCTTGAAGCGGATTACCACGAAGCTTTCGTCCGGCGTCGGGATGTCGCGGGCGATGAAGGGGTCGGAGGTGTCCACCGTCGGCACGCGCTGGAAGTTGATGTCGGTGCGCGAGAACTGCGGGGTGATGTAGTTCACGTAGTCGGGCATGCGGCGCAGGATGGTTTCCACCGTAGCTTCAGCCGAGTAACCGCGTTCCTTGGCGTCGCGATGGATTTTCTGGATCCACTCCAGGTTGACGATCGGCACCACGCCGACGCCCAGGTCCACATACTTGGACGCGTCGATCTTGCCGTTTGCCGCCAGGCCGTGCAGGCCTTCGTAGAACAGGATGTCCGTTCCGCCGGGGATGTCTTCCCACGGGGTGAATTCGCCGGCGCCCAGCTTGGTTTCCAGTTTCAGGCGGGCATTGTGCGCCATGGCTTCATCGGCGTTGTGCAGGTAGTAGCGCTTCTTGCCGGTGCCGGTTTCGCCGTAGCTCTTGAATAATTCTTCGATTTTGTCGAAGTGGTTGGCTTCCGGGCCGAAATGGCTGAAATGGCCGTTGCCCTGAGCTTCTGCTTTGGCGACCGCTTCCTTGAATTGCACCCGGTTCAGCGAGTGGAAGCTGTCGCCTTCCACCACGGCTGCCTTGATGTTTTCTCTGGTGAAAATGTGCTCGAACGCAACCTTGACGGTGGTGGTGCCGGCGCCGGACGAACCGGTTACTGCGATAACTGGGTGCTTCTTCGACATCTGGTTTTCCTCCCGCTGCTTGAGTCATTAATAATGAATGGGTCGAGTATAATCGTGCGCTGCCGCTTTTGTCACTAGGCGGGGCATTCGTTTCTTGAATTGAAGGACAAAGTTATTTTGTTTTTCATCGGAGTAACCCGGTGAAAGGCGCAAACCGAGCCAGCCGTTCACGGGTATAATTGCGTATCGATAATGTAAAACTCGCAAAGCGAGACCTCATCACTCTCCCCCTCTGGGGGAGAGGTAGGAGAGAGGGAACGGACACGGCGAGAAGCGATATTTATAATTCGTGGCGGCGCTTATCGCCGTGTCCGTTAAAGAGGAATGCCACCCGTTCATGCAAGCGCAATACTTACCCACCGAAATCGAGCGCCAGGCCCAGGCCTTCTGGGATCAAAGCAACGCTTTCAAGGCCGTGGAGATCCCCGGCAAGCCAAAATATTACTGCCTGTCGATGTTCCCCTACCCCTCCGGCAAGCTGCACATGGGGCATGTGCGCAACTACACCATCGGCGACGTGCTGGCGCGCTACCACCGTTTCCAGGGGTACAACGTGCTGCAGCCGATGGGCTGGGACGCCTTCGGCCTGCCCGCCGAAAACGCGGCGATCCAGAACAAGGTCGCCCCGGCGGCGTGGACCTATTCCAACATCGACACCATGCGCGGCCAGCTCAAGAGCCTTGGCCTGGCCATCGACTGGTCGCGTGAGCTGGCTACCTGCAAGCCGGACTACTACCGCTGGGAACAGTGGCTGTTCACCAGGCTGTTCGAGAAGGGCCTGATCTACAAGAAAACCGCGCCGGTGAACTGGGATCCGGTGGATATGACCGTCCTTGCCAACGAGCAAGTGATCGACGGCTGCGGCTGGCGCTCTGGCGCGCCGGTGGAAAAGCGCGACATCCCGATGTATTTCATGAAGATCACCGCCTACGCCGAGGAACTGCTCGCCGACCTGGACAACCTGCCCGGCTGGCCGGAGCAGGTCAGAACCATGCAGAAGAACTGGATCGGCAAGAGCTTCGGTTGCGAGGTGCATTTCCCCTACGATGATGCTTCTCACCCCTCACCCCTCGTCCCTCACCCGGTCTTAAAGGTTTATACCACCCGTCCCGACACCCTGATGGGAGCGACCTACGTGGCCGTAGCCGCCGAGCATCCGCTCGCCGCCGAAGCCGCTCAGGGCAATCCGGAGCTCGCCGCTTTCATCGAGGAATGCAAGCACGGCAGCGTGGCGGAAGCCGACATGGCGACGATGGAAAAGAAGGGCATGCCCACCGACCGTTTCGTGGTGCACCCGCTCAACGGCGAGAAGCTGCCGGTGTGGGTGGCCAACTACGTACTGATGGGTTATGGCGAAGGTGCGGTGATGGCCGTTCCCGCCCATGACGAGCGCGACTTCGCTTTCGCCGCCAAATACAATTTGCCGGTCAGGGCGGTGATCCGCACTTCGGCGGGCGATGTCACCCCCGCGCCGTGGCAGGATGCCTACGCCGAGCACGGGACGTGCGTCAACTCCGGCAAGTACGACGGGCTGGATTTCAGCCAGGCTTCCGACGCCATCGCCGCCGACCTCGAAGCCAGGAGCCTGGGTGCCAGGCGTACCCAGTTCCGCCTGCGCGACTGGGGCATCTCGCGCCAGCGCTACTGGGGCTGCCCGATCCCGATCATCCATTGCGCGAGCTGCGGCGACGTGCCGGTGCCGGAAAAAGACCTGCCGGTGGTGCTGCCGGAGGACGTGAAGATCGACATCGGCTCGCCGATCAAGAAAATGCCGTCCTTTTACGAAACCACCTGCCCCAAGTGCGGTGGCCCCGCCGAGCGCGAAACCGACACCATGGACACCTTCGTCGAGTCGTCCTGGTATTACGCGCGCTATACCTGCCCGGATAACGACCAGGCCATGCTCGACGAGCGCGCCAACTACTGGCTGCCGGTCGATCAGTACATCGGCGGCATCGAGCACGCCATTTTGCATCTGCTTTATGCGCGCTTTTTCAACAAGCTGATGCGCGACGTCGGCCTGGTGAACTGCGACGAACCCTTCACCCAGTTGCTGACCCAAGGCATGGTGCTCAAGGACGGCACCAAGATGTCCAAGTCCAAGGGCAACACGGTGGATCCCCAAGGGCTGATCGACCAGTACGGCGCCGATACCGCGCGCCTGTTCATGATGTTCGCGGCGCCGCCGGAGCAGAGCTTGGAGTGGTCCGATGCCGGGGTGGAAGGCGCGTTCCGCTTCCTGAAAAGACTGTGGAAGGCGGTGCACGTTCACGTCGAGAAATCCCCCCATACCCCCCCCTTTGCCAAAGGGGGGGCGGGGGGGGATTTAACGCCGGAGCTCAAGGCGCTGCGCTTTCAGCTTCACTCGACGATCCAGAAAGTCAGCGACGACTATGGCCGCCGCCAGCAGTTCAATACCGCCATTGCCGCAGTGATGGAGCTGATGAATGCGCTAGCCAAAGCCGGCGACGACAGCCCCGCCGGGCGTGCCGTGATGCAGGAGGCGCTGGAGGCGGCGGTGCAACTGCTCGCACCGATCGTGCCACACGCCTGCCAGGCGTTGTGGGCCGAACTCAAGGAAGGGGCCAATCTGCTCGATGCACCCTGGCCCAAGGTGGACGCTACGGCGCTGGTGCAGGATGAAATCGAACTGGTGCTGCAGGTCAACGGCAAACTCCGGGGCGGCATCACCGTGGCCAAGGACGCATCGAAGGAGGCGATCGAGCAACTGGCCCTGGCTAACCCCAACGTGCAGAAGTTCATGGAAGGCAAGCCGGCGAAGAAAGTCGTGGTGGTGCCGGGACGATTAGTTAACGTGGTGGTGTAAGTGAAATACGCAAACTCGACGACAATCACGCTGTTACATGGCGATGCCGCCACAGAGTTGAAAGGGCTTCCCGACAACTCCGTGGATCTGGTTGTAACTTCGCCGCCTTACGCGGACCAGCGCAAGCAGACCTATGGCGGGGTTTCGCCCGATGAATATGTCGCGTGGTTCCTGCCTATATCGGCGGAGCTGCTGCGCGTATTGAAGCCAACTGGCACGTTCATCCTCAATATCAAGGAACGGGTCGTCAGCGGCGAGCGGCATACTTATGTGCTTGAACTCATTTTGGCAATGAGAAAGCAAGGATGGCTGTGGACCGAAGAGTTCATGTGGCACAAAAAGAACTGTTATCCGGGAAAATGGCCCAATCGCTTTCGTGATTCGTGGGAGCGTCTGCTCCAGTTCAATAAGCAGCGCAAGTTCAGTATGTTTCAAGAAGAGGTCATGGTTGAAATGGGTGACTGGGCGAAAAGCCGCCTGCGAAACCTAAGTGACACCGATTTAGTCCGCGATGAATCCCGCGTCGGCAGCGGATTTGGCAAGAAAATTGCCAATTGGCTGGACAGAGACAAAGCATTTCCAACCAATGTCCTGCATATGGCAACAGAGTGCGCCAACCGCGACCATAGCGCAGCATTTCCAGAAGCGCTGCCGGAGTGGTTCATCAAACTTTTCACGGAGCCGGGTGGCACGGTGTTGGACCCTTTCATGGGTTCCGGCACAACCCTTCGAGTTGCAAAGAGGTTGCACCGCACTGCTATCGGCATAGACATCCATGCGGACTACATCAACAAGGCGCACGCTGAACTGGTGGAGCCAGAGAGGCAGTTAGTCTTGCTGCAAAAAAGGAAAAAATATGTCGTCTCTTGATTGGGCTGCCCTTACTGCTTTTGCGGAGGAACGAATCGCCGCGTTTCATCAGAAACGACTGGATAATTTGCACCGGCTTAAACTTAAGACGGTGCTCAAACGCAAGAACCCTTATTTATTTAAGGCGAAAAACCTGCTTACCGCCGGTGACTTGGTAACAACTCTGCTGGATGCTCATCTTTCATCTCAGGAAGAGACTATATTTGGGGATTTCCTTGAGGAACTGGCCATCTACATTAACGCCCAGATTTTTGGGGGCCGAAAATCCTCTTCTGAGGGCATTGACCTTGAGTTTGACCGCGATGGTATTCGCTATATCGTTTCTATCAAGTCTGGGCCGAACTGGGGAAACAGTAGTCAAATAAGAAAGATGCTGGATACCTTTACAAAGGCGCAAAAGGTTTTACGGACAGGCAACAGCAAGTTGCATGTTCAAGCTGTCAATGGCTGTTGTTATGGCAAGGATGGCCGACCGGATAAGGGCACATACCTGAAACTATGCGGGCAGCGATTTTGGACGTTCATTTCCGACGACGATAGCCTTTATACAAAACTGGTTGAACCAATTGGTCATCGAGCCAAGGAGAAGAACGATCATTTCCAGAAGCAGTATGCCAAAGTGATCAATCTGTTTGCTCAGGAATTCATGCAGAATTTTTGTGATAACGGCGAGATAGATTGGGCTAAATTAGTAGAGTTCAATTCCGCAGGGGTGGGTGAATGACTATGCAACGATTTGCCGTGCTGCTCATCGTTGCCTTATCGCTCGCGGCTTGCGGCTTTCAGTTGCGCGGCGTGGCGACTCTGCCGTTCGAGACACTGTACGTGGATGGCGGCGGCAATCCAGCCCTGGCGGCGGAGATCAGCCGGGCGATTCGTTCCGGGACGCAGGCCAGGTTGACCGACAAGGCCGCCGACGCGCAGGCGGTACTGCAGGTGCAAGGGGCGGGACGGGAAAAACGTATTCTGGCTCTGAGCGGCGCCGGACGAGTCAGGGAGTACGAGTTGATTTACCGCGTGGGCTTCCGCTTGACGGACAAGGAGGGCCGCGACCTGATCGCCACCCAGCCAATCGAAATGAGGCGTGCCATGCTCTGGGACGATGCCCAGGTACTGGCGAAACAGGGAGAAGAGGCGCTGCTCTATCTCGACATGCAGAAAGATGTGATTGGCCAACTGATGCGGCGGCTCGCGAAGGCCAAGCCGCAACTTGCGGATGCCACGCCTTAACGCTGATCAGCTCGCCGCGCATTTGCAGCGCGGCCTCGCGCCGCTGTACCTGATTTACGGCGACGAGCCGCTGCTGGCGCTGGAGGCCGCCGATGCGATCCGCGCCAAAGCGCGGCAGGAGGGCCATGCCGAGCGCGAGGTATTTACGGTCGAGTCCGGCTTCAGCTGGCAGACCCTGCTGGCGAGCGGCAACAGCCTGTCGCTGTTCGCGACGAGGCGTATCATTGAAATTCGCATCCCCACCGGCAAACCGGGCACGGAGGGCGGCCAGGCGCTGCAGGACTATTGCGCGCGGTTGCCGGATGACACCATCACCGTGGTGACTTGCCCCAAGCTCGACAAGCAGGCGCAGGCGACGAAATGGTTCAAGGCGCTGGAGCAGACCGGCACGGCGATACCGGTTTATCCGGTGGAGCGGTCGCGGCTACCGCAATGGATAGCGGTTCGGCTGGCGGCGCAGAAACAGCGCGCCGATGCGGCGACTTTGCAGTTTCTGGCTGACCGCGTCGAAGGCAATCTTCTGGCGGCGCACCAGGAGATCCAGAAGCTCGGATTGTTGTTTCCCGAGGGCCCGCTGAATTTCGACCAGGTTCGCGAAGCGGTGCTGGACGTCTCGCGTTATGATGTATTTAATCTCTCCGATGCTATGCTGGCAGGAGATGCCGTGCGTCTGGCGCGGATTCTGGAAGGGCTGAAGGGTGAGGGCGTGGCGCCAACGCTGGCGCTGTGGGCGCTGACCCAGGAAATCCGCACCCTGGCGCGGCTCAAGCTGGGCCAGCGCAGGGGCGCAGCCCTGCCGCAGCTGCTGCGCGAGGCGCGGGTATGGGAGTCCCGCCAGGGCCTGGTGCAGCGCGCGCTGGGCCGGCTGAGCGAAACCCGGCTGGTTGCGGGATTGAAGCAGGCCGCAGCGCTGGACCGGATGATCAAGGGTTTGAGCCGCGGCGACGTGTGGGACGAGCTGCTCCAGTTGGGGCTGGGGATAGCCAGTAGTCAGCCACGTTGAATTTGCGTACGTAAAATGTAGGTTGGGTTAGCGGGTTTATCGCGTAACCCAACAAACCCAAGCTTCCTTCAAAATGTTGGTTTTTTGAAGTTTAGGTTTGTCGCCTAGAGGCGCCTACTTCTGGTGGGTTACGGCGCAAAAAGCCGCGCCTAACCCAACCTACATAACTGGGGATAAGGAAATATGGACATCAAAGCTTACATGCAAACCGTCGGCCAGCAGGCACGCGCCGCTTCCCGCCTGATGGCGCGGGCCGACACCAATGCCAAGAACAAGGCGCTGACAGCGATGGCGGGGGCGATTCAGCGCGATGCCGCCAGGCTGATCGAGGCGAATGCCAAGGATCTGGCTGAGGCCCGCGAGGCCGGCCTGGAAGAGGCCCTGCTCGACCGCCTGACCCTGACCGAAAAAGGCGTTGCCGGCATGGCGGAGGGGCTGTTGCAGATTGCCGCCCTGCCAGATCCGGTGGGCGAGATCACCAGCCTCAACTATCGCCCCTCCGGCATCCAGGTCGGCAAGATGCGCGTGCCGCTGGGCGTGATCGGCATCATCTACGAGGCCCGCCCCAACGTCACTGCCGATGCCGCCGGACTATGCCTGAAGTCAGGCAACGCGGCGATCCTGCGCGGCGGCTCCGAGGCGATCCATTCCAACCAGGCGATCGCCGCCTGCGTGCGCGAAGGACTGGCCGCGGCCGGCTTGCCGGCGACGGCGGTGCAGGTGATCGAAACCACCGACCGCGCCGCAGTGGGCGAGCTGATCACCATGAAGGAATTCGTCGACGTGATCGTGCCGCGCGGCGGCAAGGGGCTGATCGAGCGCCTGATCGCCGAGGCGCGCATCCCGGTGATCAAGCATCTGCACGGCGTGTGCCATGTCTACATTGACGACAAGGCCGACCTGGACAAGGCGATCCGCATCGCCGACAACGCCAAGACCAGCCGCTATGGCACCTGCAACACCATGGAAACCCTGCTGGTGGCGGAGGGCGTGGCCGCCACGGTACTGCCGCCGCTGTGCCAGATCTACCTGGACAAGGGCGTGGAATTGCGCGGCTGCCCCGCTGCGCGCGCGATCATCCCAGAGATGAAGGAAGCCACCGAGGAAGACTGGCACACCGAGTACCTGGCGCCTATCCTTTCGGTGCGGGTGGTGAAGGATCTCGATGCGGCGATCGAGCACATCAACACCTACAGCTCGCAGCACACCGAATCCATCGTCACCGAAGACTACAGCCGGGCGCGCCGCTTCCTGCGCGAGGTGGATTCCAGCTCGGTGATGGTGAACGCCTCGACCCGCTTCGCCGATGGTTTCGAATATGGGCTGGGAGCGGAAATCGGCATTTCCACCGACAAGATCCACGCACGCGGCCCGGTTGGGCTGGAGGGGTTGACCAGCCAGAAATTCATCGTGCTGGGCGATGGGCAGGTGCGCGGCTAAAAACGCATTTTTACTAAGGAGGACGCCATGACGATCAACATTCCAGAAACTCCAGCCGGGTATGACCAAACCCGGATCATCGAACGACCGGACGGTTTTTACTGGCAGGACAAGGAAACCGACAAGGTATTCGGGCCATTCCCGACGCTGCTGGATGCGGTGCAGGACATGGAATACAGCGCCGACTCCGATTACGAGCCCGGAGAGTCGCTGGCGGAGGTGGAAGCGGAAATCGGCATTTCGGACTGGAATGACCCCGACACCGGCCTGCCCGCTGAGGAAACGCATCACTTTGAAGATCATTGATAGGGGGGTGAGGGGTGAG
>CAMTYG010000163.1:0-9235 GCA_947085875.1 uncultured Sulfuricella sp.
CCTTCTTCGATCGTTTAGGTCTGGTGTCGCTGCTCGATACAATGCGACGACTCCAGTGTGTTCAATGAACCGCCGGATGCGGAACCGCACGTCCGGTGGTGTGGGAGGACGGCGGGGGTGACCCCGCCTCCTACCCGATTTGATGGCAAGCAGTCCTTGTTTTTTGCCGGTCCGCCCAAATTAGGAACTACTCCCGTTCCATTCAGGCAATGAGCATGACCACACTTGACCACCCGTTCTCCGAAATCGTTGCCAAACAGCACGCCCTCGAATCCCATCCCGTTTTTTCTTCGATCGGGGATATCGAAGACCTGCGCTTGTTCATGTCATGGCATGTCTTTGCCGTATGGGATTTCATGTCCCTGCTGAAGCAGCTCCAGCACAAGCTGACCACCGTCGACTTGCCCTGGGTGCCGCCCAGCA
The DNA here is from genome assembly GCA_947085875.1 of uncultured Sulfuricella sp. GTDB lineage: Bacteria > Pseudomonadota > Gammaproteobacteria > Burkholderiales > Sulfuricellaceae > Sulfuricella. The sequence goes on from CAMTYG010000163.1 coordinate 424, forward strand.
ACCCGCTGGCAGCACGGCTTATCAATGAAATCGTGCTCGGCGAAGAATGCGACGACATGCCGGGAGGCGGCTACCTGAGCCACTATGAAATGTATCTGCTGGCGATGAAGGAAATTGGCGCGTCTACCGAGCAGATCGAGTCATTCGTGCAACGTATCCGTTCGGGAGCATCGGTCGATGAAGCGCTGGATGGCGTTGGCGCCGAGCCAGCCATCAGACGTTTTGTCGGCAGCACGCTAAACACCGCCAGCACGGGAAGCGTTCATCAGGTGCTGGGCAGCTTCTTCTTCGGCCGGGAAAACGTCATTCCGGCCATGTTCCGCAGCCTGCTGGCCCATTGGCAGATGGACGAAAAAGATGCGCCGATGTTTGTGTATTATCTCAATCGCCATATCGAACTGGATGGCGACAGTCATGGCCCGGCGGCCTGGAAAATCATCAAGGAACTGGCCGGCAACGACCAGGCAGCCATCGCGCAGCTCAAGTCGGCAGCCGAGGAAGCCATCGATGCGCGCCTCGGGTTGTGGGACGGCCTGACTGCACGTTTGAGCAAATAAGCACGGGCTGATCGAACCTATTGCAGAATAAACTCGTGCCTGCCTTTAATTCGCACGTGGCAGGTTGCTTTGGGATAGGTTGGCAGAAGAGATGCGGGGTTGTGGTTGCTTGATGTGTTAATGCAAGACCTGACCATGCGACTATCACGTTGTTCTAATTAGCGTTTTACCTCCAGCGTCTTCTCTGCATTTTGCACCAACTCGGGCAAGCGTGCAGCCAGTTCCTGCTCTGGCGGCAACGCATCGTCACGAAAATAAAATCGATCTCGCACGCCGGGTAACAATACAACCTTCACCTTGCTGCCACCCTGTTCAAGGTGTGAACGCAGTTGTTCAACACGCCATTTCCACGGAGAATTTTCAGCCTGCAGAATGACAATCGGCAGTTTTGTCCGGGATGCGACGGACAGGTATTCCGCCTCTTCGCCCGGCTCGGGTGTCTCCACATACAGATTGGGAGACAACAGAATCGCGCCACGCAATTTTTGCCGGCTTTTGTGTAAGCCAGCTGCAGCCTGTAGCGCGAGTGCTGCGCTGCGTCCCTCCGTCACCAGATAAACGGCCTTGCGACTGCGCTGCTGCGCCACAGTAATGAGGCGCACAACATCCGCAACCGGAATTTTCTGCAAGCTGCTGGGCACGACGGGCAGGAAATACGCGCCTTGCAGGTCCGGTAGCCAAACTTCAATGCCGGTTTTCGCCAAAGCTGCAGCAGTCCTGTATTCCGCCGCAACCAGCCCGCTTTCCGACGGCAGCCAGAGCAGCAAAGTCTGCCCTTTGGCTGGAAAAACGGTCACTGGCACATCGGTTCCACCAGGCAGGTGGATGGTTTGTGCAATGCCTTTAGGCGACCCGGCCAGCGCCGTCAGCGGGAAAAGCAACGCCAACAGCATTGCAAGCCGAAAATGAACATGCATCCAAGTTTTTTTCATTGATCGGCAAACTATACTTCGTCCACCCCAACTCGTAAAGTGGCGGACGTACCCTGGACGCTGGATGATGTGCCAGGGGATGCCGGGGATGGAGAGGCGGGCGCGACGGGGCATAAGAATCAGATCAGGGCGGAAACACTGGCATGTTGGCAGATAATCGTGGTCCCCTATTACTCCTATTACTCGGGCTCTTGACCTTGCAATATCAGGTTGATATTGGTTGCACCTAGTGCTATGATTACCCATGACAAAAAAGTTGCCCAAGCCGGATAGCGCGAAACCAGTCGAAACGGATCGAGCATTCAAAACAGCTTGGTTTGCAAAGGAAGCCCGTAAGGCAAAGATTGCGGATGAAGAGCTTTGTCATGCGATCAGGCAAGTCATGCAAGGGCAGGCGGATGACCTCGGCGGCGGGGTGTACAAAAAACGTTTGAACGACAACATGCACCGTTCGATCATCATAGCCAAGGCATATATGCCTACCTCTATGCAAAAAAGGATCGCGAGAACATTGCACCGGATGAATTGGCTGCATTCAAAAAGCTTGCGAAAGATTACGGTAGCGCGAGTGATGCCAGGATTGCCGCGCTTTTAAATGATGAAGAATTATTGGAGATTTGCCATGACGACTAAATCCGCTACAGCAAAAACAAAAAGTGATGCCTTTGCGGCCATCCACAGCGCCGCGAAAGGACTGCACCGTGTGGGCGCGGTCAACAAAACGACCATGCGCGAATACGATGCCTTGTGTCTGGATGCCATTCCTGAATTCAATGCCAAGGACATCAAGCGCATTCGTGAACATGCGCACGTCAGCCAGCCCGTATTTGCTCGCTACCTGAACACCAGCGAGTCCACCGTGCAAAAATGGGAAGCGGGCCAGAAAAGGCCAAGTGGCATGGCGCTCAGGCTATTGCGTGTGGTCGAAAAGCACGGGCTTGAAGTGCTTGTGTAACCGTGGCCTGAATTGCCCTCCTCAGCAAATCGTGGTCTGTCCCCTATTATTCTGTTCCTTTTAACTCGAATTTTGTTAGACTGCGCAGCAGCAATCTCAGGAGAACGCATCATGCTGACAACCATAGAAGTAACGATTGATAAAGCAGGGCATTTGCACTGTGTTGAACCCATGCAAACCATCAAGCCTGGACGCGCATTACTGACTTGGCTTGAACCTGATACCACGCACGAACCTGCCTTGATGGCCGAAGCCGCACTGGCGCAAGACTGGCTCAACCCCGAGGAGGATGCAGCATGGTCACACTTGCAGCCGGGCAAGTAGTCGTTCTACCCTTCCCGTTTTCAGACCTCAGCCGGAAAAAACTGCGCCCGGCCTTATTGCTGGCAGATGCAGGACGAGGTGATTGGATCGCCTGCCAAATCACCAGCAACCCTTATGCAGATGCCCGCGCAATCACTCTGGCAGAAAGTGAGTTTGTCGAAGGTAGCTTACAGCGCGTGAGTTATCTGCGCCCCGGAAAATTGTTCACCTGCCACGAATCACTTCCTGTTGATACCGTTGGCATGCTCAACAAGGCCGCATTGCAACAGGCTCGAACAGCCGTTGTTCAGATGATTCAAGGCGGCTAGGTTTGCAAACTTAAACCGAACCTGACCCCTTTCGCCGCTCCGGTGTCAATAAGCATGTCCTGAGCGCAGTCGAAGGGCGAGGCGCATTGCACCGGATGTTTCATTCGGCGGTGTCAACTTCTCAAGCTCGCAAGAGCTTAGAGAATTGCCTGCCTTTGGTGCAATAACGATTGCGCCCTACGCGGGCTGATTCAACGAAAATTTAATCCGAACCCGACCCCGACCCCGACCCCGACCCATTTTGACCCTTTTGACCATGATTTTGGATCATATCTCACCCGCCCTTGCTTTTAACGAAAAAGCGCTTAATATTGCCGCCATAAGGAGATTGATTATGCGAACAGTCAAATTTACATCTTGGCAGGACGGTGAGTTTTTTATCGGCTTCCTGAATGAATATCCCGACTACCAAACCCAAGGGATACATAAGGAAGAGCTTGCCGAAAACCTGAAGGACTTGCTGGTTGATCTGGAATCGGGACATGTGCCATACGTCCGTAAGGTTGAAGAGTTGATGGTCGCGTAAATGAAAAGGCGTGACTTGGTCAAGGCGCTTGAAGACATGGGATGCATCCTCGTCCGTCACGGTGGCCGGCATGACTGGTACACCAACCAGCAAACCAAACAATCCCAACCCGTTCCTCGCCACAACGAAATCAACGATAACCTTGCAAAATCCATAATCAAAAAACTAAGCTAGCGCATGGCAATATAGCCGCTGAACACTTACTCAAAACGTATAATACGTCCCCCATTAGTTACGCGCGAACTAGCTCAAATTTAATCCGAACCCGACCCTTTTGACCTATCAGAGATCAATCGAGTCTGACCCCATTGATTTTCTGTTTTGTGGCATACAAAGACCGATAAACCGTGGTCTGTCCCCTGTTGTTTCTGGAGCGCCTCGGCGAAAATCTGGACGACCTTTATGTGTTTAGGCGGCAACTAGCTTGACATCTATCGCACAGAGGGACTGCGCCGGGGGGCATGACGGCTTCTCAGGCTACGCGACCAAGCTTGTGTGGCTAGTCAACTGTCTACCCAGCCACCGGTTGCGAAAGTCTCTATATTCACGACTTGCGATGTACCGGAAAATGCGGGATCGGGTAACAGGGAAATGCGCAGCAGGGAAGCGATCATGCGTGCGTCCGGCGATGGATAATGAGGGACTATCCCCAGCAAGGGAGCGGGAAGTCGCTTTTTCAGTGCTTGGACATTCTCATCGAAAACCGCCATGGCTGGGTCGATCCGATTTGCCACCCACCCAACCAGTTGAAGGCCTTTGGCTTGAATCGCTTGCGTGGTTAACAGCGCGTGGTTGAGACAGCCCAGACGCATGCCCACCACCATGATGATGGGGAGGCCAAGTCGTTGTGCAAGGTCGGCGGTATCCTCCTCATCGGTAAGCGGCACCTTAAACCCCCCAGCGCCTTCGACGATCACCAACTCGGCAGACTGCTGTAGTTCCCGATATGCGCTCGCCATTTGTGCGAGGTCGAGTCGGGTGCCGGCCCGCTGCGCGGCAATATGTGGGGCTATCGGCTCCATCAGGGCATAGGGGTTGGCAACATTCCGTGGCACTGCCACCGTACTCGCCGCCAGCAATGCTTCCACATCCTCGTAAATCAAGCCCCGCTGCGATTGCTCGCAACCGGCAACCACCGGTTTCATGCCGACTACGGACTTGCCGGATTTCGCGAAGGCGTGCAGCAGGGCGCACGCAATCAGCGTCTTGCCCACACCCGTATCGGTTCCGGTGATGAAATAACCCTGCTTCATATCAAATTACCAATAGGTTAGAAAACTATTTTCGGGCGTTTACGGACATCCCGTAATACTAAAATGGAAAAGTAGCCGGGTTCAGCTTGCTGCCTTGATGGGTATGATTTTTCCTGCTGGTTGCGGTTGCTTCTTCATGGCTGCGATCTTGACCCGCACCTGCCGTTCCAGCTCATCCACCAGGTCTTCTTCTTTCACTTTGTGACTGGGCTTGCCATCCACATACATCAAATTCGGGGAGCCGCCAGCGATACCAAGATGGGCTGCCTTCGCTTCGCCCGGCCCGTTCACCACACAGCCGATCACCGCGACGTCGATGTGCTCCATGATGTCTTCCAAGCGCGCTTCCAGCGCATTGACGGTTTTGATCACATCGAATTCCTGACGCGAGCAGGAGGGGCAAGCGATGACATTGACTCCTTTGCTGCGCAAATGCAGGCTCCTCAGAATATCAAAACCGACTTTGACTTCTTCCACCGGATCAGCCGCCAGAGAAACGCGGATGGTATCGCCGATGCCTTGCGCCAACAACATGCTCAAGCCGATAGCGGACTTTACCGCCCCGGAGCGGAGCCCCCCCGCTTCGGTAATGCCAAGGTGCAATGGCTGCTCAATCTGGCTGGCCAGCAGTTTGTAGGCTTCCACCGCCATGAACACCTCGGAAGCCTTGACGCTCACCTTGAAATCATGAAAATCCAGCTTGTCGAGAATATCGATATGGCGCATGGCGGATTCAACCAGGGCTTGCGGCGTAGGTTCACCGTATTTCTTTTGCAGTTCTTTTTCCAGCGAGCCGGCGTTCACCCCGATGCGGATGGGAATACCGTGATCCTTGGCTGATTGCACCACCCCGCGCACCCGATCATCGCGCCCGATGTTGCCGGGATTGATGCGCAAGCAATCCGCACCCAGTTCAGCCACCCGCAGGGCGATCTTGTAATCAAAGTGAATATCCGCCACCAGCGGCACTGGCGAGCGTTTCCTGATTTCACCGAAGGCTTCGGCGGCTTCCATGGTAGGGACTGAAACACGCACGATATCTGCGCCAACCTTGGCTACCCTCTCGATCTGCGCCACTGTTGCGTCCACATTGCAAGTTTCAGTGTTGGTCATGGTCTGCACTGAAATCGGCGCATCGCCGCCAACAGCCACATTGCCCACCATGATCTGGCGGCTTTTTCGTCTGGGAATTTCTGTGTGGAACATAAGTGAAAGTCTCTGGAATGTTTACTCTAGCGTCAAGCGCACAACATCCACATGGGTGTATGAGGTGAGAGTCAATCCAACCGGATCGCCATCCATCATGTGCGTTTGCTCCTGCCATCATTCTGGCAGGTTATTTTGTTTACTGTCAGTGCTATTGCCAATACCAGTCCTCGAATGCCTCCGTTGCACAGCCAACATAATTTTCAACGTATTGTTTTAACTGAAAATATATAAACAATGATAGAAATATCGGATGATAATTATCCAAAATTCAGAATATTCTTATCATTAGCTCCGAGGCATAATTCTCTCAACACAGCTCATCGGGATAGCTGCTCGGCCCGATGGCATCTTCCCAAAAATTAAGACTGTGTTTAATTCATAAATTTAAAGGAGTGATACGATGGAATTGAAATTATTTATGAATTTGATGGATCCCGCCATTCTGATGTTCTTTCTCGGGGTATTCGCCATATTTGTGAAGTCGAATTTGGAGATACCGCCGGCCGTCACCAAATTTCTGTCCCTGTATTTGTTGGTGGCCATAGGCTTCAAGGGTGGTGCTGCCTTGCGGGACGGCGGCTTCAGCACCATCATGCTGTACACCATAGGGATTGCACTCTTGATGTCAGCACTGATTCCCCTCTACAGTTATTTTATTCTGAGTAGGAACAAGAAGCTGAGCTCCTTTGACGCAGCCGGTATCGCAGCCACCTATGGGTCGGTGAGCGCAGTTACCTTCATCGTTGCTGGCGGTTTTCTGACCCGGCAAGGCGGTGTGCAAGACGGGTACATGACGGCGATCCTGGTCGTCATGGAATCGCCCGCCATCATCATGGCGGTGATGCTTGCAACCATGATCCGCATCCGGGATAAACACCAGGCCGGCAATGCTGATGGCGGCGGAGAGAAGAACGGTCCTGTAATGCCATTAGGAAAGATCATGAAGGAGGCATTCACCGACGGCACGCACTTGGTGCTCTTGGGCTGCATGCTTATCGGCTTCATGGTCGGCAAAGAGGCCTTAGTCCCCATGAAGCCGTTTATCAGCGACATTTTCAAGGGCATGCTCGCATTATTCTTGCTCGACATGGGCGTGACGGTGGCCAGGCGGCTCCCGGAGATACGCAAGGTAGGACTGTTCCTGGCGGCGTTTGCGCTGACTATGCCTGTAGTGAACGGCGCAATTGGAATCCTCCTGGCACATCTGATTGGGATGCCCCCAGGCAACGCCTTTATTTTCGCTGTGCTGTGCGCAAGCGCATCTTATATTGTGGTTCCCGCGGTGTGCAGATACGCAATACCGGAAGCGAACCCGTCTTTATATTTCACCATGTCCCTGGCGATGACTTTCCCGTTCAATCTCGTGGTGGGTATACCGTTGTATTTTGAAATGGTTTCATATTTTTGGAGATAGATTATGCAAGCAATAAAGAAAGTTGAAATCATCATTGAGTATATGGCATTGCCGGGGCTACTGGAGGTGCTTAAAAAAGAGACTCTTGCTGTCGGCTACACCGTCATCAAGGAGGCTTTCGGTGCCGGCGAGCGCGGCGAAATGGCTGGGGACGGCATCTCTGGTGAGTTTACCAACAGCTATCTCTTGATTGCGTGTTCCGAGGACGAGGCGAATCGTATCGTGGAAATCGTGCGGCCGATGCTCAAACAATTCGGTGGTGTATGCCTGGTTTCAGACGCGATGTGGGTGAAGCACAAGTAAGCGTAGGAAATTTTTCGTCAACTCTAAAAGGCATGTAGATTATGAAACGTATTAACAGGATCAAACTGGCCTTGTCCGTCGTGGCAGTATGCTTGATGGCTGGGACAGCCATGGCGGACGCTGGCCACATCGGTGAGGAGCAGGCGCAAGTCAGGGCCATCATGAGTAATCTGCTTGGGGATAATGCTGACTACGTGAAAACGCACAAGGCGTATAACTGGGCACAGCAAATCAAGGGGCAGCAGCCCAGGGCCACCGTAGTAAGCTGCGCCGACTCCCGCGTTCAAACCCCTGCCTTCGACAAGACGCCGGAAGGCGACCTGTTCATGGTGCGCAACATTGGCAACCAGTTAGCCACCGGCGAAGGCTCCGTGGAATTCGGGGTACGGTACCTGCACACGCCTCTGCTGATGTTTGTCGGACACTCCTCTTGCGGCGCGATAAAGGCCGCGATGGGGGATTATTCTTCCATTGAAGCGCCGATCAAACGCGAACTCGATACTATCAAAATACCGGGCAAGAACGCCAATGATGACAAGGAAGTGCAAGCCAACGTTGAGGTGAATGTCAACAATCAAGTAAAGAGCGCAATGCTAAAGTTCGCTCCTGAAATAAAAGCCGGAAAACTGGCTGTGGTCGGTGCCGTATATGACTTCCGCAACGACTACAAGCAGGGCAACGGCAGATTGGTGTTGGTGAATATAAACGGCGAAACCGACCAGGCAAAAATTAAGCAATCATCTATCCTGCCCTACGGAAAATAAACAGGCCGCAACTTACCTGCCTATTTCGTCAAGCTGCGCCCTTTAGGGCGCAGCTTTTTTATCGGCCAAAACGCCCGGCAATGACCACCTCGTTCATGAGTCGCCGCTCCGCTCAACCATATCTAACCTGAATATTGCATAAAAAGGGCGAATAACAAAGTAACCATTTGATATAATTTGAGTTCCCTAAAAGCCAATTCGTAAAAAATGCCTACTTGTACTCGCCCTGCTACTGATTTTACCCCAGAACAACTCCGATTTCCTCCC
>CAMTYG010000164.1:0-20653 GCA_947085875.1 uncultured Sulfuricella sp.
ATCCATACCTGCCCATTGGGATTAAGCAACCGGTGAATATGCTGAAGCATAGCGCCAGGGTTTAACGAATGCTCCAACACATTGGATAGCACAACGACATCGTATTTTTTTTCCGTAGAAAAATCTTCCAGCGTACTTCCATGCACGGTAAAACCCTTGTCGCGGGCAACCTCAGCGGCCTTGCTATTGAGTTCCAACCCCTCGGCGGAAAAGCCGTGGCTTTGATAAAACTCCAATCCACGTCCTTCGTTACACCCTACATCGAGCAGACTGCCCGATCCACTCATCCGATGGAACGATATGTCACCATCGATTGCTAACCAGATCCGATACAAAAATGAATTGATAAACCTCGCCCTGATCCGGGTATATCGCGTATTTCTCTCGCCACTAAAATTGTAGAATTGTTCGTACAGCTTATTCAGTTCCACCTGGTTAGGAAGCGGAATGGTTTGCTCAAGACCACAATTAGTGCATTTCTGAATCTGATAAGGATGTTCGATTCCAAATCTCGTATCGTGTACGGCAGTGAGTGTCTGTACATGACGAAGCGGCTGGTTACATCTGACACAATTCATCAGCAGCGCCTCTCCCACCCGATCCCGTAATTCTTCGGATCGACACCCATACACAATACGTCGTTACCCAAATCCTCCAGACATGCGCCTGACACCAAACCTAAATATCCAGAACCGATTACAGTGATTTTCATAGCGAATCCTTACCTCAACTTCGCAATAATGAGTCCATTGTTCGTTTTGTTGAAAAAACCTACCGCTCGTGTTTCCCAAAAGCCTTCAACAATCCACTCGCCATCTTTTCGATGGTGTAGCTCTCTGCACAGACATCAGCAATTTTTTTTCTTCTGTCCAACCAGTCACTGCTATTTTGAAACACTGAAAGCAGCACCCTAGCTAAATCAGACGAATCATTTGATCTAAAAAACAAACAATTCGCCCCTTCTGATGCTGCTTCAATCTCGGGCGCATGCGGCTCATCTGTAGCAATGACCATTGGCACACCAAAACTTAGGCTCTGAATCAATGATAGGCCGACATAGCCTGGCGAGACACTTACCAGTGCATTTGCATAAACAGCATGAATATCTTCATACGCTCCCAAATGCCCTAGAAAATCAACACGATCAAGTAATCCATGAATCTTCGCCAATGCGCGCAATGGCTCAAGCTCTGGACCTGCCCCCACAAACCTAAGTCGCACGTCTGAAGGTAGCAGCCCCACCGCTTGAATAAATGCCTCTAATAATAACCGGGGGTTTTTGTCCGCAACGAGTCTGCCTACATATACGACATCGCGACACCCATCAACAGATATGGCAGGTTTAATCTTAGATTGTGGATACAATGAGTTCGGAGCAACGACAACCTCCAATCGTGGCATTCTCTCCCTAAAGTACATACCTTCCCTATTGGTGTATGCAACTACGACACCCGCAATACGACACATCCAGTCTCTAAGCATGGTGCCATCTTTATACGGTCCTTTACGCGACCAAGCATGCCCCCAAACTGCCGTTCGTTTACCAAGGAAACGCCTAACGATCAAAATGATCCAAGTCGAGAGTATTCTGGGATTAAGTTCCAAAATAGCTACATCAGCCGAAATAACAGCGCCCCAACATCCAAGCTGAAATGACAGCTTTCTGAATATAAAGATATTGGTGACAAATCGAAAATTATTCTCAATAAAGTTGACTCGGGTTTTTGTGGTTCCATCAAAATAGACCCTCCCCGACATCACTAAAAAATCTGAGCCAAGTTCATTAACTAATATTTGAAGTACTGCTTGGCGATAGTCCCCAACTGTGGTTTGAAGAAGCACGTACCTCATCTTCAGCACCCCCAAATTGACACCGAACTATTTCGAAGCATGAGCCTGCATAGCTTTCTCAAAAATATTTTCCAATTCATTACAATAGGCTTTCTCGCCAAAATTAGCCAAAACAAAACTTTCTGCATTTTCCCCAATCATCTTGCATTTTTCAGGATCAGCGTAGAGAGTCCTAATTTTATCTGCCAGGTCGATATGATCTCCGCGCCTAAAAAACATACCTGTATCGCCATCAACAATTACTTCGCGGTTTCCGCCGGCATCCGAAGCTAAAACAGCCTTGCCAAGAGACATCGCTTCCAATGTCGAATATTCCAGGGGGGTTGGCCACTCAGAAGGCGAAACGACCATCCTTGCACCGGCAATCAGCTCCTGTAAGCCACTATCCCATCTGCTTGATGTATCTATTACTACATTCCTTGCACCATTACGCTCTATTTCATTTTGCAATATCGCCAAGGCTGTCCCAGTGCCGCAGATTCTGAACGGAATATCAGGGAGTTGTAGTGCGGACTTAAGCAGAGTTAACACCCCCTTTTGGGCAGACAAATTACCAAAATACAACACATATTGCCCTGTGGTTGACATTAAATTGGGAGCTGCTTGTTGATCGTCTAGCAGGGGGTTCCGCAGTATATGAATTTTTTCTTCTGGTATGCCAAATCGCATCACGAGGCTTTTCATCCCCTGATGCGGAACGGTAAATGAGTCAACTTTGGAATATACGCCCCTAAGTGCATATAGATAATTTCCCAGTGCACCCATTAGGCTCGCAACCAAGCTTCCTTTGTAACACCTGTGAATAACAGCCTCATAATATCGATTCGGTGCACAGAGCGTACACTCCTTGCCGTCCCTATACAGATAACCGCCCACACAGCCAACTCGATAATCATGCAATGAAAAGACAATAGGGACACTTTTGGCATGCAACTCATCAATAACGGATGGCGACATGGCGTAGTGCAATATATGAAGGTGCGCAACATCGGGCTTTTGATCTTCTATCAACACCCTTATTGCCTTACGTGCCTCAAGTGAATAAATCCCATTTAAAAAAAGCCGTACCTTCTGCAACCCACCGACAGAAGACAACTCGCCACCAGCAACGCCATGGGGAAAATATCTACTGTAAGGTGTTGGTTTATTCCCTTTGTAGTCCAGACAAAATGGGACAACAACATGTCCGTTATTAGCCAGAATTTCATTAGTGTCAAAGAAAAATCGGTCTCCCCCGCCCGTGTGTTGATAATATTTGTTTACTGACAGTATTCTCATAAAATTGAACTTTACTAGATTCCAGATGGCACTGCAGGTCATTGCTGAGCAAGCGGCTTTTCGATCACCTTGACGTAGTTAGTATAGGTTGGCAAGGTAAGCAAAAGATATCTACAAGCATGGGTAGCACATTCACCCGTACCACTCTCAACCTGACGCGCCTCTTCAATTGCCCCCCCCCAGCTAGTGTCACCAGATATGAACTTGACTTTCTCAAATGAGTAAGTTTTGTAATTGCGCATTTGCTCACTCGCGTTGAGCATTGCATGCCAACCAACGAATACAATCACCACGTAAGGCAGCAGCCCGAAAAACGATAAAAATCGCTGAGACATTCCAGCCGACTGGAACCTTCCCGGCGCATAACAAACAAGAACGAGGAAAACCATAACTGGTATGTGGTAGGCGTAATTGGGGTAAGGAGTCAGGATTAAGAAAAAAGGTGCTAAGCCTGCGAGGGTTGCGAGCAAATGTCTGCGCCCCCCATCTTTCAAGAGAAAAAAGGCCGCAAACACAAGGGCTACAAATGCAATGCTGATGAAAGGGGTCACCGATAGATTTCCAGACTTGAATAATAGAAAGCCTGCGAAAATACCAGCTAAGGCGAAGAGAGTCGGCGAATACTTTTGAGCAACACAACGATACGCCACAAGCGGTAGAAATAGAATTAACAAGGCATAAATAATATGCATCCATATGTCGCGTGAAAAAACCACCGGGAGCAAGTAGGCATTGATTCTTCTGGGAGCCAGGATCATTATCTCGCGTGTAACATCGAACAAATGATTGGCGCCATAAAATGTAAGAAAATACAGCATTACTATGCAAACGAATGCTCCCGTCACAATCAAATTCGCCCTCAAGGCCATCGACAATGAAATCAGTTTCTCAGATGGATTGCTTTTAAGAGCCAAAATGGAAACCGATCCAGCAAGCGTTGGCAGAAGAAATAGAGAAGCGTTTTTCACTAGCAAATCATACTGGTCGTCGCTTGGAATGAGGCTGCCAAAATACACATAAAGAATCGATCCGGAGGTGATCGACAGTGCCGCCACAAACATAGCCTTCTGTATCAACGGCCGAGCATTCAATAAAGCCACGGACGTAATAAAAAAACATACGGGCCCAAATATTCCATACTGTTTTGCTAAAAACCCAATTGCAAAAAAAAGTCCCGCCAGCAAAGCGTCTACCAAATTATGGCTTTCAAAATAATCTAGCGATTTTTTTAATCCAATAATAAACGCGGTCTCAAACAAGAATCCTGGATTTGGGGTTGGATTGAGCAACTGCCCCTGTGAATACGTGAAAATCAGAAACAAAAGCACTAGCCATGGCTTGACATTTTTTGCCGCCCAGAAGAGCGCACCCCCAAGGAGCGTTGCCTGAAAAGCAGTATATATATGCTGAGCGAGTGGCTGTGCGCCAAACATCTTTATCATTACAGCTTGCAGCTGTAAGCTTAGCCCGGGGTATCCAGAGAAGAAATCAATATTTGGAACAAATCCCTTGGTTATTAATAATGACTGCACAAGCAAATTTGGATCGTCACCGACAATCCAAAGATAGTCTTGTCTTATATAAGCAAGGCCCCAAACAAATGCAAGATACGCGGCAAATGCGAAAAGATGCGCAAAAGACCATGCAACTAACGGATATTTTTGAGAATTTACGTTTGACATTACCTGAGCCAACATCCGGTTCTAGACGTTCGTTTTGATGTTATTGTCACGGCTCTTGCTACGAACAAACAAAACAAGCCCGGGCAATCCGGCAAGGATCAACATCGATCCGTATGCAATCGACAAAATGAGCGCATTCTCTTTGGGAATTCCCACCAACCCAAAAAGCCAAATTGCTCCAGCCTCCCTAATCCCCCAACCTGCAAAGGATATGGGGAGCAATGCGACAAGAAAAACCAAGGGGACTATTAACACAAACGTTAATAAATTAACGTCGAATCCCAGCGCCATGCCTAGCAATCCATATGCTGCAATTCCGTTCAGATGAACAATCGTTGATGTCCATAGTTGCCTCCAAAGTGATCTACCTTTGCGGAAGAGCCAAATATCAGAAACAAGGCTGAGGAACTTTGATAGTAACGGGGCGGGCTTTAGATACTCTCTAATTTTTGTGGTGGCCCATGCAAGAATGATGGTTGCCACAAGAAAACCGATTGACAAAACTTTCAATCCATACAATAAGGCGTTCTGCTCAGGAGGAATGATTCTGGAATAAAGTGGCAGCGTGATAACGATAGCCAACATTAAGATGAATAGCCCAGAAAATCGATCTAAAATCGCAGACCGGAGCGCCACACCCAGACCAATCGCCTGCTTCAAAACTGCCACTTTGAGAACGTCTCCACCCAGGCTAGTCGGCAGGACTTGATTAAACCAAAGGCCTACAAAATGGGCTTTAACTGACGTTGAAAGTGTCATATCCCGTCCAAGCTCATTTGCAATATAAATACACCGTAATGAGGAAACAATTTGCGCTATCCAAAAAACCCCAAGCGCAACGAATACAAAACCCGGATTTATACTGCCTATGACTGTAATGATGCTTGATAAGTCTACTGCACGTGCGACTAAAAGAAGAGAAAGCATGCTCACAACGACTTTAAGCGTCATGAGTAATTTATTTTTCACCAGAGGCTCCTTGTGGACGCTGTTGATGGTGCGCTTTAGAATCCAGCATCTCGTTAGCTTTTAACAGACTGACCTCTTGAATAAGCAGCCTGTTGTCACGCTCAAGGCGGTGAATCTTCGCAGTAAGTCGATGGATAAAGATAAATAAAATAGCAAACAGGGCGCCAAACATAATTACGAATGGGAAAGCAACTCCTGCCAGTCTGGCAAGATGCTCGGCGAGACGCGGGAAAAGTACGAAAGCCGACGGTATGATTGCAACCGTGGACAGCATGATCAGGTCATAAATATCTAGCTGCTGCCTCGCAGTTTCGCGTGCAGTGTAATATAGATAGCAGAGTGCAAAAATTGAAATGATGACAACAGTCTGCAAGTTTGAGTGCATTGTCATCCCCCTAGCGTGACTTAAATCCGACTACCCGAGCCAAGACGATATACCCCAAAACCCTGAGCATGTAAGCAATCGGTTTCCAACCAGCGATAGAACTTTGTCCGTTGTTTCGGGAACGCATTTGTACCGCACACTCCCTCACAGTAAGTCCTTCTTGCAATGCCCAAGCCAATGAAATTGGCTCGGGGAAATCATGCGGATATGACCTTGCAAAGAACTCTATTGCAGCGCGATCCATCAGTCGCATCCCGCTAGTCGGGTCGGTTATATTGCAGCGCTTAAACAATGTATTCAACGACCAAGCGATTGCTTTACTGCCAAAACGACGAGCAAGTGTCGAGCGGAACGAGTCGTTGAGTAAATAGCGGCTACCTATCATGATGGAACATGGCGACTCTTTATGAGCGTTCAACAACTTGGAAATTTCGGATGGTGGATGTTGCCCATCCCCATCGATTTGAACACAGAAATCAAAGCCATTTGTAGCGGCATACCTTATTCCAGTCTGAACTGCGCCACCGATCCCCAAGTTTATGAGCAGCCTGATTGTTGGGGATAACTGAGCGGCTTTCTCGTAGGTAGAATCTTTGGATCCATCGTCAACAACAACTGTCGAGTAACCCTCTCTTAACGACGAGATTTCCCTTAACAAGGCTTCGATTGATTCCTGTTCATTGAAGCAAGGAATAATTAAAAGTACCCTCGGCTTATTCATTACTGGCCTCGCCTCCACGAAAAGCATCTGTTTCTAATCAGAAGCCAAGTGATGTAAGCGACTCTACGGGGTAGGTTTTCCATTTTGGTTTGAGGGGTACCAAAAACAGAACGAAGTCCTTGCATCCAAAGGTCGATTCCTCGAGTAAGTTTTGTTGCAAAAAACCCCCGGATTAATTCTTTTCGACGGCGCTCGAGTGTTGCATAGTTCGAACGTCCTTTGGGAGAGAAGCTAGGTAAAGCGGATTTGTTTTCCAGCGAAATAGTGTTCTTGGAAAATAGTGCGCTACCAGCGAAAGGAGCGACTACGAATATCGCAACCTCATCTAGACCGGCCTTCACCAGTTCCACGAGGTAGTCACGCGACAAGGCAAAATCTTTCTCTGTTTCCTCAGGATGCCCAACTAGGAAGCAAGCTTGAGTTCTAATGCCATTTTTACGACAGGCCGATATCAGGTCAATTCCGTGCTGTTGGTTGAATTTTTTTCCAATCACCTTCATCAGCGTACCGCTACCAGATTCAGGACTAATAGATACGTAGCGGCAGCCTGCCTTGGCAAACAGAGGCACTTTATCGACGTGAAGGGTTTCGGCTTTTGTTCCACTAACAAAATAGAAGCGCACATCAGCTTTACGCTCAATCAATAACTCACATATCCGTTCCCAACGGCGATGCTGAACCGTCGGATTAAGATCCTCTATTTGAAAGTCACGAACTCCATATTTGTCGCGCAGTATGATAATTTCATCCACAACACGCTCTGGATCATTCCCTCGCCATCGTCTGTTGTTTGTCTCCGGCACCACACAAAAATCGCAGGGATAAGGGCAACCCCGCGAAGTGAGGATAGGTAGGAATCTGGGCGTTTTGGGACCATGCGAATATGGCAATCGCCAGTATCCATTGAGATTGATCAAATCCCACGCTGGTATTGGGTAGTGATCTAATTTTTCGGTGATTCTACGAGGTGCTAGACTTAACTCTTGCGTGATTACGTTAGGGACTGTCGACGGATCACCGTCCACTGATATCAATCGGCCTTTTATGGCATTCCAATTTAAGTAGGGTTCGCCGCATATCAGCAGATCCGCTCCCGCATCGAAAAAAGATGGCGCCATGCGTTCTAAGGAGTAAGCCGTGACTGCCTGTGAATTTTCCAACACGGCTATTGGCGTAAGCGGAAAAGAGTGTTTCAGCCACTTAGTCGTCGCAAGCAACTCTCCATGCGACATGTAAGAGATAGCGTACAAGACAAACGCTTCTGCCTGATCTAAGTGCCCACGCCATTCAGGCGCATCAATTGGCACCCCCTGAAGATAGTGATCGACTGCGTCAGAGAGCCGGGAGGGGTTCGCACCAAACTGGTCGACAATTGTTACTATATCTCCCCCCTCACGCGCGTATGCAGCGAGGGTTGCAAGTTCCAGAGGCCAATAAGGAACTCCTGAGCCTAGAAAATCCCCTTTTTGCAAAGCCAGCCGAGGTGAGATCAGCGCCAGCTTCATTGCTTAATCCAGCACTGGGTAGTGATTGGTTCTTTCGCGCTCGTCCTTCCATGGTCTAGCCCTACCGCTTTTTATCCAATTGGAATACCCATATCCAATATCCATGGCATCAAGTGTCCCTATATAATTGAACGCTCCTTGCCTTCCAATGGATCGGAAATTTTCGAACTGGTCCAAACCTTTGATCAATTCGGCTAAACCCGCTTCAAATCCCGTACCAAATACCGGATAACTCTTTGGCAGCCTAATGACTCGCTTGCCCAAAACCTTGAAATCACGGTATCCCATGGCAGCGAGGCCATTGACAGCGAGCAAAGACAACTCTTCATCAGTCTTGTCAGCCAAAGGGCGACGGTTACTACTCATAATTTCACAGCACACAATGCTGCCATTAGGGGTCATAGCCGGATCAAAAGATTCTTGCTCACTTAACCGATGGAACGCGATTTTCGGATCTGGAATAAACACCCAAGACTCATCCAACAAGCTAGGCCTATCTACATGCAGGAACACAAGTAGCAAATCGTTCAAAGCAACAATCTTCTCAGCCAGTTTCGGGAAGTTTGGAGGCAGCGCTTTAGACAGGATCTGCGTTGTATGTGCCAAAGGCAAAGTCGATACCACCTGATCCTCCGGCGCTAAATCGATCACCCCGTCGATTCCATCCGCCGAGAATCTAATCTGCCGGACTCTGTTACCTTCAACACCGAGTCCAGTGACGGCATGTCCTAGCAGGAATTTCCCGTGGCCATGTGACTTGGTCTCGATCGCCTGCCATAGACACCCCAGTCCACCTTTAGGGTAGCGAAAAGTCAAAGCTTCAAACTCGCTACTCTTCTTGATCTTCAGTAAACGGCCAAGTACCTCTAAAAGCGAAGGGGTTTGAACTCTCCCTTTCGACAGCTTTACATCTAACTGCCGGGGATCTCCCCAAAGCTTTTCAGCAATTGGTTTAAACAAAATCTCATAGAGAGGTTTGCCTAAACGTCCCTCCAAATCCTCCTCAAAAGTGTGAGGATTAGACGACCTGACCATAGCCGATAGTTTTGCCACTCCGTAGCCGCCAACCATCTTAATAAATGCTGGCAATCCAAAAACACCAGCCAAAGAAAAAGGAGAGGGAGGATAGGGTAAATAATGCCCCCTCATAAAGATACTGCTGACTTTGTCACGTGTCAGCCAATTTGCGGCAGGCAAAAGTCCTTCTACCCTCGCGACCAACGACTTATCTAAAGAAAATATCTTGTGGGGCCCAAGGTCGTGATCTCCGACACCCTTCCAATGTACGGTTTGAGCGAGCCCACCTAACGATGGCCCTTTTTCCAGTAAAACAAAGGGGCCTGCTTTTGCATCTACAAGCCCATCTATTACAGCCATTCCGGCTGGACCGGCTCCAAGAATGTAAGTGGTCATTTGGAAATCCTTGCAATAGCCGTAGTTTGGCTAGCGTAATAAGGAATCGGAATCCTCTGAATAAATTTTGGAGTCAAGTCAGTAATGAATTTTGTGAGCGGTATCTTGTAATGAACAGCCATTTTTTCGAGATAACCAAACTCGAGAACTTGCCAATATCGCTGAAAATGGAAAGCTTCAAACCCGGTTCGCTCACAGACATCGGTGATAGATTTGCGCGTGAAGTGATGAAGATGAACAGACAAAATCCACCAGAAGCGCTTTCCGGCAATCTTTGCTTGCCAAGTGCCGATATCAGGGTAATTGATCAGCAAAATACCGTCAGGCTTTAGCAGTTTCTTTACTTCAAGCAATGCCGCTTTGGGATCGGGAAGATGTTCAATGACGTCCCACAAGCACACCATGTCGAAACTGTTTGGTTCGAAGCTATGGCTCTCGATGGTGCCTTGCTCAATATTAAGCCCACGCGCCTTACCGCGAGCGACAAGGTCAGCGGACGGCTCCATGCCATATGCGTTGTATCCATATTGGCTGGCAGCGTCGAGGAAAGCCCCTCCTGCCGTTCCTATATCCAAAACTCTTGCACCTGGAGGGGGGGTTCGATTGGCGTGTTTCTTCAGCGTTAAATAGAAACTTTTGACGCGCATTGGGTACTGGCTGTCATGATCTGCTTCTTGCGAAGCCATGTAACCTTGAACAATAGTCTTGGAGTCGTATCTCGGACTTTCGTAAATCATTCCGCAATCGTCACATTTAACCAAACGCTGTGTTCCGGGAATCCCTGATGCGGCACCATAAAGCTTGGCGGGATCGGATTCGTGAACCCAAGGATCACAAACTAATTTTTCATTTAATGAATCGCAAACTGGGCAAGGATGGGGGATTCTTTGTTGCATTGGCAAGACTCTCCGAATGGGGTAGCACCAGTTTTGGTGCATTTAGACACAAATTTATCGTTCTAGATTGGATTACGCATTCCGTCTATGTCGATCGGTGAACAGAATTTTTCTCATGAAAGCAACTTCGAAGCCATAGCTCTGTACTTATTAAACGGTATAGATTGCTCCCCGCACCTGCCCGACCTGCCAGATGCCTATCTAGTAGCAATCCAATACGGCGCGGGTCACAAAATTGTGTAACCCTGGCCTCTGGTGTGAGTAGCAAATCACGAACCGCAGCGCCGTTATTCTCAGACAACCAAGACTCAATTGGGGTTGGATATCCTTGTTTGTCCTTGCGTTCGGCTACGCGCGTCTGTCCGACTTTTTTCAAATACTGACGCAGAACCCATTTTGTATGACCATCCCTAATTTTAACGTCGTCGCCATTTGCAAATATCCACTCAACAAGTCTGTAATCCATAAAGGGTAATCTTGATTCCACACCGTGCGCCATGCTTATGGCATCACCATAGTGCAGCAACCCAGGAAGTATGTTTCTGGAATGATCCTGCAATAAACGTTGGTTTACTGGACTATAGGTTGTGTTACTTAACTGCGACTGAAAGCATCCAGCTTGACTTTGGTGTTTCTCCATATCTGCCTTGAAATCCTGCCTAAGCGTCATATATGCGCCGGCATGGCGACGATTGTACGCAATTAGACTGGGGAAAGATTCTCTTATCAGCCACAGCAGTGCCCATCTGGCAGTAAAAGTAGCGCACAAATTTCCCCATGTGTTGCGCGCTCTTTTCAATGCCGAAATGCTGGTCGAACTCTTCAGCAAGCTTAAGAATGCAACAATTGCATATTGAGGGTAGCCCCCCAAAGCTTCATCTGCTCCCTGACCTTCCAATAGCACTAGAACACCCTGCTTACGCGCTTCTCGCATCAAGTGCCATAGCGGATAGACGGCGGGAGAGTATCCTGGGCCATCCATATGCCAACCAATTTGCTGCAAGGTTTCGAGCCAGCCATCCTTAGTAGCTTCTACTTCCACCGGCAACATCCCATATGGTTCAGCAGCAATTTTTGCCCACTTGGACTCGCCCCTTTCATTTTCGCCATAAACCGAAGTGAAACACACACGTTCACCTGCGGTTTTCCGCATAGCCGCCGCGAGCACTGCACTCGAATCGAGCCCGCCAGATAACGTAATGCCCACAGGCACATCACTTCGCGTCCTTAGTTTAACGGCATCCTCGAACAAAGCCGAAAACTCCTCAATTGCATCGTGCCCGTTGCTAATCGAGATTTTTTTTTCATCGGGGTAATCCCAATAACGTGTCATCCGGAATTGATTGGTTTCGGCAAAGTATTCGCCGTAGTGACCAATTGGAAACACATGAACATCTTGATAAAAAGATCGTCCGTTTGTATAGAGCAATCCTTGTGCAAGGAACTCATACACGGCAAGACTATCCGGCTTGCGAAGATCAGGGAAAAGGCTCAACAATGCTTTAGGCTCTGAAGCGAATGCAAAAGAGCCCTTTGTGTGTGTGTAATAGAGAGGCTTAACGCCAAACCGATCACGCGCAATAAACAACTTACGCTGATTTGGCAGCCAAATTGCAAACGCCCACATCCCATTAAGTTTTTCTAATGTCGCTGCACCCCACTGCAAATAAGCACGCAGAAGCACTTCGGTATCCGATTTTGTTCGGAAAATATGGCCATAACGCTCTAGTTGCTCACGAAGCTCCAGATAATTATAAATTTCACCGTTAAAAACAATGACCGCACCAGATTCTGGATCCACCATTGGCTGATGTCCGCCACGGCTCAAATCAATAATGGAAAGTCGACGGTGGCCTAGCAATACACCTTCAGCTTCACATACTCCCTGATCGTCCGGCCCACGGTGTGCAAGTGTACTGAGCGCACTGTCAAAGTGCTTGCGTTGCAGCGAACGATTACCGATACAACCCAAAATACCGCACATACCCGCCCCTAAAATTCCACCGATTTCATCGAAGAGCTGGCTCGCCTTCTAGAATGCGATATCGATGCAACCAACAAACCTAAGAACAACCCGAAAATCAAGCTGCCCGCCCGCATCCCCAAGAAATTCCCGCCTATTGTACTCACTAGGATGCTAGCTAAATAAGCAAGGCTAATAACTACTACTTCACGACTCAT
The DNA here is from genome assembly GCA_947085875.1 of uncultured Sulfuricella sp. Taxonomy (GTDB): domain Bacteria; phylum Pseudomonadota; class Gammaproteobacteria; order Burkholderiales; family Sulfuricellaceae; genus Sulfuricella. Next base: position 12,882 of record CAMTYG010000164.1, read on the forward strand.
CCCGTGCAGATTTGCAAATCTCCTATTACGAGCTAACAAAACCCCATGACCCATCACGAACAACAGACAAATAGGCAATACAAGACCCGCTATCACCCCATTTGTAAAAATTGAATAAACCCAGAAATTATGGCCTGCATAGGTAAATTCTTTTTCCATCTCTGTTGGAATAATTGGCGCAAGCAAATCGTAATATGTCATAGAAAGAGTGTATGGACTTCCAATCCCTCGCCCAAACAAAATGCTCTTCCAATCAGACGTTAGCAACGTCATCTGACTAGAAATTTCGGCAATGCGCGCTAGCGATGAAATGTCTTTTTCTAGAAAGCCTGGCAATTTTTGTATTGCACTATCCGCCTCCGAAGGAACAGCCGAAGGAACAGCCGTTTTTAGTAATCGATACTGCCAATTGCTCATGACTCCAGGCAAATAAAGAGACACGCATACAACTACCGCAATAACACTTAATACTGATATCAAAGCGGCGCGATGTCTCGACACAAGCTTTTCTGATGTCGACCGTATAGTTTTTTCCGTCCTTGGCAAGCTCAAAAACATCAAACCTGCCAATAAAGAAATTAGATATGAGCGAGTAAGCGAAACAAGCAAAATAAATACAACCAAATCAATTGCTGCGATGTCTGCAACCCTCAAATTCCTTCGGCACAATATGTGATAACTGGCCACCAAGAATGCGGCATATGAAAACTGCGACACAATTCGATACCGAGCATCTTCCAGTGTGAAATTGGGCTCGTTTATCGCCAAGATAAAGACAAAGTTGAAAATCACCGAAATTAATGAGCACACGAACAATATGCTTAACAAATTTCTAGCCAAGCCCACCTTAAACGCCGTTAACCCAACATAGTATCCAACTATCAGGAACACGTAGGGAATTGCCGTACGAATAAAGGGGCTCAAGCTTACGGTGCCAAGCATCAATGGGATGACGGATAGCACGCATGGCAAGGCGGCGGCAACACCAATCATTTTTTCATACGACGTCAGACCAAGATTCGCCCAATGTTCGTAACAAAACAGCAATGCCGCACAAAGTGAAAGCAGCACAATTCCGTAGATGATTACGCTCCCGCCAGGTTCGCCTTTAAAATCAAAGGCCATCGGCAATAGCGTACCAACTAACAAGGGGTATGATCGATTTTCGGCTGCAGCATCCAATTTCATAATTGAACGAGCAATTTACTACCCACTTCCCATGAGTGCTTGGTTTGCCAAAGTCGTTGCAAATCGTCGGAAATGCCGCCATGTTTCTTGCACCAAACCAAGGAATTAACAACACTTGTCAAATCTTCGACATCAATAGCCACACCCAGGTTTTCTTGCTTTATATACCAGCCAATCAATCCCTGGTTTGCACCCAAAACCACGAGGCCATACTGAACAGCTTTGACCAACACACCGCTCATCGTGTAGTGACCCAAGTAGCCAAGCCACGCGATGTCACTGGCAGAAAATGCCAATCGCTCTTGCTCATCGCTTACGAAACCAATCACCTGATGCAGACGTAACTCGCGCTTTAACGGCGCGACCAAATCAGAGCACAACAGTTGCTCTATTTCTTCAGACTGTTCGCCGACAACCAATAAGTGCAAATCCTGTGGCGCATCCTTGTGAAGCATGCCCTCAACCAGATTTCTAATTCCTTTACGACTATCCAGCGCACCATAGACCAATATAACTGTCGCCGTTTCTGGAATACCCAGCGAAGCACGAGCAGCTTGTTTTGTGTGTGCAATAGGTGCATCCGCAGGATCTGGCAAATAGGCAAGCTTGCTGGAATCCGCTACAGGATATTGTTGATAATATAGCGATAGGGTTTGATCTATAGTGAACAAGTACTTCACGCTGGGCAAACGGAGCACCCGCTCGAACAACCATTTTTTGAAGAAACTCAGGGGCGACGATGGTGCAACGACAGACATTTTTTTAAAATGAAAACTTGGGCGCATACACACGCCCACCCATCTAACTTTGCCAAATGGCGAGCCGAGCAAACCGAACGCATATAGACAATAGTCAAGGTAAGGAATAAAAACATAATCTACACGTTGCCTTGCTGCTACATTGGCATACACATCATGAAAAATGCGCCAGAAGCCAACCTCTCGACCTATATTCCCTAGTCTTGAGTTCATTGCACTTAGGCGTTTGGTTTCACTCAATGTTTCGATCTGGCAGGATGCCCCATAGTGCTGCTTAATTCGAAGCAATGAAGGATATGAACTGTATTTTTCTGAAACAACAATGGTTACTTTGCGCCCCAATTCAAGGTGAGACAAAGCTACCTTTTCAAGATAAATAGCATGATGCCCAATGAGCTCTGCCTCAAGAATCAGGATGTGCATATTCGAGCCCCCGCTTTCTGACGCAGACTGCATCACTCTAAAAAGACTTGGTTATGATCACGCAGCTGAGACTCATTGAGTAGTTTTCTGTATCTGACTGGCGAGACAACTCTAACGATTAACCGTGCAATAAACACGCTAGGTTTTATCGGCAATAACGATAACAGGGCTGAAAGTAGCAATAGAAACCTGATTTTCCCGTGATAAGTGACAAAACAATACCAATAATCAGCCGTTCGGGGAGAATGCTCGTTCCTAAAGCAAATCGATTTCAGTACTTCCCAGGCAAGCGCTGAACTCAACTGTCTAATTGGCTTATTGACTCTTGATATGCAAGAAAATGTTGAATTAAGCCTTGCAATATCTTGCCTGGCTTTAGCGAACCCGATAAAGCGACTGCGAAATCCATCATAAGACACAGTTCTTTTCTGCGACGGCGATGTGTCAAAACTTGATAGACACGGCAACTCCACAACCTTATCGGTTTCCTTTAACCCCGTAAAAATACCCAAGTGCGGGTAGCTAAACCCAGAAAATCGTACAATTGAACGAATATTGCTTTTGATCGAATCAACACTTGCAACAAACGCACTAATGTTACTCATGTAGAAAACTAGTCTACTTTTCTCCTCGCCGGTCAAATCAGACAGGTTAAATTCACAATAGGTTTTGCCGAGTACAGCCTCGTACTGATCAATCCTTGCGTAAGCAATCGAGAAATTCAAACCCGATCGCAACCTGTCCATAAAATGTATTACAGCATCGCTGTCCACAATCATGTGATCGGACAGCAACCAGACATATCCAGACTGAGGGTATGTCAAAGCCCTGACAAGATTGCCTTCGATACCCAAGTTGTAAGGGTTTCTCGAAATATTGATGCACAACTGTTCGCGACTCGCCTCCAGCCATTTCCAAGTTCCGTCATTGGAAGCATTGTCAATCACGCAAATGCTAACCAGCTCATCTTTATTGAGAGGGGCAAGTGATGCGAGCGTTCGTTTTAGAGAGTCAAGCCTATTGAACGTTGGAATTACTATGTTCAACACGGGGGGGGTTTGTCGCATGCCCAAGTTCCAGACTTACATTCTGTGTGTAGATAGCTTGCGATAATTTTCTTGTAGCCGTGAAATCATCCCCCTGAAATCTTTTGTTTCTACACGCGCATCCGTGTAACACATAGCGACACGCCAGATAAATCCTCTAAGTGTTTTAGGTAACAAACAAACCAAAGCCAAAAAGAATGCCTTTATGCTCCAGTATTTCTTAAGCATACGCAAAGCCCGCCACTTCACCTTATCGGCCTCGTGAACTCGATAAATCCCGGCCGCATCTGCAATGAGCGATAACAACAATTGCCGGTATTCTCTCAGGATTCGCGTCCTTCCCTGACAATCAAACTTATCACCCAGCCATTCAATAATCAGGGTGATATCCATAAAGGTCTTCAAAGGATTGAAACGCCCGTTATATTCGACGTTGTACAAAATGATCGGGTAATCAAGAATTGTAAAAGTCGCATCAAAGTCAAGTTGAGGCACTAGCGCCGGTATTTGGACGAATGTGTTATCCCGTAGTGGACCAGGGACCTCATTGGACGTCCAATTTTTATTCTTACGCACGACCGCACTACTCAGCAGGATAAAAGGAAGAAAATCCTTGGTCTTGAACATGTCACGGACTCTATTCCCGATATGATGAATTTCCGCGTAGTAGTTAATACTGGTTCGGCCAAAAATATTGTTCGACGAGTAAGGTACAAAGTACACATCAAAAACCTTCTTTTCCAGTTCCTTCATAAGGCTGGAGAAGCCAGCCCAGTCAACATCATCGTTGTCTGGCATTACCCACAAATACTCGCCCTCTGCGAGACTCACGCATTTGAGCACATTTCCACCAAATCCAATATTTGTTGTATTCCATGTGTATCTCGCCCAGCCTTTACACACCGCCCTATTTTTGTGAGCCTCGGCTTCATTTGAATTGTCACATATCACAACCTCTAACAGATGGCCATATTCACGCATGGCCGGAATCAAAAACTCCGCCGCGAGCTTATTTAGCTCGTTAATCCTGTTATATGTCGGTATACAAATACTAAGTAACTTCATAGGGCCTCATCAGACACAGACTCCACAGTCAGCGCCTTATTTGACATCAACAAAACCGGGATACCCATTACACATCCGTAAACCAATATCCGTGCCGCAAACAATTCAACCAGACCATAGCCGTGTGAAAGCAACAACACCGAAAAGATGCAAATTGCCACTGCAGCAACTAGTGAAAAATACGCCACTCGCATATCACCCACAGCGATCAGCATTTGTGCAACCTGGCCCAATCCGAACTCTACCCATAGCACACCTAGAATGATCGCCAACGACACTGGCTGTAGTAAATCGGTCTTCGAGCCCCATAGGGCAAGTATTGGCGGTGCTACTAAGAATATTGCGAACAGACCAATAAACGAAACAACCCCAGCCCTTGTAAACGCACCGAAAAACAACTGGCGCAAGCGCAAAAAATCACCAGATTGTCGCGCTGCCGCCATCTCAAAAAAGTTGCTATGCGACCACACCATAGAAAACGTCAGTACGACCCCCACGATTTGCATAGTCAGCCCATATGACGCAATGACCTCCATTTTAAAATATTTAGATAATATCAGGACAAAGCCATTGGTCAGCAACTGGTAGGAAACCATGATGACAAACATCTTGACCGCATCTTTTACCATCACTTGTATTGCCACATATGAATTTATTTCTGCAGACTGACTCGATAACAAAGCAGCCTTTGTTATGCTGAGATTTTGGTATGCTCGACGCAGCAAAACAACCAACAACAACTGCGACAAGAGCATCGCAGTTGCCGGTATCAATAAGGCACCAGGAAGAACTAACAAAGTTAGAAGTACAGCGATACTCATGCCGGCCGCAAATATTGCGGCCCGCTGTGCCTGCCACATTTGACCCGCTCCGTTGACCAATGCAGCATAGTAGGAACCCAGAATAGCCAACGCCCCGCCCATCACATACACTAACCACGCCACAGCCATTGGCGCATGCATTCCACTTTGAATCTCGTCTAGACTCAACCACCACATGCCGACCGGGAAAGCGATGAGCCCAATGAGTGACGCTAGAAACAGATAAAAGCGTTCACCGACTTGGGCAAACTTCAGAAAATCTGTGCTGGAAATTCGACCCAGTTCATAGTCAGCCTTTAAATAGGCCGCATGACGTCCTATGACCTGGGCTAATCCCATTTCAACCAGACCAGCCACTCCGAATAACGAGACAAAAATGTACCACGTCCCTAGCAATTCGCTAGACAGTGATCTAGCTAGCAGCCCAATGAAAGCTAAGCCTGACAGGATTCGAGCCAACTGGGCATAGAATGTCCAAATCTGGTTCCGATTTTGGAAAAGATTACCTGGTTTTGGTTTTATCATGCTCGGAGATAACACGACGAAGACCGTCTACCAACTCGACATTTGGGGCCCAGTTTTCTATCCATACCCCTCGATTCCAAGGCACCATTACCTCTCTGAGTCGGTATGGCCTGGCTCCCCAATTGATGGCAATAGACCGAGCTGATATATCCAAATACAGTTGCACAAGATCACGCAAACGAATCGGATATTTCGGGGAGACCGCGTAGCGCTGATGTTGCGGGGTATCGTCGGAAAGTAAGCGATATGCGGCAATAAAAAAGGCCTCTATGACATCGTCAACATAGACAGGGGCTATCAACTGTTCTCCGGGCGACATATCAAGGGTTGCACCTGTTTCTGCTGCCTTGTTAAGCATATTAAAAAGCTTGGGGCGATGGTCGTCCGCGCCGTAAGTGTCAAAGAGATCGAGTGTTATCGCCCCAAATCCACATGCTTGAACGTAGTACTCTAGAATCGATTCAAAGGCCTGCTTGGTGGCCGCATACAAACAAACCGGGTTGTAATCCTCATTGTTATAGTGCTGCCAAAAGGTGCCCGTGTTGACCAGCTTGGAGACCCTATTGACACGCATGCCCTCCAGCAACTGATTTGCAAATAGCACGTTACCTCGGAGCATTGGCTCAACATCCTTGGGTTCATGCTGAGCTTGTATCATTGACGCTAAGTGAAACACCACATCCGGTTTGGCTTCTGCAACACAGCAAACCATCCCCTCTGTGCTGCCATCATGCATATGATTAGTGACGTTGGAAAACTCGACATATTTTGGAATGATTGATCCATCACGGCTCACAATATGAACTTGCCATCCCTCTCGCACCAGCCTCCGCACAAGGTGGCTACCGACAAAACCCGTTGCACCGGTAACCAAAGCTACCCGTGTAGCCAAACTCGATGTCATATCTGTATTATTCATAGCGGAATGGACTCAAAAAATCGTCGAATCTTGGGAAGGATTTATCGCGCACAGACAAAATTGCTTTTTTGACTGGCCACGAAATCCCCACAGAATCCCAAAGCACGCCAGCATCATACTCAGGTGAATGGACAGCTCCAACCTTGTACACCATGATCGAATGCTCACTCAGCGCACAAAATCCGTGCGCCATGCCCTTGGGAATATAAATACTGTTGGCTTTACTGGAGCTGAGCTCGAACAATTCAAAGTGCCCATAGGTGGGTGAACCAACCCTAAGATCAACAACGGCATCGAGAACCTCACCTTCCACGCAATACACCATTTTTACGTGGTCCATTGGTGGCACTTGAAAGTGCATCCCTCTAACCACGTTCTTATGGGAGACCGAGTAATATTCCTCGGCAAAGCCCGTCTCCAGCCCTTGAGCAGCAAAGGCTTGTTCATGGAATACTTTTACAAATCGTCCGCGTGCGTCTTCAAATACCCTGGGCTGCAACTCAAAACAACCTGCAATTTTGCTGGGTCTCAGATCAAACATTTAGAAGTTCACGCCCAAAAATGTCTCAATCCGGTCGCAAACATAATCCAGCATCGGGTCATTCAGACCGGGGTAAACACCGATCCAAAAGGTATTGTTCATAATGTTGTCGGTGTTCGTGAGTTCGCCATTGATACGATAGATGCGCCCCTCAAAGTACGGTTGTCGCGTAAGATTACCGGCGAACATGAGACGTGTTCCGATCTTGTACTGATCGAGGTATTTCAGAAGATCAACGCGGGAGACCCCAACTTCGTTTCGAATAGTGACGGGAAAGCCAAACCAGGACGGCTCGCTGCCGGGTGTTGCTTCAGGCAGGATCAGGAATTCTTCACAGGATTTCAGTCGTTCCTTGAGGAAAGCGAAGTTGTGTTTGCGCGCCTCGATGAAGTCCGGCAGGCGATCCATCTGCGCCAGTGCACAAGCGGCCTGCATGTCGCTAATCTTGAGATTGTAGCCCAAATGGGAGTAGGTGTATTTGTGGTC
>CAMTYG010000165.1:0-6487 GCA_947085875.1 uncultured Sulfuricella sp.
AAACCCTTTTTCCAGCAATTCCGCAGCCAACGCAAAATAGTCTTTTGCCCCCTGGCTGTGGGGTGCAAAACCAAACACGCTCTTGCCATGCTCCGGGCTTTCCGCCAGGCTGACGTTTTCCGCGATACAGGTTTCGCACAAGGCGTCGCCGTAGCGCGCCTTCAACTGCTCATAAACGTGATGGGAAAGCTTTCTGCGAGAATCGAAGCGGGTCACCACCACCTTGCGTTCGATGCTGCGCTTCAGCCCTCTCTCCAGGACGTTCAATGCGGCATCCAGCCGCTCCACCCCCTGCATGGAAAGATAATCGGCTGACACCGGGATCAACACCCGGTCGGCAGCAAAAATCGCATTCAAAGACAACACGCCAAGCATTGGGCAGCAGTCGATCAAAATCGGGCTGTCCTCCCATGCCAGGCTTTCCTGCAACCCGTCGCGCAGGCGCGATGCGATGCGGGTGCTTTTTCCATATAGCGCATCGATTTTCGACAACTCCAGATGGCCTGGAATCAGCCGCATTCCGTCAGCGACCTCACGCACCAGGCTAGCCAACGGAGTCTCATCACGGTAAAACGCCGCAACGGTCTTGTCCCGGTTTTCTGCGCGGGCTCCGCATGAAAGTGTCAGATGCGCCTGGGGGTCGAGATCAATCGCGATTGGCCGTTTTTCCAGATGAGCCAGGGCGGCCGACAGATTCAGGGTGGTGGTGGTTTTGCCAACCCCGCCTTTCTGGTTGAAGACCGCTATCACAGCCATGTTCTTGCCCCCGCTATTCCACTGTGACCGATTTTGCCAGGTTTCTTGGCTTGTCCACATCCGTTCCCTTTTGCAAAGCGGCATGATAGGCCAGCAACTGTAGCGGTATCGTGTGCAGGATCGGGCTCAGCAGTCCGGCATGCTCCGGCAGCTTGATCAGGTGAACGCCTTCCTGGGCTTGCATCTGGCTATCCTGGTCAGCAAGCACGTACAGCTCGCCGCCGCGAGCGCGGACTTCCTGCAGGTTGGATTTCAGTTTTTCCAGCAAGGCATCGTTGGGGGCGATCGCGACCACCGGCATGTCGCTGTCGACCAGCGCCAGCGGGCCGTGCTTTAGCTCGCCCGCCGGATAGGCTTCGGCATGGATATAGGAAATTTCTTTCAGCTTCAGCGCGCCTTCCATGGCAATCGGGTAATGCAGTCCGCGCCCAAGAAACAGGGCGTGCTGCTTAAACGCCACACGCTCCGCCCAAAGCTCGATCTGCGGTTCGAGCAACAGCACCTGGTTGACCATCGCCGGCAAATGGCGCAGCGTCGCGAGGTGCGTCTTTTCCTGCTCGGCGCTGATGCGGCCGCGCAGCTTGCCCAGTACCAGTGCCAGCAAAAGTAATGCGGTTAATTGGGTGGTGAAGGCTTTGGTGGAGGCAACGCCAATTTCGGGGCCCGCACGAGTCAGAAAGCGCAGCCCAGATTCGCGTACCAGAGCGCTTTCTGGAGTGTTGCAAATGGACAGGCTATGAGTGTGGCCGAGGGATTTGGCATGCTTTAGCGCCGCCAGGGTGTCCGCCGTTTCGCCCGACTGGGAGATGGTCACGATCAACGCATTGGGATTGGGCACGCTGTCGCGGTATCGGTATTCGCTCGCCACTTCAGCACTGCATGGAATACCCGCAAAGCTCTCGAGCCAGTAGCGCGCCACCAGCGCGGCGTGAAAACTGGTGCCGCAAGCAATGATAGTTACACTATCCACCGCGCCGAGCATTTTACTCGCTTGAGCGCCGAATATTTTCGGGTTAAGGTCGCCATAGCTCAGCGCCTCCTCCAAGGTTTCCGCCAAGGCGCGAGGCTGCTCGAAAATCTCCTTCTGCATGTAATGCCGGTAACTGCCCAACTCGGCCCGGTCCGCGCTGAGTTCGCTGATTTGCACCGGCCTGGATACCGGCTTGCCGCACCGGTCAACGATACTGAAGTCGAGCAGGCCGATATCAGCCGCATCGCCCTCTTCCAGGTAAACCACTTTTTGCGTAACCGGAAGCAGTGCCGAAACATCAGAAGCGATGAAGTGCTCCTCGATGCCTACGCCGATCAACAGCGGACTGCCCTCACGCGCGCACACCAGGCGATTCGGCTCATGAGCGCAGATCACGCCAATCGCGTAGGTACCCTTGAGTTCGGCGACGGCCTTGCGCGTAGCCTGAAACAGGTCTTTTTCCTGGCGGAAATAGAAATGAATCAAATGGACAATAACTTCAGTGTCGGTATCAGACGTGAATTGATACCCGATTTCACTTAACCGCTGGCGCAGCACTTCGTGGTTTTCGATAATACCGTTGTGCACAACAGCAAGTGATTCCTCGCTGACATGGGGGTGGGCGTTAAGTTCGCTGGGTATGCCATGAGTAGCCCAGCGAGTATGGGCAATGCCGAGGCGGCCATGCGTTTTCAGCTTTTTGATTTCCGCTTCCAGCTCGGCCACGCGCCCGGGCTTCCTCACCCGGGTGAGTCCGCCATCGACCGCCATGGCCAGACCCGCCGAATCGTAACCGCGATATTCCAGCCGCCTCAAGCCTTCCAGCAGGATAGGTACGACATTACGCTGTGCTACAGCTCCGATGATTCCACACATATCGAAATTCCGTGAGGGAGAAGGATTACTTTTTTTGAGGCCGTTTCCAGCCAGGGATTGTAACCTGCTTTGCCCGCGACAGAGTGAGTTGCTCCGCCGGCGCGTCCCGGGTGATCGTCGCTCCCGCGCCGATGGTCGCACCCTTTCCTACGGTGACCGGGGCGACCAACTGGGTGTCTGAACCGATGAATACATCGTCTTCGATGACCGTCCGGTGCTTGTTGGCGCCATCGTAGTTGCAGGTAATGGTACCGGCGCCGATATTCACGTTTTTACCTACCGTGGCATCACCCACGTAACTCAGGTGGTTGATCTTGCTGCCACGGTCAACCTGGCTGTTCTTCAGCTCGACGAAATTGCCAATATGCACGGCTTCCGCCAGTTCGGTGCCGGGACGGATACGGGCAAACGGCCCGATCCGTCCATTGTCGCCAATTCGCGCCTCTTCGATCAGGCTGAATGGCGCAATCCGGGTCCCCTCGCCGACACTGACATCGCGCAGTACGCAGTTGGCTGCGACCGTGACATTATCCCCCAAAACCACCCTGCCTTCAAAAACACAGTTGATGTCAATACTGACATCCCTGCCGCAGACCAATTCGCCGCGCACGTCGATGCGTTTAGGATCCATCAGCCGCACGCCTTGCTCCATCAGCTTGGTGGCAACCTCATGCTGGTGCAGACGCTCCAGATGTGCCAACTGAGCTGCGCTGTTAACGCCCATCACCTCCCAGTGGTGACCAGGGTGGCAAGCATTCACTCTCACGCCATCGGCCACGGCCAGGGCGATAACGTCGGTCAAATAATACTCCCCCTGGGCATTGTCGTTGCGCAAGGCGCTAAGCCATCTTTTCAACTGCGCATTGGGTAGCGCCATGATGCCCGTATTCACTTCGTTTATGGCGCGCTCGACCTTGTTCGCGTCCTTGTGCTCTACGATGGAGGTCACCAGGCCTTGCTCATCGCGCACGATGCGACCATACCCCTCCGGGTCCGGCAACGATACCGTCAGCAGGCCAACCGAATCGCCATTCAATGCATCCAGCAGTTTGCGCAGCGTAGCGACGGAGATCAGCGGCACATCGCCGTACAGGATCAGCGTGGCCCCGTCGTCATCCAAACTTGCAGCGGCCTGCTGCAATGCATGGCCGGTTCCTAGTTGCTGTACCTGATTGACCCAAGTGATATCACTGTCAGCGAAGGCCTGCGGCACTGTCTCGCCACCGTGGCCATAAACCACCAGCAATTTTGCGGGGTCAAGTTCTCGCGCGGCATTAATTACATGACCGAGTAAAGGGCGCCCGGCAAGCGGGAGCAACACCTTCGGGTGGGCGGAGTGCATCCGCGAACCTTTTCCGGCCGCCAATATAACGATGTTCAATTTGGATATCATGAAGTTTTATAGCCCAAAAAAAATGGCAGCCCTCAAGGCTGCCATTTCACAGATCACCGGCCCACCCGCACCATAATTACCTTTGCTTGCGCAGCCGCTGAATTGCATGCAGTTGCGCGACAGCTTCTGCCAACTCGCCCTGTGCCCGGGCATAGTCGATCGCGGCTGAGCGATCGCGCATGGCTTCTTCAGCTCGTTGCTTGGCTTCTTGAGCCTTGACCTCATCCAAGTCTTTGCCGCGTACCGCTGTGTCGGCAAGGATGGTCACCACCAGGGGCTGAACCTCGAGCAAGCCGCCGGAGACATAGATTAATTCCTCTTCGTCGCAATCCGGTAGTTTGAGACGAACCGACCCCGACTTGATCTTGGTAATCAGCGGCGCGTGGCGTGGGTAAATACCCACTTCGCCCATTGCGGCAGGAACAACGAGGAATTCTACCACTCCCGAGAAAAGCGAGTGTTCCGCACTGACCACGTCCACATGCATTGTCATAGCCATGGTTGATTCGCCTTATATGGTTTTTGCTTTTTCCACGACTTCGTCGATGGTGCCAACCATGTAGAAGGCTTGCTCCGGCAAGTGATCGTAATCGCCGTTGACAATGCCCTTGAAGCCCGCGAGAGTATCCTTGAGCGACACAAACTTGCCGGGCGCGCCGGTAAACACCTCGGCAACGAAGAACGGCTGGGACAGGAAGCGCTGAATTTTGCGCGCACGGGATACAGCCAATTTGTCTTCCGGAGCAAGCTCATCCATGCCCAGAATCGCAATGATGTCACGCAACTCTTTGTAGCGCTGCAGCGTCGACTGCACACCGCGGGCAATATTGTAGTGCTCCTCGCCCACCACCAGCGGGTCGAGCTGACGGGAGGTGGAATCCAGAGGGTCCACAGCGGGATAGATACCCAATTCCGCAACTTGCCGCGACAGCACCACAGTTGCATCCAAGTGCGCAAAGGTAGTGGCCGGCGACGGATCGGTCAAGTCGTCTGCAGGAACATACACTGCCTGGATGGAAGTAATGGAACCCTTCTTGGTCGAGGTAATGCGCTCCTGCAAGCGGCCCATTTCTTCTGCCAGGGTAGGCTGGTAGCCCACTGCGGAAGGCATCCGGCCCAATAGCGCAGACACTTCCGTGCCGGCCAGGGTAAAGCGGTAAATATTGTCTACGAACAGCAGCACGTCGCGGCCTTCGTCGCGGAAGAATTCCGCCATGGTGAGGCCCGTCAAGGCGACGCGCAAACGGTTGCCAGGCGGCTCGTTCATCTGGCCGTAAACCAGTGACACTTTATCCAGCACGCCGCCTTCTTTCATTTCATGGTAGAAGTCGTTGCCCTCGCGGGTGCGCTCGCCGACGCCGGCGAAAACCGAGTAACCGCTGTGCTCGACCGCGATGTTGCGGATCAGCTCCATCATGTTCACGGTCTTGCCCACGCCGGCGCCGCCGAACAGGCCAACCTTGCCGCCCTTGGCGAACGGACAAATCAGGTCGATCACCTTGATACCGGTTTCGAGCAGTTCGGTGGAAGGAGACAGCTCATCGAAGGCCGGCGCCTTGCGATGAATGGCCCAACTTTGTTCATTGCCGATCGGGCCCATCTCGTCGATCGGGTTGCCCAGCACGTCCATGATACGGCCCAGGGTCTTGGTACCCACCGGCACGGAAATCGGCGCACCGGTACTGGTTACTCCCATGCCGCGACGCAAGCCGTCTGTTGTACCCATGGCGATGGTCCGTACCACGCCATCGCCCAGTTGCTGCTGCACTTCCAGCGTCAGGTCAACGTCAGCCAGTTTCAGCGCATCGTAAACCTTGGGCAGAGATTCGCGCGGGAATTCTACGTCCACCACCGCACCGATAATCTGCACGATTTTACCTTGGCTCATCATCACTTCCTTAATAAATACAATTCGTTCGAAACAAGCGCCCTTCACGTTTGCCTCCTCTCCCGCAAGCGGGAGAGGATTGAGGCGAGGGCGTCCCTAGAGGGAAACGGTCATCGCGAACCGCAGTTCGCGATGACCGTTCGATTAAACCGCAGCGGCGCCCGCCACGATTTCAGACAGTTCCTTGGTAATAGCTGCCTGACGGGTTTTGTTATAGACCAGCTTGAGCTCGTCAATCACGTTCCCGGCGTTGTCCGAGGCTGCCTTCATCGCCACCATCCGGGAGCTCTGCTCGGAGGCGATGTTTTCCGCCACCGCCTGATAAATCAGGGTCTCGATATAACGCACCAGCAGCTCGTCGATGACCTGTTTCGCATCCGGCTCGTAGATATAGTCCCAGTGCCCGGTCGCGCCCCCCAGCGCTTCGCCGCTAATGGGCAGGAGCTGCTCCATCACCGGCTCCTGCTTCATGGTATTGACGAAGCGGGTGAAACAGATATGCAGCGAGTCGATGCGGCCATCATTGTAGGCGTCCAGCATCAATTTGACCGGACCGATCAACTTTTCCATGTGCGGCGTATCGCCCAGATGAGTCGCCTGTGAC
>CAMTYG010000166.1:0-2521 GCA_947085875.1 uncultured Sulfuricella sp.
ACTTCTTTCTGACTCATAAGTTTGTCCATTTTAAAAATATCCGCCGCTGTTTTAAACGGGAGTGAGTTTAATCGCCACCGGACATTTCTATTTGGGAGAAACCAGACATTACTACTTGGGGCTAACATTGGACAAGGCTAAATCTTGACAAACTGACGATAAAAAGTCAGAATTCGCATCCTTCGATTTATCCTGGTGATATAGCTCAGTCGGTTAGAGCACAGCACTCATAACGCTGGGGTCGGTGGTTCAAATCCACCTATCACCACCACTTTCCTCTCATGCAACCTGGCGGCAGCGAGCAATCCACCGAGACTACTGGTTTGGTTGTGTGCTATCGTGTATTTATGCTGAAGCATTTTTTACTTCTTTTCCTCATGCTGTTCGCCCTGGCCGCTCATGCCGGCAGGTTCTTGCCGCAAAATGCGCAAGTCGGGCAGGTCAACGGCCATAGCTACCCGGAAGTGAAGATCGGTGGAGAAATCTACCGGCTGGCGCCTGGCGCGCGTATTTACGATACCTTCAACCGCATCATTCTTCCCGCCCAACTGCCGCAAAGCGCCAAGGTGTTTTATCAGCTTGATCCGGGTGGTTTACTGATCCAGATGTGGCTGCCCACCCCTGAAGAAGAAGCGGGAATGGGGAGTTAGGCCGGATCAAGGCGCGGGTGTGTGGGCAATTCTGACGCAGCCGCCGAGAGGTTGGGGTACTCGCAAATAACGCATACTCCACCCCTTCCAACTGAGATTTCTGGGTTAATAAAGCTCAGCCTGAAAACCAGCCGATTTTTAACCTTTTGGGTATAATTCCCCAACTCCACCAGCCGGCTGGCATTCAATCATGTTGATCTGGTTCGTCGTCATCTACCTGCTGGTCTCCATCAGCATCGGTCTCTACGCCGCCACCCGCGTTCACAGCGCCAAGGATTTCGCCGTCGCGGGCCGCAGCCTGCCGCTGCCGGTGGTGATGGCCACCGTCTTCGCCACCTGGTTCGGCGCCGAAGCCGTGCTCGGCATCTCCGCCACCTTCGTCAAGGAAGGGCTGCACGGCGTCGTCGCCGATCCCTTCGGCTCCAGCCTGTGCCTGATCCTCGCCGGCCTGTTCTTCGCCAAAAAGCTGTACCGCATGAACCTGCTCACCATCGGCGATTATTACCGCCTGCGCTACAACCGCCCGGTGGAAGTGATCACCTCCCTGTGCATCGTGGTCTCCTACCTGGGCTGGGTTGCGGCGCAGATCAAGGCGCTCGGCCTGGTGTTCTTCGTCGTCACCGGCGGCGCCATCAGCCAGGACATGGGCATGATCCTCGGTACCGCGATCGTGCTCACCTACACCACCTTCGGCGGCATGTTCGCAGTGGCCTTCCTCGATTTCGTGCAGATCAGCGTGATCATGGCCGGCATGCTCTACATCGCCTACCTCATCGCCGGCATGACCGGCGGGGTGGGCGCGGTGGTGAGCCACGCCGCCGCCGCCGGCAAGCTCGACCTGTTCCCGGCGGCGCGGATGTCGGAGTGGGTGCCCTTCATCGGCGCCTGGGTCACCATGATGCTCGGCTCGATCCCGCAGCAGGACGTGTTCCAACGCATCACCTCGGCCAAGAACGAGAAGACCGCGGTGCGCGGCTCGGTGCTGGGCGGCTCGATCTATTTCGCCTTCGCCTTCGTGCCGATGTTCCTCGCCTACTCCGCGACGCTGATCGACCCCGCCATGTTCGGCGAACTGCTGGAGAAGGATTCCCAGTTGGTATTGCCGACCCTGATCCTGCAGCACACCCCGGTGTTCGCCCAGGTGATCTTCTTCGGCGCGCTGCTGTCGGCGATCATGAGCTGCTCCTCGGCGACCCTGCTGGCGCCGTCGGTGTCCTTTTCCGAGAACATCCTGCGCGGCTTCTTCCCGAAGATTGGCGACCATGCCTTCCTGCGCATGATGCGCATCGTCATCGTCTGCTTTGCCGGGGTGGTTCTGGTTTTCGCCCTGAATTCCGAGGCCTCGATTTTCAAGATGGTGGAGAACGCCTACAAGATCACGCTGGTGGCCGCCTTCATCCCGCTCTTCGCCGGACTATACTGGAAACGCGCGAACACCCAGGGTGCTTATTTTGCCATGGCTGCGGGGCTGGTTTCGTGGCTCCTGCTGGAAGCGCTTCAGCCCGACACCTACTGGCCGCCGCAACTGGTGGGCCTGCTGATGAGCGCCGGGGGCATGGTGATCGGGTCGCTGCTGCCGCATTTCGTCGGCCGGCCAACGCCGCTGGCGCCGGCACACGCTGTACTGCACCACCACGCGGCCGCGCAAACCGAACACGTGGCGGAACATCCGCACCACCATCCGTCGGTGCGTAACGAACGCTGATTTTTATTGATACGGGCATCAACCGCGTCATTCCCGCGCAAGCGGGAATCCAGTGTTGGCGTAAAACCATGGATTCCGGGTCAAGCCCGGAATGACGGAATGGGGTGGCCGAACTGATAGGTAAAGCCGACATGGCGCTCCTTGAAATCCGCAACGTCACCCGCCG
>CAMTYG010000167.1:0-2516 GCA_947085875.1 uncultured Sulfuricella sp.
TGCGTCGAGCGCATGGCCACCATGACGCGCGGCAACGTCATCCGCCAGTCCGACCTGCTGTGCGAGAAGGGGTTGTGTTTTTCATCGGCGCTGAAGGACTACGGCAAGGCTCACCGTTCGATTCCGCTCGTGCCGCAACGGCAATCCGTGCCTGAAATGCCGGTCATGCCCGAAGACCTGCCTGAAGCTTATCAGGAGGCGGAAAGCGTAGGCGAGCGCCCTGACCGGCATCAACCGGTTTCAGAGCGCGACCGTCTGATGTGGGCGATGGAGAAGTGTGGCTGGGTGCAGGCCAAGGCAGCGCGGCTGCTCAATCTGACACCGCGTCAGATGGGTTATGCGTTGAAGAAGTTTAATATAGAGATTAAGCAGTTGTAGCGGATCAGTGGTGCCGCTTAGATTGGCGCTGGGGTTGCGGGCAAAGCGCAGCTTTGATCGGTATGGCGCCCCGGCTACCCAATCACAAGCGCGAAGCATACCCACAATCATCTTGTTGTCGCATTCCTCACCTTCCCATCGCCCTTTGTCGCATTAGATACAACGCCTTAATACTTTGCATCTTCATGTTTTTAATGTAATTAAACTAAAATAACCACATGGCACGCTTGTTGCTTAAAGGGAAACAAAGCCAACAAGGAGCAAGCGATGCCACCAAAAGTCATTCCCATTTTTGCCTCTCAGCCTGCCCAGGCTTCTGGCTGCGGCGCGAAAGGCGGTTCCGGCAAGTCCAGTTGCGGTTCGGCTGCCGGGCCGAGCGATCTGTCCCCCGAGGTCTGGGCGAAGGTCAAGGATCATCCCTGCTACAGCGAGCAGGCGCACCACCACTTTGCCCGCATGCACGTGGCGGTGGCGCCGGCCTGCAACATCCAGTGCAACTACTGCAACCGCAAGTACGACTGCGCCAACGAAAGCCGCCCCGGCGTGGTGAGCGAGAAGCTCACGCCGGAGATGGCGGCGAAGAAGGTGTTGGCGGTGGCGGCGGAGATCCCCCAGCTTTCGGTGGTCGGCATCGCCGGGCCGGGCGATGCGTTGGCCAACCCGGAAAAAACTTTCCGCACTTTTGGCCTGATCCAGAAAAACGCGCCGGACATCAAGCTGTGCCTGTCCACCAACGGGCTGGCGCTGCCCGATTACGTGCAGGCCATCGCCGACCTCAACGTGGACCACGTCACCATCACCATCAACATGGTCGATCCGGAAGTGGGCGAGCTGATCTATCCGTGGATCTACTACAACAAGAAGCGCTGGAAGGGGCGCGACGCCGCCAAAATACTGGGCGAGCGCCAGATGGAGGGGCTAGAGATGCTGACCGCGAAGGGCATCCTGGTCAAGGTCAATTCGGTGATGATCCCCGGCGTCAACGACCAGCACCTGGCGGAGGTGAACCGGGCGGTGAAGTCGCGCGGCGCCTTCCTCCACAACATCATGCCGCTGATCTCCGATCCGGCCCACGGCACCCATTACGGCCTGACCGGCCAGCGCGGCCCGACGCCGCAGGAGTTGAAGGAGCTGCAGGACGGCTGCGAGGGCGGCATGAATTTGATGCGCCACTGCCGCCAGTGCCGCGCCGATGCGGTGGGGCTGCTGGGCGAGGATAGAGGCGCGGAATTCAGCACCGGCAAGATCGCGGCGATGGACGTGGCTTACGACCCCGAGCCGCGCCAGGCTTACCGGGAATATGTCGAGCGCGAACGCCGCGACCAGGATGCCGCGCGCGCGTTCGAACTCGCCGCCATGACCGGGCAGGCGGGCGACGAGAAGGTGCTGGCGGCCGTCACCACCAAGGGCGGCGGCAGGATCAACCAGCACTTCGGCCATGCCGGCGAGTTCCAGATTTACGAACTGAGCGGCGCGGGCGCCAAGTTCGTCGGCCATCGCAAGGTAGAACATTATTGCCAGGGCGGCTGGGGCGAGGAAGACATCCTGGAGGACGTGACCGCCGCGATCAATGATTGTGCGGCGGTGTTCACTGCCAGGATCGGCTTGTGCCCGCGCAAGGATCTGGCCATGGCCGGAATCGAAGTGGTGGACGGATACGCCCACGAGTACATCGAGTCTTCATTGATCGCCTGGTTCCGGCAGCGCATGGAAACGGCGCAGCCTGCGGCAGCGACCGCAGCATAACGAATTATTTTATTCAAAGGAGAACACCATGCCTTACAAGATCATCTCTTCCACCTGCACCGCCTGCACCGCCTGCGAGCCGGTTTGCCCGAATGTCGCGATCAAGGAGAAGAACGGTGCCTACATCATCGAGCCGAAGAAATGCACCGAATGCGAGGGCGAAGACCCGCAATGCGTCGAAGTCTGCCCGGTGGATGGCTGCGTGGTGGTGGATAAAAGTTTGCCGCGCTACGCGGCCTGAGGAGAACGGCATGAACGTCAAGATCGCGCTGACGGCGGAAAATTTCATTCGCCGCATGATCCGCTTCAACGGCGGCGCCGGCTCCGGATTCAGGCTGGTGCTGAAGCCCGGAGGATGCTCAGGGATGGACTACGATTTTTCCGTGGAAAAA
>CAMTYG010000168.1:0-3636 GCA_947085875.1 uncultured Sulfuricella sp.
GCGCTCGGATTCGCCCAGTTCATGGACGTTGCGCCCCATGATGCTCACTTCGCCCGAGGTGGCATCATCCAGCCCGCCCAGCAAGTGCAGCAGCGTGCTTTTGCCGGAGCCGGAGGTGCCGACAATCGCCACCCGCTCGCCCTGTGCGATTTCCAGATTCACGCCGAACAGCACCGGTACTTCGACCTTGCCTTGGTGGAATGTTTTGCTCAGATTGACGCAGGAAAGTACAGCTCCGTGAGGGGTAAGGAGTGAGGGGTGAGGGGTAACACCCCCTGCGCCGCTTTTAACCTCACACCTATTTCCTATCTCCTCACTCATGAGGTAATGCCTCCATCGTTCAAATTGAGGGGTTGGTCGGCCACAATGCTTGGCCAAAGTCCCGAAAGTTCAAAAAACCACAGGCCGATCTATATTTATCCTTAACATTCTCGCGTCAGAGGCAATCAGATCATACCGTTCGACGAAAGAGTGGATTTTTTCTCGGTTCTCTACATAGGTTTCGCACCATTTTCCGCAGGCCTGACCAATAACGTAAATCAACTGTTGTAGGTTGTAATAACCTGTCTTTTTTTCATCGAGCGCCACTTCTGATGGTATCTCTCCAACATAGGCAACCAACCTCCGTACCTTGCCTGATAGAACTTTTCTTGAGTCGAGATTGCTCATGTGCAACAGAGAGTTTCTATGCTCCCAAAGCTCATCAGCGGTTATGCCAACAGTCGATAAAGCGGCATAGGTGTTAAGCCATTTTACAAAGGCGTTTTCACCGTTAACGTCCCCGAACTCCACAAATGCTATTGAATCTATCGCAATAACCAAGAGCTTGACGGCGGAAACATAATGCTGATTTTGAAAAAGTGTTCTCACAGGCTGAAAGAAATCAGCATTCAAGAGGCCTGTAAAATCGAAAGACTCTTTAGTAAAGAAGGTTCCAAAATAGTCCACGGACATTCTTTGCCTGTTAACGAGTGGAGCTAAGGGGCGCGCTGAAAGTGCGTCCCGCTGAGCGTAGGGTTAAGGGTCGCTATCGACGGCTCACGAAGCCGGACCTTCATTGCGCGCTTTATATGCCGATTTCGCCCTGACTGATTGGTATTCCACCACTCAAAATAGAGATAGCCTTTTTCGGTTTTGAATGTTGGGGGCATAAGATGTCCCATGTATCCGTATATTTCTGCGGGGCGATCAAAGCTGATTCTGTAGATCACATCACCAGCAGGACTCGCTTTAATAATTACCATCCTGCCACGCTCTGCCACATAATCCATTGCCCAAAAGGCATTGGCGTCGCATAAGCGGTTGCCAGTGTAGGCTGTTACCTTTTTTCCGGTTACATCCTTGATAAAGGACAGCCATCCATCCATTTGAGGACTATTGGGTTCGGCTGGGCGAAAAAGGGCCTTGCATGCGTTATCCCTTTCAGCATCCCAAGCTAGCTTAGACCAATTAGATGTAGCGGCGTTGGGGTCTTCTTCAATCACCCACACTGGATCGTATTCTTTGGTTTCAAGAATTTCCAAAGCTACATTCTGAGATATGGGGACAGGTGATTTCGGATTGATGGAATCGACAGGTTTGGGCAAGGGAGGGCGGCAGTCATTCTCGAAGCGCACATTCTTATAACTGCGGCCCTTCAAAAAGTAATCCCACGCATCGTAATTCTCCGGTATGTCTGCGGTAAAAGATCCGTTAGTCGCTCCCTTATTGCCTCTGTAGTCCCTCGCTATGAAATCTTTGTTCTGTCGCTTGCCATCACGCATGTAAGTTCCATCGTAGCGTGCGGATAAATTGGCGGTTCGCAAGACTTTGGGCGCCAGATTGCGCGCTAAGGGAATCCATTGAGACGTGTTTTTCTCATACTTCAAGAATACAAAAGGGAGCTCAGGGCAACCGTATAACTTCACATTGGAAAAGACGCGGGCAGACTTAACGACCAAGTATGGAATGCCATCGACGAAGTCAAGCATGATCGGATTGACGTGCCGTTCTCCTCGCCACTCGATTGATTCACCTGTATCTGGGTGTTTTACCTTGAGTGAGTATTCGTCAGGCCATTTAGGATAGAAAGCGACCTTCCTGTGCACTTCAACTGTGCGTCCGTCGTGTAGCAGCGCTTCGTCGTCCCATTCCTCTGTGCGTGCCGGGTGTGTATCGAAAGCCTTCATGATTTTTTGAAGTGAGGTCATCCAAGCGTCTAGTCCGGCTTTTACGTCATTTGGCGTTGTGCGTCTGGGGTCCAAATTTACGCGCTTCCATAACAGATAGCCCATCTCAGGGCTGCCTGTGTGGAAGATTTTGATGTTCTTGTCACTTACTATTGACACCGTCAAAGTATCGGTCGCCGCGCCTTGAGTATTCTTGGGGATGTACTTTATCTCGGTGTCTTGACGGGAAAGGAATTGATATTCCCGTCGGTTGTCATTTCCGTACGTGTGTATGGTGGCGCCATTTTTTTCGAACTGGTAGATGATGCCGACCATGTACCCTGCCGCCAACCCAAACCACTCTGCGGCTTTGTATGGCGGTGCGGCTAATGCGGATTCCTCCGTTGCCTCGGCGTCAAGCACCCACGTTCCGCTTATTTTCTCTGGCGTATCAGCCAATGCATCCGACGGCTGCAGATGTACGGCAACCAGTCCAAACAACAGCAAGAAGATATTTGTCATCAGTTGTTTCATATACAGTGCAATAAGTGAGGAGGGACAACCCCCGCACCGCTTTTGACCTCACTCCTAATCCCTGACCCCTCACTCATAACGTAACGCCTCCGCCGGGTTGGTCCTGGAAGCGCGCCAACTGGGGTAAAGCGTCGCCAGCAGGGTCAGCACGAATGACACGGTGGCGATCACCCCGACATCGCGGCCTTGCAGGTCGGAAGGCAGTTCGCTGATGTAATACACATCCTTGGCGAGGAAATGCACGCCGAACAGGCGCTCGATGGCCGGCACCACCACGTCGATATTCAGCGCCAGCACCACGCCGCCGGCCACGCCGATCAGGGTGCCGATGACCCCGATCAGGGTGCCCTGGACGATGAAAATCTTCATGATGCTCGCGGGGGAAGCGCCCAGCGTGCGCAGGATGGCGATGTCCGCCTGCTTGTCGGTGACCGCCATCACCAGGGTGGAGACGATATTGAACGCCGCCACCGCCACGATCAGCAGCAGGATGATGAACATCACGTTCTTTTCGATCTGGATGGCGCGGAAGAAATTGGCGTGCTGGCGCGTCCAGTCGCTGATGAAGATGTCATCACTGAAACGGGCGGACAGCTCGCGCGCCACCTGCGGCGCCAGGTTCATGTCCGTGAGCTTCAGCCGCACGCCGGAAACGCGGCTGCCCATGCTGTACAGCCTGGCAGCGTCATCCAGATGAACCAGCGCCAGACCGGCATCGAATTCATACATGCCGGCCTCGAATATCCCGACCACGCTGAACTGTTTCACCCGCGGCATGATGCCGGCCGGCGTAACCCGTCCCTGAGGCGCAATCAGCACCACCTTGTCGCCCATCGAGACCGACAAGGTCCGCGCCAGCTCGGAACCCAGCACAATGCCGAACTCGCCGGAGCGCAATGCATCCAGCCGGCCCACTTTCATCTTGTCGGCCAGCTCGGACACCCGCGCCTCGCGA
>CAMTYG010000169.1:0-18569 GCA_947085875.1 uncultured Sulfuricella sp.
GCGCGTCTTTCTCTGATACAGCAACCGGAATTTCTGCATGAAAACCTTTTCTGCAAAAGGTCACGAAGTAAAACGTGACTGGTACGTGGTAGATGCCACCGACAAAGTTTTGGGCCGTCTGGCCAGCGAGATCGCAGCGCGCCTTCGCGGCAAGCACAAGCCCGAGTTTACTCCGCACGTGGATACCGGCGATTATATCGTGGTGATCAACGTGGACAAACTGCGCGTCACCGGCAACAAGGCTGAAGGCAAGGTGTACCATCGCCATACCGGCTACCCCGGCGGTATTATCAGCACCACTTTCGCCAAGATGCACGCTCGTTTCCCGGAGCGTCCATTGGAAAAAGCGGTCAAGGGCATGTTGCCGAAAGGCCCGCTGGGTTACGCCATGTTCCGCAAGCTGAAAGTTTACAAAGGCGCGCAGCACATGCACAGCGCGCAGCAACCCAAAGTACTGGAAATTTAAGGAATTATCATGATCGGCACCTACTACTACGGCACCGGGCGGCGCAAGTCTTCTGTCGCGCGCGTGTTTCTGAAGCCAGGCAAGGGCGACATCATCGTCAACGACAAGCCTGTGGATATTTTCTTTTCGCGCGAAACCGGCCGCATGGTTGTGCGTCAGCCGCTGGAACTGACCAGCCATCAAGGCACGTTCGACATTATGGTCAATGTCCATGGCGGCGGCGAATCCGGCCAGGCCGGTGCAGTGCGTCACGGCATCACGCGCGCACTGATCGATTACGATGCGGCGTTGAAACCCACCCTGAGCGCGGCAGGTCTGGTGACCCGCGATGCGCGCGAAGTCGAGCGGAAAAAAGTCGGTCTGCGCAAAGCGCGCCGCCGCAAGCAGTTCTCCAAGCGTTAATCGCTGCTGCAATCGCAAAAAAGCCGCCTATGGCGGCTTTTTTGTTGCCTGCCGGTCATTGTTGTCTATTGCCAACAGGGCTATTATTATCAATAAACCCAGATAATCCATTAGCCCCAAATCCGTTCGCCCTGAGATAGCCTGTCGAGGGGCAGTTCATGGTTCGACAAGCTCACCACGAACGGGTTTTTGCACACGATTCGCCTAATGGATTATCTGGGATAAATTCAACATGGGGATATTGATCGATATGGTTAAAGTCGGGATCGTGGGTGGTACGGGGTATACCGGGGTGGAATTGTTGCGCCTGCTGGCGCAGCATCCGGACGTCGAGTTGGTGGCCATCACCTCGCGCAAGGAAGCGGGGATGGCGGTGAGCGACATGTTTCCCAATCTGCGCGGCAGGGTGGGGCTGAAATTTGTCGAGCCGGCCGATGCGCCGCTGAAATCCTGCGACGTCGTGTTTTTTGCAACGCCTAACGGCATCGCCATGCAGGAAACGCGCGAATTGCTCGACGCCGGTGTACGCGTCATCGATCTGGCGGCGGATTTTCGCATCAAGGACGTGGCGGTGTGGGAAAAGTGGTACGGTATGCAGCATGCCTGCCCCGACCTGATTGCCGAAGCAGTGTATGGCCTGCCGGAGCTCAACCGCGAGCAAATCCGGAAGGCGCGCTTGATCGCCAATCCAGGTTGCTATCCGACTGCGGCGCAGCTTGGCTTTCTCCCCCTGATCGAGGCGGGCGTGGCGGAACTCGGTCATCTGGTGGCGGATTGCAAGTCCGGGGTGTCCGGTGCGGGGCGCAAGGCTGAGGTGGGCGCCTTGTTCAGCGAGGCCGCCGACAACTTCAAGGCTTACGCCGCGCCGGGGCATCGCCATCTGCCGGAGATTCGTCAGGGGCTTACGCTCGTGGCGGGCAAGCCGGTGCAACTGACTTTCGTGCCGCATCTGACGCCGCTGATACGCGGTATCCACGCCACCCTGTATGTGCGCCTGACCGCTGAGGTGGATTTGCAGGCGCTCTATGAGAAGCGCTATGCCAATGAATACTTCGTCGATGTGCTTCCCGCCGGGGCGCATCCGGAGACACGCTCGGTGCGCGGCGGCAATTTCTGCCGCATTGCCGTGCATCGGCCGCAGGGCGGTGATGTCGCCGTGGTGCTGTCGGTCATCGACAACCTGACCAAAGGCGCGGCCGGACAGGCCGTGCAAAATATGAACCTGCTGTTCGATTTGCCCGAAAACAGGGGCCTGGAGCAGATTCCGCTGCTGCCATGAGGCTGGTTCAGCAGGTTGAAACACCGTTGCGGGTACCGTGCAGGCTGCAAGAATACGTGGAACTGCAATCGAAATCCTGTGTCACACATGACGTATTCTACAAGGCCCTTTCCGAGTAATTGACTAAATAACTCAACTATAAGATAATTAAACGCAGTGCTTTTTTAAAGGAGATACAGAATGAATGCAGTGACTGAAATGCCCAGCCCGCTGAACTTTACCGACAACGCGGCAGCCAAGGTGAAGCAGTTGATCGAAGAGGAAGGCATCCCGGGCCTGAAGTTGCGCGTGTTCGTCAGCGGCGGCGGTTGCTCCGGTTTCCAGTATGGCTTTACCTTCGATGAGACGACCAACGAGGATGACACCACGGTGGAGAAGAACGGCGTTTCTCTCCTGATCGACCCGATGAGCTTCCAGTATCTGGCGGGCTCCGAGATCGATTACCAGGAAGGGTTGCAGGGTTCGCAGTTCGTGATCAAAAACCCGAACGCCGCTACCACTTGCGGTTGCGGCTCGTCTTTTTCAGCGTAAAATATTTGCCATTCGGGCAAGACAAAAGGGGCGCAAGCCCCTTTCGTCTTTTCAGGCCGGGTAGATTGCGCCGAGGATGCGCGCACCTTTCGCTCCCGTCACCTCCGGCAGGTTGCCGGGATTTCCATTCAGTGCCTGCCTGGCGAGCCAGGCAAAGGCAAATGCCTCCACCCAGTCTGCGTTCACGCCCAAGTCATCGGTTGGTGCGATGCTTCTGTTGGGCAGGGACTGTTTCAGCCTGCGCACCAGCGCCCCGTTATGGGCGCCGCCGCCGCACAGGTATATCTCGCTGGCTGTACTGCAATAATCCATGATGGCAGCGGCGATCCCTTTCGCGGTCAATTCAAGCAGCGTAGCCTGAACATCGGCCGGGGCAAAATCGGGCGACAGGAAATGTTCCAGCCAGGGCAGGTTGAACAGATCGCGGCCGGTACTTTTGGGCGGGGGCGCGGCAAAGAACGGTTCGGCGAGGAGTTGCCGCAGCAATTCCGGGACGGGGTGGCCGCTTGCCGCCCATGCGCCATCCTTGTCATAGGGCTGGCCCAGGTGCAGGGTGGCCCAGGCATCCAGCAAGAGATTGCCGGGCCCGCAGTCGAAGCCGAGCACTCCGCCGCAGGGCGGCAGGCTGGTCAGGTTGCTGATGCCGCCAATGTTGACGATGACACGGTGGCGTTCCGGATGGCGGAACAATGCGGAGTGAAAAGCAGGCACTAGCGGCGCACCCTGCCCGCCGGCTGCGATATCGCGGCTCCTGAAGTCGGCGGCCACGGAGATGTTGGTCAGCTCGGCCAGCAACGCCGGATTTGCGAGCTGAATGGTGAATCCGAGGTCGGGGCGGTGGCGCACGGTTTGTCCGTGGCAGCCGATGGCCTTCACCTGCCCGGCCCGGATTTCCGCTTTTCCCAGCAATGTCTGGATTGCCGCTGCATAGCGGCGCGACAGTTCGTTTGCCGCCAGAGCCGCACGCTCGAGTTCGTTTGCTCCAGGGCTGTTTAGCGCAAGCAGTTCGACACGCAGTGCTTCGCTAAAAGGGGTGAATTGGCTGTGCAGCAGTTTGCAGGCGCCGTTCTCGAAAGCAGCCAGAACTGCGTCAATACCGTCAAGACTGGTGCCGGACATTAGCCCGGCATAGTATTCCGGCTGACCCAAAATTTAGTCGAGAGAAGCCAGTTTGGTATTCTTCAGCAGATTCAGGCGCATCGCCAGATCCCCGGCCATATTGCTGAAATCGGCTTTATATTGAGCGGCGATGGGAAAGGCGGTCGGCATGGCAATGCTCGATGGATTGCGCTGTACGCCGGCGACGCGGAATTCGTAGTGGAGATGAGGGCCAGTCGTCATGCCGGTCATGCCGACTTGGCCGATGATGTCGCCCTGGTTGACTTTGCTGCCTTTGTGCAAACCGCTCGCAAAACTGGAAAGATGGCCATAAGCCGTGCTGTATTGGCCTTGATGTTGCAGGATGAGCAGGTTGCCATAGCCGCCTTGCTTGCCGATGAAGGCGACGGCGCCGTCTGCTACCGCTTTCACGCGAGTGCCGACCGGTGCGCCGTAGTCGATGCCTTTGTGGGCGCGCCATTCTTTTAGCA
This sequence comes from uncultured Sulfuricella sp., assembly GCA_947085875.1. GTDB lineage: Bacteria > Pseudomonadota > Gammaproteobacteria > Burkholderiales > Sulfuricellaceae > Sulfuricella. Next base: position 4,268 of record CAMTYG010000169.1, read on the forward strand.
CCGGGTGGAAGCGGGCGTTGGTGAAGCCCGAGGTGATTCGGGAAAACTCCAGGGGGGAGCGCAGGAAGGCCTTGCGCAGGTTTTTGCCCTCCGGCGTGTAATAGCCGCCATGGCCTTCGCGATCCTGGAAATAAACCGCGCGATAGCTCTTGCCGCTGTTGATGAATTCCGCCGCAAGCACGCGACCGGTCTTGATCAGCTCGCCCTTGTTGTGGAATGTCTCGTAGACGACGGTGACTTTGTCGCCCTTTTGCAGGTCGCTGTTGAAATCGATGTCCGACGAAAAAATATCGGCGATTTGCATGGCGATGTTGTCTGGAATATTGGCGGCATCGGTTGCACCGAACAATGAGCTTTTGATTTCCGCCGATTTCATCATCAGGCGCGTTTCGAGCGGCACGGCATCATCGCTGGCCTTGAACCCCCCGGCTTGTTTTTCTACATTCAACATGGATTCGCTGCTGCTGATGTATTGCAGGGCGAGGAGATTGCCTTCCGAGTCGGTTTGGGCGCGGACGATCCGGCCTGGAATCAGCAGACGCAGGGCTTTCGAGTTTTTTGCGCTCTGCAGGAATCCGGTGATGTCCTCATCATTGACGTTGAGGCGGTCCAGCAGGGCTGACATCGTATCGCCGCGCTGAATTTTTTCCTCGTTCCAGAAGTTGCCGGCGGTGTTGGAAGGTGTGGCGGCACTGGGAAGTTGCAGGTTTTCAATGACGGTGTGGACAGGGATCTGGCGCGTTTGTGTTTCCGGGGCAATACCGAAGGCGGCAACCATGCCGAACAATGGCAGGCTGGAAATGGCCACCAGCCAGCGCAGGCTTAATTTTCGTTCTTGCAGAAACAGCTTTTGCGCTAAAATACCGATCTTGTTGTTTTGCATGGCTTCCCTGCGTGTTTGATGTTGGCAGGAGCTTACCAGAAGATGGGCGATCAGTGAAGGTTAAATCGATTACATATTGTTCAAGCAGGCGGTATAGATGACCCAGGTTAATGAAGCGTTGCAGGTGATAAAAAGAGGGTGTGACGAATTGCTGGTAGAGCAGGAGCTCGTAGAAAAGCTGGCCACAGGCAAGTCGTTGCGCGTCAAGGCGGGGTTCGACCCTACCGCGCCGGATTTGCACCTCGGGCATACCGTCCTGCTTAACAAGTTGCGCCAGTTTCAGGAGCTGGGGCACGAGGCGATGTTCCTGATCGGCGATTTTACCGGCATGATCGGTGATCCCACCGGCAAGAATGCGACTCGCAAGCCGTTGACCCGCGACGACGTGATCGAGAATGCACGAACTTACGAGCAGCAGATCTTCAAGATACTTGATCCGGAAAAAACGCTGGTGATGTTCAACTCCAGCTGGATGGCCGAAATGAGTGCTTCCGGTCTGATTGGCCTGGCGGCGAAGCACACCGTGGCGCGCATGCTGGAGCGCGATGATTTTCATAAGCGCTACAGCTCCGGCCAGCCCATCTCTATTCATGAGTTCCTTTATCCGCTGATCCAGGGATACGATTCGGTGGCGATGAAGGCGGATGTGGAACTGGGCGGCACCGACCAGAAATTCAACCTGCTGGTTGGGCGCGAGCTGCAGAAGCATTACGGGCAGCCCCCCCAAGTTGTCTTGACCATGCCGATCCTGGAGGGATTGGATGGCGTGCAGAAGATGTCCAAGTCGTTGGGCAACTATATCGGCATCCATGAACCGCCGAACGAAATGTTCGGGAAATTGCTGTCCGTGTCGGATGATTTGATGTGGCGCTATATAGAATTGCTTTCGTTTCAGCCATTGACTCAGGTGGCCAAGTGGAAAACGGAGACGGAGGAAGGGCGTAACCCACGCGATATCAAGGTGCTGTTCGCCCAGGAGATCGTTACCCGCTTTCACAGCAGGGCGGCAGCGGAAGCTGCTCTGGCGGATTTTGAGGCCCGTTTCAGGCAGGGCGCGCTGCCGGATGAAATGCCGGAGGTCACGCTCATTGGCGGGACGGATGGGTTGCCGATTAGTCAGGCCCTCAAGCAGGCGGGGCTCACCGCCAGTACCTCGGACGCTTTGCGCATGATCGATCAGGGCGGGGTAAAGCTCGATGGCGAGAAGCTGAGCGATAAGGCGCTCAAGCTAAAAACCGGGCGTTGTGTGGTGGCGCAGGTGGGGAAACGCAAGTTTGCGCGCATCACGGTGAGCTAACGGCCATTGCGGCTGGCGCTACCCCTGATGATGAAAATCATGGGGCGATTGCAGGGAACGATTTGATTTGTAACGATAATAAATGATGTCGCCAGATAGCGTTCACGCCCGATCGGTGGCGGTCATCGGCGGCGGCCCGGCCGGGCTGATGGCGGCTGAAATATTGATCCAGAACGGCGTGCGGGTCGATCTCTACGACGCCATGCCCTCCGTGGGCCGCAAGTTCCTGCTGGCCGGCAAGGGCGGCTTGAACCTCACCCATTCCGAAACGTCCGAGCTGTTCCTGTCGCGCTACGGCGCGCGCCGGGCACAGATCGAGCCCTGGCTCGCAGCATTCGGGCCTGAAGCCTTGCGCCACTGGGTGCATGGACTCGGAGTCGATACCTTTGTCGGCACCTCCGGGCGCGTGTTTCCCACCGAGATGAAAGCGGCGCCGCTGCTACGCGCATGGCTGCACCGGTTGCGCGCAGCCGGGGTGCGCTTCCACATGCGTCATGGCTGGCAGGGCTGGAACGAGGAGGGTGCGCTGCGCTTCTCCACGCCTGAGGGCGAGAAGTTGGCGCACAGCAACGCTGTGGTGCTGGCGCTGGGCGGCGGCAGCCGGGCGCGCCTCGGCTCGAATGGCGCATGGGTGCCGCTGCTCGCGCAGCGCGGGGTTTCCGTCGCGGCGCTGCGGCCCTCAAACTGCGGCTTCGATGTCGGCTGGAGCGAGCATTTTCGTATCCGCTTCGCCGGCCATCCCTTGAAGTCGGTGGTCGTGACCTTCATGGATCAGGAAGGCGTTACGGTTCGCAAGCAGGGTGAATTCATGGTCACGGCGACTGGTGTCGAGGGCAGCCTGATCTATGCATTGTCCGCACGTCTGCGCGACGAAATCGAGAGCGCCGGCGCTGCGGTTTTGTACCTCGATCTGCTTCCCGGCAGAGAATTGTCGACTGTGATCGCAGAACTGGCGCGGCCGAGAGGTTCGCGGTCGATGGCCAGCCACCTGCAAAGCCGGCTGGGGATCAAGGGAGTGAAGGCCGGCCTGCTGCGAGAGTGCGTACCGGCGCAAGACTACACTGACCCGGCCCGCCTGGGGGCGGCGATCAAGGCGCTGCCTGTGCGGCTCATCGCCCCACGCCCTCTCGATGAGGCAATCAGCAGTGCGGGTGGCGTGGCGTTCGAGGCGCTCGACGAGCGCTTGATGATCCGCTCCTTGCCGGGCGTGTTCTGTGCGGGTGAGATGCTGGACTGGGAGGCGCCAACGGGGGGCTATCTGCTGACCGCCTGTTTCGCGAGTGGTCGTGCAGCGGGCCTGGGGGTGCTGGCTTGGCTCGACGCCCAGCCCTGCGTAGGGCGTCAATAAGCGAAGCGCATTGCGCCGTATGTTGCTCGAATACGGTGCAATGCGCTTCGCTTATTGCACCCTACATAATTCTTGGCGTTTTGAGAGAATTCGAATTAGTAGGATTCGGGCAACAACAGGCTGAGCCACGGCAGCAGCTGCCCCAGCAGCACCAGCGCCAGCAGGGCGGCAATCACCATCATCCAGCGCCGTTCGCGCGCGTCCCGCGCGCGCAGTTCGTCGCGCAGTTGCTGAACTTCTCCACCCCCCTCGCGGCTCAAGGCGCGGTGCACCAGGCGCGGCAGCTGCGGCAGCAGGGTTCCCCAGTGCGGCGCCTCGGTCTTCATGGTTCTGATCAGGCCGAGCCAGCCCAGTTGCTCGTTCATCCAGTGTTCCAGGAAAGGCTGGGCGGTTTGCCACAGGTCAAGATCGGGGTCGAGTTGGCGCCCCAGGCCTTCGATGTTGAGCAGAGTTTTTTGCAGCATCACCAGTTGTGGCTGGATCACCACGCCGAAACGGCGCGAGGCCTGGAACAGGCGCAACAGGAAGCGGCCAAAGGAAATTTCCTTGAGCGGGCGGTCGAAGATCGGCTCGCACACTGCGCGGATCGCCGCCTCGAACTCGTCCACGCGGGTCTGCGGCGGCACCCAGCCGGCCTCGACGTGGGCCTGGGCGACGCGCTTGTAGTCGCGCTTGAAGAAGGCGAGGAAGTTCTGCGCCAGGTAATTTTTATCGCTTTCAGTGAGGGTGCTCATGATGCCGAAGTCGAGCGCGATGTAGCGCCCGTCCGGGCTGACCAGGATGTTGCCGGGGTGCATGTCGGCGTGGAAGAAACCGTCGCGGAACACCTGGGTGAAGAAGATCGTCACCCCATCCCTGGAGAGCTTGGGAATGTCGATGCCCTGTGCGCGTAAAGCATCGACCTGGCTGATCGGCGTGCCGGCCATGCGTTCCATCACCATCACGTCCTTGTGGCACCAGTCCCAGTAGATTTCCGGCACCAGCAGCAGGTCGGAATCCTGGAAATTGCGCCGCAGCTGGCTGCCGTTGGCGGCCTCGCGCATCAGGTCGAGTTCATCCCCCAGGTGTTTCTCGAATTCCGCCACCACCTCGCACGGGCGCAGGCGCTTGCCATCCTCCCACAGGGATTCGACCAGGCCGGCGCCGGCATAGAGCAGCGCGACGTCGTGGGCGATGACGTGGGCGATGGCGGGACGCAGGATTTTCACCGCCACCTCGCGGCCATCCTGCAGCCGGGCGAAGTGGACCTGGGCGACGGAAGCGGAAGCCACCGGCACCGGGTCGAATTCGGCGAACACGGCGCTGGCGGGCTTGCCGTAAGCTTTTTCTATCGCCGCCAGGGCGATCTCGGGCGCGAACGGCGGCACCCGGTCCTGCAGTCTGGCAAGCTCGTCGGCGATATCGGCGGGAACCAGGTCGCGCCGGGTAGACAGCACCTGGCCAAACTTGACGAAGATCGGCCCGAGCGCTTCGAGCGCCTGGCGCAGCCTTACCGCGCGCGGCTCTTCGAGCGGGCGCCAGAACAGCGCGACCATGACCAGCGGTCGCAGCCAGCGGAAGCGCTCATGGCCGAGGATGAATTCTTCCAGGCCGAAGCGCAGGGTGACGTAGACGATTTTGGCGAGGCGTAGGAGTTTCATTGCTTGGCTGAGAGTTGATTTGCTAAAAACGACAATTGCTTAACCGCAGAGGCGCAGAGACGCGGAGGGATAAATGGGTTACAACAATTTTCCGCATCTCCAAATGGGCGAAATCGTGCAACACAATAACTCATTGTTTTTTCTCGGCGTCTCTGCGCCTCTGCGGTTCAGCTAAGTTTATTAGGTTTATTTTTTGTTCCAGTTGTTCCACCCGTCCATGCAGTTCACCCACTTCATTGAAGAAAGCGCGCACCGCTTCGGGCTGGGCCAGCAGCGGGCTTTCTTCCTGCCAGTGCTCGGCCCAGGACCGGGCGATGGTTTCGGCGGCGTTCCTGTGCCACTCGAGCACCTCGGTTGCGGTGGAAACCAGCCGGTGCGCCGCGATGTCGCCGAGCACCCGGCTCAGGTCTTCTTCCACGTCCCAGCGCAGTTTTGACAGGGTTTCCGCGAGCTCTTTGGCCAGAACGGCATCTTCTCCGCCGGCCATGAAGCGTGCTGCGGCATCCGAGGGGGTCAGCCAGGCCAGGGGGGAGGGGATCAGCGTGGCGTCTACCCGTGCACCCGGCACGGCGGGTGCGAAGCTGCCATCCTCCTGGATGGTGAGTACGGCAGATGTCAGCGGCAGCCGCAGTTGCATGGTTTTACCGGCGTGCGGGCGCAGGTGCGCCATGGCCCAGGAGTGCTGGCTGAGAAGATGATTGAGAAGCACGGCCAGCGCGGCTTCGGGCAAGGCCGGAAGCGCGCTGCCGGGCTGTTTGCTCGGCGTTTCGGGAGTCAATCGGGTCAAAACAAGCGCCTTTCTCGTTTGCCTCCTCTCCCCGCCTGCGGGAGAGGATTGATGAGAGGGGTCAAACCTGCTGTATGCCCGAGATGAACCAGGTGGCGTTGGGTTGCGACTGAGATTTCTGGATATGCCAGATTTCGCTGAAGGCTGCCGCCGGCGCATTGGCTTCTTCGCGGATCATGCCGGAGAAGCGCACGCTGGCGATCACCAGGTCGCCTTCGGTGACCACATCGGCGATCTCGGCGTTGAGGGTCATCACTTCAGTCACATTAGGCTTGCCGTTGCGCTCCCGAATTTGCATGCTGATTTCGGCATACATTTCCGGCGTGGCGTACTCGCGAATGTCGTTGATGTCGCCGCGGTCATTGGCATCCTGCAGGCGGATGAACTGCTTCTTGGCTTCGCGCAGGAACGGTTCGTCCTCGAACCAGGCCGGACGGGTGCTGCTGGCCTGCATTGCTGCGGCGGGCGCGGCAGAACCGCCAGGCGCAGCGGAACCCTCTGGCGCGGCCATGTCGGTCACGACTGTCCGTTCCGTGTGGCCGGCGTACTGCACCGGCTGCGGCTGCGGCTTCTTCAGCATGCGGAAGATGAAGAACGCGCCGCCAGCCAGAGCGAGGATCATCAGGATGTTGCCGATGGCGCCACCCAAACCGCCGCCCATGAACATGGAGGCGAGCAGGCCGCCCGCCGCCAGACCAGCCAGCGGGCCGAGCCATTTGCTGGCGCCGGACGGTGCCGGCGCGGGCGCCGCCGCAGGGGCTTGCGCCTGCTTTGGCGGCGTTGCCGTCTGCTGGGAGGTGGTCGAGCTCTGCTTGCCGATGCTGCTGCCGCCACCCATGCGCTTGGCGTCGGCATCCTGGGCGGTCAGGCCGAAGCTGATCAATGCAACGAAAAACAGGGTAAAAATTTTGTTCATGGAAATCTCCTGTAAATTCAAATATCAGACATGTAGGTTGGGTTAGGCGCGGTTTCTTGCGCCGTAACCCACCAGAAGTAGGCGCCTCCAGGCGACAAACCCAAACGTCAAAAACAGGTTTTGAAATTTAGGTTTGTTGGGTTACGCGATAAAGCCGCTAACCCAACCTACATGTAACCCCTCTTTTAAAAATAGCCTGCATCGGCTTTCTCGACTTCTTGCTTAAAACTTGAAACCTTTGTGCAGGGCGACAACGCCCGCGCTCAGGTTGAAATATTCGACACGCTCGAAGCCCGCCTGTTCCATCATCTGCTTCAGCTCTTCCTGTCCTGGGTGCATGCGGATCGATTCGGCGAGGTAGCGGTAGCTTTCGTCGTCGTCCGCCACCAGCTTGCCCATCACCGGCAGCGCCTTGAACGAGTAGGCATCATACAGGGGTTGCAGCGGTTTCCATATTTTGGAGAACTCCAGCACCAGGAGCCGGCCGCCGGGGCGCAGGACGCGGTACATCTCTTTCAGCGCTGCATCCTTGTGGGTCATGTTGCGCAGGCCGAAGGCGACGGTGACACAGTCGAAATGGTTGCTCGGAAACGGCAGCTTTTCGCCGTCGCACTGTGCCGCCAGGGGAACGATGCCATCGTTCAGCAGCCGGTCGCGGCCGACCCCGAGCATCGAGCTGTTGATGTCGGTGAGAATCACCTGCCCGCTCTTGCCGACGCGTTTGGCGAAGGCGCGCGACAGGTCGCCGCTGCCGCCGGCGATATCGAGCACCCGGCTGCCTTCCCGGGTGCCGCTTTGTTCGATGGTGAAGTGCTTCCACAGCCGGTGCAGCCCGACCGACATCAGATCATTCATCAGATCATAGCGCTCTGCCACGGAATGGAACACTTCAGCGACTTTTTTCGCTTTTTCCGATTCATCGACGGTCTGAAAACCGAAATGGGTGGTTTTTTTCATGCTGTTCAGGGGGTGCGCTTCAATTGAAAGTGGAAATCATAACCGACTTGAGGTAAAACATAAACCGGCCTGAGGCAAGCCGCGACGGCCGAGGCTTTATTGTCATCAAATTGTCATATTGACAACATAATATCCGCTATTTTATTCGATCGGTTACGCAGGAACGGCTATGTCGGCAATGATTCTGGTGGTGGAGGACGAACCCGCGATCCGGGAGCTGGTGATGCTCAATCTGCAGCAGGCGGGGCATCGCCCGGTGGCCGCGGATAGTGCCGAACAGGCGCTGGCCCTGGTGCGCGAGTCGCTGCCCGACATGATTCTGCTCGACTGGATGCTGCCGGGCATGAGCGGGGTGGAGTTCGCCCGACGCCTCAAGGCCGACAGCCGCACACGGGATGTGCCCATCATCATGCTGACAGCACGGAGCGAAGAGCAGGACAAGATCGCCGGCCTGGAAACCGGCGCGGACGACTACATTACCAAACCGTTCAGCCCGCGCGAGATGAATGCCCGCATCAAGGCGGTGCTGCGCCGCCGTGCGCCGCAGAAGGCGGGCGAGGCGGTGGAGATGACCGGCTTGCGCCTCGACCCGGCAACTCACCGGGTCACCGGCAACGACAGGCCGATCGAGCTGGGGCCGACGGAATTCCGTCTGCTGCATTTCCTCATGACCCATCCCGAGCGGGTGTATTCCCGAGCGCAGCTGCTCGATCAGGTTTGGGGTAACCATGTGTTTGTCGAGGATCGCACGGTTGACGTGCATATCCGCCGTTTGCGCGGTGCGCTCGAAGCGACCGGACATGACGGACTGGTCCAGACCGTGCGGGGCTCCGGCTACCGGCTGTCGGTTCATGCCGAGCGGTGATTCTGGTTCAACTTGGTAGGGTGGGCATGTTTTTATGCCCACGCTGTCAATCCGCGTGGGCACGATAAAGCTGTGCCCACCCTACAAAATCCATCTAAAATAGCCCTCGTTCCCATGTTCAGATTCCACACCCTCTCTCATGCCTAGTTTCTGGTGGCGTTCATTGCTGATGCTGGTCCTGCTGGCGGCCGCTCCGCTTGTCCTGTGGGCGGTGGCCGGTGCGGTTCCGGCGTTGATCCTGATGGTCGTCCTGCTGCTGCTTTACCTTTTCCATCACTTGCGCAATCTGAATGCGCTGGATGGCTGGTTGCACAAGCCTGATGTCGGTACGGTACCGCACGGATCCGGATTGTGGGAAGAAGCCTTTGCCGTGCTTTACCAGCTGGAGCGGCAGCAATCCGATAGCCAGCACAATCTTTCCAATGCGCTGGAGCGTTTCCAGCAGGCTGGCGAAGCGATGCCGGATGGCGTCGTGATGATGAACAGCAGCGGCCAGATCGAGTGGTGCAATCCGGTGGCCGAGACGCAGTTCGGCATCAATCTCGATCGCGACCGCGGGCAGTGGATGACCTATCTGATCCGCCAGGCCCAGTTTACCGATTATCTGGCGGCGCATAACTATCGCGAGCCGCTGATATTCAAGTCCACCCGCAACCGCGAACTGGTGCTGTCGATTCAGTTGATCCCTTTTGGAGACGAACAGAAGCTCCTGATCAGCCGCGACATTACCCAGCTTGAACGGGTCGAGACCATGCGCCGCGACTTCGTCGCCAACGTTTCCCACGAACTGGGCACACCGCTGACCGTGGTTGGCGGCTTCCTCGAAACGCTGGTGGACATGGCGCATCTGGATGAAACCCAGACCCGGCACTATCTGAATCTGATGTTCGACCAGACCAGCCGCATGCAGCATCTGGTCAAGGATCTGTTGATGCTGTCGAGGCTGGAAAGCAGCCACACTGCCCATCGGGAAGAAAAAATCGACGTGCCGCGCCTGCTGCGGGATTTGTTGAAAGATGCCCTGTCCTTGAGCGCCGGACGGCACCGGCTGCGGCTTGACCTGGCTTCAGAGCGCGGCCTGCTGGGCAACGAGGACGAGTTGCGCAGCGCTTTTGGCAACCTGGTCAGCAATGCCATTCGTTACACGCCGGATGGCGGCGAGATCGTGCTGCAATGGGAAGAGCGGACGGGAGAAGGCGTATTCAGCGTGCAGGACAGTGGTATCGGCATCGAGCCGCAGCACATCTCGCGCCTCACCGAGCGTTTTTACCGGGTAGACCGCAGCCGCTCGCGTGAAACCGGCGGAACCGGCCTGGGACTGGCCATCGCCAAGCATGCCCTGACACGCCATCAGGCGCGGCTCGAAATCGAAAGCACGCCGGGCAAGGGCAGCACTTTCAGCGCCTGTTTTCCGGCACGGCGGCTGATTGCGGAAAATCTAAGCTAAAACAGCAATACACCACGAATGGCACGAATGTTCACGAATAAGCAATGGTGGTTTTACATAGGCCACCTGATTTTCCCGTCTGGTAAGGCGATACTTGCCTTTGAACTATTCGGGTTAATTCGTGAACATTCGTGCCATTCGTGGTTAAAGGTTTTTCTCAGTTCAAATTCGTACAAACCCCACCCGCTCATAATCGCTGCCGCTTTCAATCAGGTTTTGCAGCCTGACGGTGATGGGCTCTTCGCCCGTATGGATTTCCACCAGTCTGTCAGGAGCGAACCAGCCCGGCGGCAGCACCAGGCTGGTGGTTTCTTTCAGCACGGGCAGATCCGGGAGCAGAAAGGACTGGACATACTTGCTGGCGGCATCCGTCATCGGAGGCGCTGGACGTACGGCGATGGCGAGCGGCGCGCCGGGCAGGATGCGAACGCCGGTATTAAGTCCGTCGTTCGCGGGAAAGATCAGCCATTTGATCACGCCCAGCGCGTAGGTGTTGCTGTCCGCCGGACGGATGGCGATGAGCTGTTTCAGGCTGATGCGCATGCCGCCTTTATCAGGCCGGGCCAGGCGGAAGCCGAGCGCGCCTTCATCCAGAATCTGCCAGGTTTCGAGGCTAAATCCCAGTCGCGAAATATGCAGCTTTTCCGTCTGGTCGCTGATGCGGCCGAAGAATTGCAGATCCTCGATTTCGCGCTGGCTGAGCTTTTCTTTTTCGCCTGGCTGCTTGAAGGGTTTTTCTCCGCCCAGGAAAAAGTGGATCGCCGCCATGCCGAGCGCGGCCTGAGCCTTGCCCTCACCCGGCCGGCGGGTAAAGTTCCTGCGTTTCGGCACGGACTCGCACCAGCGCTGGTAGAGCAGGGTCAGCAGGGCTTCGCAGTCGGGCTGTACGCAGTCTTCGCCCAGCCCCAGCGCGGCGGGATCCTCATTCTTTCTGAGCTGCTTGATGCGCTTGCGGAAAGTGGTGGCCAGCCGGTCGGTGTCGAGATAGCGGGGGTTGGCCAGCTTCACGTCATCGCGCACAATGACGGGAGGCGCCGATGAGGCCAGGTCCACTCCGATCAGGGACAATGGCGTGTCTTTCGGCGGAGCGGCGGCGATCGTTACGCGCACCCCCCATTTATCCAGCCACCGGTCCAGCAGGGAGAACTGTCTTGGCGTCAAGCGGTAAGGGTCGGCCAGGTTGGCGAGCAGAATCTGGGCATAGGAGGCCGCGCAGGTGGCGCTATCGGTTTGCTTGTTCAGGCCGTCCCGCACCACATCCATGGCGTAACCCCGCTGCTCAGCAAGGGCATACAGTTCGTGCGCCTGTTGCCACAGGCTTTTTTCTATTTCGCGGTAGATGCGGTAGTGCTCCACCAACTGCAGGCCGGTGTAGCGCAGGCAACGCTGGGTGATCAGGGCGGCGTGCATGGCGACGCTGGGGTCATCTTCCAGGCAGGCCTGCAGGGAAAGCCGGTAAGCCGCGCCCAGCGTAGCCCAGAGGCCGGCTACGCTATTCCAGTGATTGAGCTGGACGGCCTCGAGCGGCAGGGGCTTGCCGAGATATTTCCTGGCCATCTCCTGTTGCACAAAGGCGATTGGGTCGCGCAGCAGTTCGTTGATCTTGAGGCGCTCCAGAGGAGCAAAAGGAGTCCGGTTGAGCAGCTCCATCTGGGCGGTGAGGGCGGCGTGCGCCAGGGGAACATTGGTCAGCGGCAGCGTTTTCAGCCATTGCCTGCAGGTAATGGCGTCGCCGAACTGGGGCGATTGCGCCGGTTCGGGAAGCGCGGGTGAGTCCATGGGAGCCTCCTAGTCGATCAGTTTGAGGCGGGGTGCAGCGCCTCATGAATTATGGTACGCAAGCCTTCCGCCAGCTTCTCGGGCGCTGCCGGCTGCGCATCACGCTGCACTTCACCCCAGATCGGGTTGGGGAAATGCCGGTCGCCAATCCGGCGCGGAATAATGTGCCAGTGGAGATGCGGAGTCAGGTTTCCCAGGCTGGCCAGATTGATTTTGTCCGGTTGCAGCTTCTGCCGAACCGCACTTTCCACCGCGAACACCACCTCCATCAGGTGCCGGCGTTCCGCTACCGGCAGGTCGGTCATCTCCTTGACATGGTTCGTCCAGATGACGCGGCAGAAGCCGGGGTAGTCGCGGTCTTCGACCAGCACCACCCGGCATAGCGCATCCTGCCACAGCACTTCACCGCCTGCACCGTCGCACAGTTCACAGATCATTGGTCAATAGCCACAAAAAGTCACAAGAAACACAAAGAGTGCAAATGGTTCTCTTGCGATTTTTGTGCTTTTTTGTGGCCATTCTTCTGTTACAGCAGCACCCGTTCGATGCCGCCGTTGTTCGCATTGGCGATGTAATCTTCCATCCAGGCCGAACCGAGAAGATGCCGCGCCATTTCCACCACGATGTAATCCGCCTCAATGTCCGCGTCATCATTATAGCGGTGTAATCCCTGCAAACAAGAGGGGCAGGATGTCAATAATTTAATCTTCGGGTTTTCGGCGGAAGGGGTTCCCCGGTTTATTTCGGCCGCAACCTTGATGATTTCCTCCTGCTTGCGGGAGCGGATCTGGGTGGAGATGTCGGGCCGGGTTACCGCCAGCGTGCCGGATTCGCCGCAGCAGCGGTCGGACAGCCTGACGCCGCCGCCGAGCAGATCGTTGGCCACTTTCAGCGGGTTGTAGGTCTTGATCGGGGTGTGGCAGGGGTCGTGGTACATGTAGCGGGACCCTGTTACGCCTGAAAGCGCGAGCCCCTTTTCCATCAGGTATTCGTGGATGTCGAGCAGGCGGCAGCCGGGGAATATCTTGTCGAACTGGTATTTCAGCAGCTGGTCCATGCAGGTGCCGCAGGACACGATCACGGTCTTGATGTCGAGGTAGTTGAGGGTGTTGGCGACACGGTGGAACAGCACCCGGTTGTCGGTGGTGATCTTCAGGCCCTTGTCGTTATCGCCGGCCGAGGTCTGCGGGTAGCCGCAGCACAGGTAGCCCGGCGGCAGCACGGTCTGCGCGCCGAGATGAAACAGCATCGCCTGGGTGGCGAGGCCGACCTGGCCGAACAGCCGCTCCGAGCCGCAGCCGGGGAAATAGAACACGGCGTCGGAATCCTCGTTGAGCCTGGCCGGATTGCGGATCACCGGCACGATAGCCGGGTCTTCCAGCCCGAGCAGAGCGCGCGAGGTTCTCTTCGGCAAATTGCCCGGCATCGGCTTGTTGATCATGTGGATCACCTGCGCCTTGAGCGGCGGCTTGCCGGCGGTGGCGGGCGGATGGCGGGTGATTCCGCCGATCAGGCCGAAACGTTTCGCCAGTTGGTAACCCAGCCGCTGCCCGGCGTAGCCCCATTCGATCATCACCTTGCGCACCAGCTTGATGGTGGTCGGGTCGGTGGCGGTGAGAAAGAACATCGCGGCGAATTTGCCCGGATTGAACTTGCGCTTGCCCTGCTCGCGCAGGAAGTTGCGCATGGCGATCGAGACGTTGCCGAAGTCGATGTCCACCGGGCAGGGGGCGAGGCATTTGTGGCATATCGTGCAGTGGTCGGCGACATCGTTGAATTCATCGAAATGCTTGAGGGAAATCCCGCGCCGGGTCTGCTCCTCATACAGAAAGGCCTCGATCAGCAGGCTGGTGGCGAGGATCTTGTTGCGCGGGCTGTACAGCAGGTTGGCTCGCGGCACATGGGTGGCGCACACCGGTTTGCACTTGCCGCAGCGCAGGCAGTCCTTGACGCTGTCGGCGATGGCGCCGATGTCGCTCTGCTGCATGATGAGTGACTCGTGCCCCATCAACCCGTAGCTGGGCGTGTAGGCCTGGCTGAGGTCGGAGGGCCGCAACTCAGCGGCGCTGCCGAGTTCGGCCACATCGGCGCGGCCCGCGCCACCGCGGATCAGCTTGCCCTTGTTGAATCGGCCTTCGGGGTCGACGCGCTGCTTGTAGGCGGCGAAGTCGGCCAGCTCGGCGTCGGTCATGAATTCGAGCTTGGTGATGCCGATGCCATGCTCACCCGAGATCACGCCGTCCAGCGAACGCGCCAGCTTCATGATGCGGGCCACGGCTTCGTGCGCCGTTTGCAGCATCTCGTAGTTGTCGCTGTTGACCGGCAGGTTGGTGTGCACATTGCCGTCGCCGGCGTGCATGTGCAGGGCCGCCCACACGCGGCC
>CAMTYG010000170.1:0-20751 GCA_947085875.1 uncultured Sulfuricella sp.
CCACCTGATCCCATCCCGAACTCAGAAGTGAAACGAACGTGCGCCGATGATAGTGTGGATTACCCATGTGAAAGTAGGTCACCGCCAGGCTCCTTATAGACAGACCCCCTCAGCGAATGCTGCAGGGGGTTTTGTTTTTTTTAGAGCGCAGCATTGGAAGCCGCTTGCCGGTTGATGTTTCATTCACACTGAAAATTTGCTACAATGCGCGAATCGTATATGGGCTGTCAGCCCATTTTTTATTTGTGGCGGGGATATGGATTTATACGGTTTGCTGGAATCCACGGTAACCGGTCTGGGGTATGAGTTTGTAGACCTCGAGGTGTCGCAGCGAGGCAAATCCCTTCGTTTGTTTATCGATAAGCCGGCTGGAATCAGCGTTGATGATTGCGCTTTCGTGAGCAATCATCTGTCGCGATTGTTGGCGGTCGAGATGGATTACGACTATGACCGACTGGAGGTGTCTTCTCCCGGGTTGGACAGGGTTTTGAAGAAGGAAGTGGATTTCATTCGTTTTAACGGTGAGCGCGCGCAGATTAAATTGCGGGTTGCGCTTGCCGGCAGGAAGAATTATGCGGGCGTTTTGCGTGGTGTTAAGGATGGCGTGCTGCAACTGGAAGTGGATGGCGCGCTGTTGACGCTGAATATTGCCAATATAGACAAGGCACGTTTGATACCGAATATATAGCCGGAGGGTGTATGAGTCGTGAAATTTTGCTGGTCGTGGATGTGATGTCGCGGGAGAAGAACGTCTCTAAGGATGTGATTTTTTCTGCGCTGGAATTGGCGTTGGCCTCTGCGACAAAAAAGCGTTTTCATGAGGATGTGGATGTGCGCGTCGACCTTGATCGCGATACCGGTGAATATTCCTCTGTTCGTCTCTGGCACGTGGTTCCCGATGATGCCGTGGAGTTTTCGGAGCGTCAGATTGGCCTGGCTGATGCCAAGGAACGCAATCCTGAAGTTGAGCTGGATGACTATATCGAAGAACTGCTTGAGCCAGTCGAGTTTGGCCGTATTGGGGCGCAGGCCGCCAAGCAGGTGATCCTGCAGAAAATACGTGAAGCTGAGCGTGAGCAGATCCTGAACGACTTCCTGCAACGCAAGGAATATCTTGTTACCGGAACTATCAAGCGGATGGAGCGTGGCAACGCCATTATCGAGTCGGGGCGGATCGAGGCTTTACTGCCGCGTGACCAGATGATCCCCAAGGAAAATCTGCGGATCGGCGACCGTGCGCGCGCATACCTGTCCAGGGTTGACCGAGCGGGCCGTGGCCCGCAATTGATTTTGTCTCGCATTGCGCCAGAGTTTCTGGTCAAGCTGTTTGAGCTGGAAGTTCCTGAAATTGAGGATGGATTGCTGGAAATCAAATCGGCGGCGAGAGATCCAGGTGTGCGCGCAAAGATTGCAGTTAAATCAAACGACCAGCGCATCGACCCAATTGGAACTTGCGTTGGTATGCGCGGTTCGCGTGTTCAGGCAGTGACCTCTGAACTCGCCGGGGAACGTGTAGATATCATATTATGGTCGCCCGAACCCGCCCAGTTCGTCATCAATGCTTTGGCGCCTGCTGAAATCAGCAGCATCATGGTGGATGAGGAAAAGCACAGCATGGATGTAGTGGTGGAGGAGGAGCAACTGGCGCAGGCCATCGGTCGCCTCGGTCAGAATGTGCGCCTGGCTAGCGAGCTGACGGGCTGGAACTTGAACATCATGACTGAGGAAGAGGCAGAACAGAAGAACCAGGAAGAGAGCTCGGCGATTATTTCGCTGTTTATGCAAAAGCTCGATGTTGACGAAGAAGTGGCAGGGATTTTGGTGCAGGAAGGATTCGGTACACTGGAAGAAGTGGCCTATGTCCCGCTTTCAGAGATGTTGGAAATTGAATCTTTTGATGAGGATACGATTAATGAGTTGCGCAGTCGCGCGCGCAATGCGTTGCTGACGGAAGCGATTGCCAGTGAGGAAAAAATGGAGGCTTCCTCGGCCGAGTTGCTGGCGATGGAGGGAATGGATGATGAAACGGCGCGTGCCTTGGCATCCAGAGGTGTGGTGACGATGGATGATCTGGCTGATTTGGCGGTTGACGATCTGGTCGAAATGACCGGGATGGATAGTGAACGCGCCAAGGAATTGATTATGACGGCACGCGCCCCGTGGTTTGCATGACGATAGCGAGCAGAGTGTACTGGAGACTTAAATGGGACAAATGAACGTGGCTCAATTTGCCGGCGAGTTGGGCTTGCCCGCAACGCTGTTACTGGAACAGTTGCGGGCTGCGGGCGTGAATAAAGCGGCGTCCGAGGATTCGCTTACAGAGCAAGACAAGACTCAGTTGCTTGACTATTTGCGCCGTTCGCATGGGGCAAAGGAACAGAAGAATAAAATCACGCTGACCCGCAAGGAAACAACCGAAATCAAAAAGGCGGACAGCACTGGCAAGGCGCGCACTATCCAGGTGGAGGTGCGCAAGAAGCGGGTTTTCATTAAGCGTGACGCAACTGAAGTGGCGCCGGTTGAGGTGCCAGTCGTAGCCGCTCCGATTGAAGTGGCGCCGGTTGAGGCGCCAGTCGTAGCCGCTCCGATTGAAGTGGCGCCGGTTGAGGCCGCTTCAGTTGAAGTGGCTCCAGTAAAGAAAAGAGCTAAACCGCAGTTGCACGATGCCGAGATCGCCAAGCGCGAAGAAGAGGCACGCAAGCAAGCAGAGCTCTTCGCACGTCAAAGCGCGGATATTCGCGAAAAGCAGGAAAAGGGTCTGCGCCGGCAAGCCGCAATAGTGGCTCAGGACGCGGCT
Source organism: uncultured Sulfuricella sp. (assembly GCA_947085875.1). GTDB lineage: Bacteria > Pseudomonadota > Gammaproteobacteria > Burkholderiales > Sulfuricellaceae > Sulfuricella. The sequence goes on from CAMTYG010000170.1 coordinate 2,798, forward strand.
GCTGAACCTCAAGTTCCTGCCAAGGCGCCAGAGCCTTCACTATCGGAAGGCACGCTGCATAAGCCTGTCGTAAAGCCGGGCGAGAAAGTCGAGAAAAAGGCAGCAAAGAAAAAGGAAACAATCTGGGCGGATACGGCCGGTAAGAAGCGCGGCATCAAAGTGCGTGGCGATATGGGCGGCGCAACCGGTTGGCGCAACCGTAAGGATAGAGGCGCTCATCACAAGGCGGAAGATCAGGGGTCACATGCTTTTGCCATGCCGACTGAACCTATCGTGCATGAGGTGATGATTCCCGAGACCATCACGGTCGGGCAGCTTGCGCAAAAAATGGCGGTAAAGGCGGCTGCAGTCATCAAGGTAATGATGAAGATGGGCACCATGGCGACGATCAACCAGGTGCTGGATCAGGAAACCGCGATGATTCTGGTCGAGGAAATGGGGCATGTCGCCAAGCCGGCGGCCCTGGATAGTCCGGAAGCTTATCTGGCCGAGGCTGATGTACATGAAGTGCACATGGAGCCACGTGCGCCAGTGGTGACGGTGATGGGCCACGTCGATCACGGCAAAACCTCGCTGCTCGACTATATTCGCCGCACCCGCGTGGCTCATGGCGAAGCTGGCGGCATTACCCAGCATATTGGTGCCTATCATGTGGAAACACCGCGCGGCATGGTGACCTTCCTCGATACGCCGGGCCACGAGGCTTTTACGGCAATGCGCGCGCGCGGTGCCAAAGCCACTGACGTGGTGATTCTGGTGGTCGCTGCCGATGACGGCGTGATGCCTCAGACGATCGAGGCTGTCCATCACGCCAAGGCGGCAGGCGTGCCAGTCGTCGTGGCAATGAACAAGATTGATAAGCCCGAAGCTAATCCGGAACGCATCAAGCAGGAATTGGTGGCGCAAGGCGTCGTCCCTGAAGATTGGGGCGGAGATACCATGTTTGTCGGGGTTTCTGCCAAAACCGGCGAGGGCATCGATGAGCTACTGGAAGGTGTGCTGTTGCAGGCTGAGGTGTTGGAACTGAAAGCACAAAAGGATGTTCCGGCCAAGGGCTTGGTGATCGAGGCACGGCTGGATAAAGGCCGTGGCCCGGTGGCGACTATTCTTGTGCAGTCTGGAACGCTTAAGGCGGGCGACATGCTTCTGGCTGGCGGGGCCTTCGGCCGCGTACGGGCCATGCTGGATGAAAACGGCGACATGGTCAAAGAAGCCGGGCCTTCCATTCCCGTGGAAATCCAGGGTTTGTCTGAAGTGCCGAGGGCGGGTGAGGATGTGATCGTGCTGAATGACGAGCGCAAGGCGCGTGAGATCGCGCTGTTCCGCCAGGGCAAGTTCCGCGACGTGAAGCTGGCCAAGCAGCAGGCGGCGAAGCTGGAGAACATGTTCGAGCAGATGGGGGAGGGCGAGGTCAGAGTTCTGCCGCTGATCATCAAGACCGATGTTCAGGGTTCCTACGAAGCGCTGGCTAATGCACTGCAAAAACTTTCCACCGAGGAGGTTAAAGTTAACATCATCCATAGCGGAGTGGGAGCGATTACCGAGTCCGACATCAACCTGGCTCTAGCGTCGAAAGCTGTGGTAATCGGTTTCAACTCGCGCGCTGATGCGACGGCGCGCAAGCTGGTACAGTCCTCCGGGGTGGATGTGCGCTACTACACCATTATTTACGATGCGGTGGATGAGATCAAAGCTGCGCTGTCGGGCATGCTGGCGCCGGAGCGCAAGGAGAGCGTGCTCGGCTTGGTGGAAGTGCGCGAAGTGTACAAGATTTCAAAGGTCGGTACGGTTGCGGGTTGCTATGTGCTCGACGGAACCATAAAACGTGGTTCCATGGTGCGTGTGTTGCGTGATAAGGTGGTGATCCATACCTGCGAACTGGACTCCCTCAAACGTTTCAAGGATGACGTGAAGGAAGTGAAATCTGGCTTTGAATGCGGGCTGTCGCTCAAAGGCTTTAACGATCTCAATGTCGGTGATCACCTCGAAGCATATGAGATGGTTGAAGTTGCGCGTAGCCTTTAGCCATCTATTCATGCAACGGATAGCCTGGAACTGCCATCATGGGTAAAGCCTTTTTGCGAACCGGTCGGGTTGCCGAGCAAATCCAGCGCGAACTGGCGGATCTGATCCAGATGGAAGTAAAGGATCCACGTGTCGGTCTGGTGACCTTGACGGGTGTTGAAGTGACCCAGGATTATGCGCATGCCAAGGTGTATTTCACCACGATGAAATCGGCTGAGCAGGCGCCCAAGGCGCAGGCGGGCCTCGAGCATGCTGCCGGCTTCCTGCGTTCGCAGCTGGCGCACCGCATGAAACTGCGGATCATGCCCCAGTTACATTTCATCTACGACACTTCCGTCGAGAATGGGGTGCGCTTGTCCCAGCTGATCGACGAGGCGGTTGCCTCAGATAAAGCGCATCAACGAGAAGAATAGCCCATGGGAGCCTCTAAAAATTCAGAGTTCGCCCAAATGCAAGGCGCGGAAAAAATTTCGCAGCGCAGCATATGGTTGATATGTAAGCAAGAAATTTTTTCCGCAACGCAGCAGTTGGGATGAAATCTGAGTTTTTAGAGGTACCCATTGCAGTTTAAACGGATCAAGCGCCCCATCAGTGGTGTTCTGCTGCTGGACAAGCCTTACGGAATTTCATCGAATGGCGCTCTGCAGCAGGCCAAAAGACTGTATCAAGCCGCCAAGGCGGGGCACACCGGCAACCTGGATCCAATTGCAACGGGCTTGCTGCCGATCTGCTTTGGAGAGGCCACCAAGTTTTCACAGTTCCTGCTAAATGCCGGCAAAACTTATCAGGCGGTTTTCAAGCTGGGGAAAACCACCACCACGGGTGACTCCGAGGGGGAAGTGACCAGCAGCAACATCGTCGATTTGTCGCTTGGTCAGGTGGAGCAGGCGCTGCAACAGTTTATTGGCCCCATTCTCCAGATACCGCCGATGCATTCTGCCCTCAAATTTCAGGGCAAGGCACTTTATACTTATGCTCGCGCCGGGATTGAGATCGAACGGGCGGCACGCCCGGTGACGATTTACAGCTTAACTCTGGATAGCTTTGCCGGCGGCGAGTTGTGCGTTACGGTGGCGTGCAGCAAGGGCACCTATATTCGGGTGCTGGCGGAAGACTTGGGTCGTGTACTGGGGTGTGGCGCCTTTATGCAGGCATTGCGGCGCACGCGCATTGGCGGTTTTGATATTGACCAAACTGTGACCCTGGAGCAACTCGAGGGATTGGGTCAGGAAGCCCGGGACGCGCGGCTTTTACCGCCGGACTGCCTGCTGGACGGGCTGCCAAAAATAACACTGGATCGGGAAAGTGCCTATTATTTTCGGCAAGGGCAGGCGATCTGGATGCCGAAGCAGGTGCATGATGGGGTAGTGGTTTTGTACGATGAAGGTGAGTGCCTTGTCGGTATTGGCGAGATCGCGGATGACGGCAAGATTGCACCCAAAAGACTCGTTGTCGAGAGTACGGCGTAACGGAATTTTTCGTGGGCGCTAAGCTGCGAGAATTACTTGAGAATATCTCATAATACAAGGTAAAATAACGCGTTTTATTTTTCGGAGAAAATAATGTCAATGAACAGCGCCCAAAAGGCACAAATTGTGCAGGATTATCAAAAAGCAACGGGCGACACCGGTTCGACCGAAGTGCAGGTTGCTCTTATGACTGCGCGTATCAACGATCTCACCGGCCATTTCAAGACCCATGCCAAAGATCACCATTCCCGTCGTGGTCTGCTGAAGCTGGTCAGCAAGCGCCGCAAGCTGCTGGATTACCTGCGCGGTAGCAGTGTTGACCGCTACCGCACCCTGATTGAGCGCCTCGGCTTGCGCAAGTAATTTCTGCTTTCTCGCATCCGCCATCGGGGGCGAGGATTCCGCAAGGATGGATTCGGCAATGCTAGAGCAGAGATGCGTAGAAGTCCTGCCGATTCGATTAAGAAAATTACGATTAAGTAGAGGATAACGTTTTGAGCCATATCAAGAAAAGTATTGCGTACGGGCGTCACACACTGACGCTGGAAACCGGAGAGATCGCCCGCCAAGCGTCTGGCGCCATATTGGTTAGCCTGGACGATACGGTAGTGCTGGTTACGGTGGTTGGCGCCAAAGACGTCAAGCCCGGCCAGGATTTCTTTCCGTTGACAGTCGATTACCAGGAACGGACTTACGCTGCCGGTCGTATTCCTGGCGGCTTCTTCAAGCGTGAAGGGCGCCCCTCCGAGAAGGAAATCCTGACCTCCCGCTTGATCGACCGCCCGTTGCGCCCGCTTTTCCCCGAGGGTTTTTACAATGACGTGCAAATCGTTGCTACCGTCATGTCCTCCGAGAGCGAGATCGATTCCGACATTCCTGCCCTGATCGGCGCTTCCGCCGCCCTGGCGATTTCCGGCATCCCCTTTAACGGCCCGATTGGCGCGGCGCGTGTCGCTTATGTCAATGGCGAGTACTTGCTGAACCCGACTGCGACAGAGCTGAAAGCCTCCCAGCTGGATCTGGTCGTTGCAGGTACCGAGTCGGCTGTTCTGATGGTCGAATCCGAAGCCATGGAACTGCCTGAAGACGTGATGTTGGGCGCGGTGGTGTTTGGCCATGATGAAATGCAGGCGGTGATCAACCTGATCAACGAGCTTGCCGATGAAGTGGCGGCTGCACCATGGGATTGGAAGGCGCCAGAGAATGATCAGGTTCTGATTGAAAAAATCGCTCAACTGGCACAGGCCGATCTGAATGAGGCTTACAAAGTCCGCCAGAAACAGGACCGCTACCAGAAAATCGATGCGATCCGAAATCGTGTACTGGCCGAACTGATTACCGAAGATATGGGCACCGCCCGTATTAACCAGATCAAGGGCATTTTCGAGAATCTGGAAGCCAAAATCGTGCGTAGCCAGATTCTCGAGGGTGAGCCCCGCATTGATGGCCGCGACACCCGTACCGTTCGCCCCATCACCATCCGCACCGGTGTTCTGCCGCGCGCGCACGGTTCGGTGCTGTTCACCCGCGGTGAAACCCAGGCGCTGGTCGTTGCCACCCTGGGTACCGGGCGCGACGAGCAGACTATCGACGCGTTGCAGGGCGAGTACAAGGATCGTTTCCTGCTGCATTACAACTTCCCTCCCTATGCAACGGGAGAGTGCGGCCGTGTCGGTACCCCGAAACGCCGCGAAATCGGTCATGGTCGTCTGGCGAAGCGTGCTTTGGTAGCGGCTTTGCCCAGTCCTGAAGAATTCGGCTACACCATGCGTGTGGTTTCGGAAATTACCGAGTCCAATGGCTCCAGCTCGATGGCTTCAGTCTGCGGTGGCTGCCTGGCGCTGATGGATGCGGGCGCGCCGATGAAAGCGCATGTTGCCGGTATTGCCATGGGTCTGATCAAGGATGGCAACCGTTTTGCAGTGTTGACGGACATTCTCGGCGACGAGGATCACCTCGGTGACATGGACTTCAAGGTCGCAGGCACGGACAGAGGTATCACGGCATTGCAAATGGATATCAAGATTCTTGGTATCACCAAGGAAATCATGCAGGTCGCGCTCAGCCAGGCGCGAGAAGGCCGCATGCATATCCTCGGTATCATGCATGAGGCCATGCCGCATGCTCGTCAAGAGATGTCTGTTTATGCGCCGCGGATTATCACCATCAAGATCAACCCGGAAAAAATCCGTGACGTGATCGGCAAGGGCGGCGCGGTAATCCGTGCGCTGACCGAAGAAACCGGCACGACCATCGACATAGCGGAGGACGGCACGGTGAATATCGCCTGCCTGAGCTCGGAAGCCGGCGATCTGGCCAAGAAGCGCATTGAGGAGATTACCGCCGAAGTCGAGGTTGGCAAGACCTATGCGGGCACTGTAATCAAATTGCTGGATTTTGGCGCGATTGTCAGCGTGCTGCCGGGCAAGGATGGTCTGCTGCATATTTCCCAGATCGCTCACGAGCGGGTGAATGCTGTTTCCGATCATTTGTCCGAGGGGCAGGCGGTTAAGGTCAAGGTACTGGAGGCTGACGAGAAGGGCCGTTTGCGCCTTTCCATGAAGGCTCTGATGGAAGCGCCGTCAGCGTCAGCGGCGAAGAAACCGGAAGGTAGCGAAGCCTAAAACCTCTTCGGGTATTAGGCCCCCTTGGCGTGAGCCAGGGGGGGTCTTTTGTGCGCCGCGCCATGCCTGGCGCTGTTGGAACCGCTGTGGTGACGGGAAAGACAACTTGGAGGTGGAAGCCCTCTACACCCCCGGCAAGGGGAGGTGTTAGCTGAACAGCAAGGGTGCCCTACCCGCGCGGGCGCATCCCTACCCGTTGCAGCGTTTCGCGTCATGACCCGAGGCAGGAACCGTATGCGGCAATTCCACACGTGTTCCCTGTTTGCATCGAGGCGACAACTATTCTGACGTGGGGGGCTTCCGCGCCGCTGGGCCAGGTTGGCAAACCCGCATGAAGCCGCGCTGCGCGACTGGCTGAAAGACCATTCTTCAGCATGGCGCTTCATTGGCAAAAGGTTTATCCTGCGGCGTGCCAGCGCCGTAGCAAACCGAGATCGACACATTCCTGGTCAAGCGCTTCCCCGCTCATCATACGGAATGGCTGCCCCGGCTCGCCCAGATCGCTCAGCACCGCTACCACGCCAGAGAAATCGTGACCCAGCGTATAGTCATTGACCGTTACAACGGTTTTCAAACCCGCGCCCACACTTGCTCTTACCCCATTTTCCGAGTCTTCCAGCGCCAGGCAATCGGCAGCGTCGAGTTTCAGCTTGTCCAGCGTCCAGAAATAGATATCCGGTGCCGGTTTCTTCACCGGAACGATATCACCTGCCGCAACCACCTCGAACCATTCAGCCGGATCACCAGCTAGAGAGTGGCGTAGCAGAGCAGTCACATTCTCGGGTGTGGTGGTAGTTGCAATCGCCAGCCTGATGCCGGCGTCCCTGGCCTCGCTCAGCAGTCGCGCGACCCCGCTGCGCAGGGGTATCCCTCCCTGGCCCAGCAACTCGACGTAATGGCGGGTTTTGGCCTTATGCAGGGCCACCACCAAATCGTCGAAATCCTTAGGCTTGCTAAAATCCGGACAGAAACGGTCAACATAAAACCGGACACGTTCCTTGCCGCCAGTAACTTCCAGCAACTTACCGTACAGCGGTACATCCCATTCCCAATTCAACCCAAATTCCCGGAAAGCAGCATTGAACGCCAATCGATGGCCGTCGCGCTCGGTATCCGCGAGAGTGCCGTCCACATCAAAAATCAAAGCCTTTAACACGCTTGCTCCTCCTGTCAAACTTGCGATAAATCAGAATTTCTGTTATTAAAGCGGTTTTGCTAAAAATGGTAGAACCTAACATGTCCGCAGAATTACACAAACAATTCACCCCATACGCTCCAAAAAAGAATGAAGAGTACATGAACACGCGACAGCTTGCGCATTTTCGCAAAATTCTCGAGGACTGGAAAGGCGAGCTGAGCCAGGATATCGACCGTACCGTGCATACCATGCAGGACGAAGCGACAATTTTTGCCGACCCCAATGACCGCGCCAGCCAGGAATCAGACATGGCGCTGGAACTCAGAAACCGTGACCGCGAACGCAAGCTGATCAAGAAAATTAACGAAACCATCGGCAAAATTGAGGCAGAGGATTACGGATACTGCGAAAGCTGCGGTGTCGAAATCGGCCTGAAGCGCCTGGAAGCGCGCCCCACCGCCACGCTGTGCATCGACTGCAAGACGCTCGACGAACTAAGAGAAAAGCAGGTCGCCAAATGAGTGGGCGACCTGCTTTCAGTGAAGACTAATCTTTGCCGTAGGCCAAGGTTATGTCGGAACTAAAAGCAGGTCGCCAACTAAACAATGCACCGGCTATAGCCGGTGGGTTTGAATTACGGACTGAAAGTCCGTACGCGTCGCCTGAACAACGCGTCTGAACGAATACTCGCGCAAGTGCCAACAGGTCTTCCCCAGCCTCTCAGCCCACTATTGTGGCCCCAATTTCCAGACAGTAATTTAAGGGAGTGGCCTGCTGTAAATAGGAGCAGGTTGAGAGTGAACAGAATCGCAAGAATTTCAGAGTTCAGTACAAGGCCAAGGTAGCGCTTGAAGCGGTCCGGATGATATGAAGGCGAAGGTCATCGTTTTTGCCTGGGTCAACGACGAACATACCCCGCGGTCGGCAGGCAGCAAATCCGATTCCTATGCAATATTCCTGAAAATGCTGGATCAAGGCAATCCGTCCGATGACTGGGCTGCGCTACTTGCGGCTAGCCGAGCGGATTTTAACCAGGATTCTCAATTATCACAGTAAGTTATGTCAAAGCCAAAAAGTATAGGCATGGTTTCCTTGGGCTGCCCCAAGGCGTTGGTGGATTCGGAGCAGATCCTTACCCGGTTGCGGGCCGAGGGCTACCTGATTTCGCCCAGCTACGAAAACGCCGACCTGGTGGTAGTCAACACTTGCGGTTTCATCGACGCGGCCGTGGCCGAGTCGCTTGACGCTATCGGCGAGGCGCTCAAGGAGAACGGCAAGGTGATCGTTACCGGCTGTCTGGGCGCCAAGTCCGATGTGGTGCTGGCGGCCCATCCCCAAGTGCTGGCGGTGACCGGACCGCACGCGGCGGCCGAAGTGATGGCGGCGGTGCACCAGCACCTGCCTCAGCCGCACGACCCGTTTGAAAGCCTGATTCCGCCGCAGGGCGTGAAGCTGACGCCGAAACATTACGCCTACCTGAAGATATCCGAGGGCTGCAATCACCGCTGCACATTCTGCATCATTCCCTCATTGCGCGGCGACCTGGTCAGTCGGCCGGTGGGAGAGGTGATGCAGGAGGCGGAAAACCTGGTGAAAGCGGGTGTCAAAGAGCTGCTGGTGATCTCCCAGGACACCAGCGCCTATGGCGTGGATGTCAAATACCGCAGCGGCTTTTGGGGCGGACGTCCGATGCGTACCCGGATGACCGAACTGGTGAGCGCCCTCGGCGAGATGGGCGTGTGGGTGCGGCTGCATTACGTCTACCCTTATCCGCATGTCGACGAGGCCATCCCGCTGATGGCGGAAGGCAAAATCCTGCCTTACCTGGATGTGCCGCTCCAGCATGCCAGCCCGCGCATCCTCAAGGCGATGAAGCGGCCAGGAGACATCGAGGGCACACTGGCCCGGGTTCGCCGTTGGCGCGAGATCTGCCCGGAAATTACCCTGCGCAGCACCTTCATCGCCGGCTTTCCCGGCGAGACCGAGGCCGATTTCGAACTGCTGCTGGATTTTCTGCGCGAAGCGGAACTTGACCGCGTCGGCTGTTTCGCCTATTCGCCGGTGGAAGGGGCAACGGCCAACGCGCTGCCCGGCGCGGTGCCGGAAGAGGTGAAGGAAGATCGCGTGGCGCGGCTGATGGAATTGCAGGAAGAAATCAGCGCGGCCAAACTGGAGCGCAAGATCGGCCAGACCTTCACCGTGCTGGTGGACGAAGTGGACGAGGAGGGAGCGGTCGCCCGCAGTGCGGCGGATGCGCCGGAAATCGACGGCCTGGTCTATATCGAGGAGGCGGGCAATCTGAAGCCCGGCGATTTCGTCGAGGTGGAAATCACCGATGCCGATGCTCACGATCTGTGGGGGCGGCGCTCTAGTTGAATATGGGCAGGAAACTCCTGTTCCTTATGCTGGCTGCGCTGGGATCGATGCCGGTCTCATTGCTCGCGGCACCGACTACCTTCGAGCCGGTGATCGGCAGCGCCTTGCTGTGCAACGACCAGATCGATCCCGTTTACTTCAAGGATTACCTGATCCGTTTCTACAAGAATCCTTACAAGACCGAAGGCGAAGCCTACTGGTTCAAGCCGGACCCGGCGCAGCGGCTCTATGATCTGGAGCTGACAGACATTTACGTCAGCACGGAAAGCAGCCGCTACGCCTTTCTGGGCGTGGTATTCAAGGAGAAACTCGACACGGCCAGAAAGAAGATGCTGGAGATAAGAGGAGTCAGCTATCAGCCGTTTTCGGGTGAGACTGTGCTACGGTCGGCACAGGGCAGTTTCCTGATCGAGTACGACAAGACCAAAACCAAGCTGTATTGCGTAAAACACCGTGTAACCCAGTGAAGTACCTTATTCCTTTGGCTTGATACTCCTCAGGCTGGATCGGGTGATCGGCACGACCTTGGCTTTCTTCGGGTCGTCGCTGAAGTGTGGCCTTTCCTCGGCGATGCCGGCCTCCTTGGCCAACTCCATTTCCCTTGCCGAAATCAGCGCGAAGCAGGCCTTGATGTCTTCGATGGTCTGCTGCGACAGGGCATGATGCATGCCGGGTTGTGGCGTGGTGTCCTTGACGACACTCGCCAACACTGTGCGCATTACGCGCAGGACGCGCTGTTCCATCGAGGTTTCATTGTTGCGGGTCATTGCGGCTCATCCTTTTTTTTGCTGCTGGAGGCGCCCTTCAGGAATTCATCGAACTCGCCCATGGAGATTTCCTCCACCTGCACATCGTTCACTGCCAAGTGCGGTGGAAGTTGAAAAACACTGTCCTGCTCCAGGGGTTCCCCCACGGCTTTTGCCTGTGCCAGTAAAGCGGCATGCCCCTGTTCTGTAGCCGGGTTCTGGTCATGGCCCTGCGGATAGCGCGGCTGCTCGTCGAATTCATAATCGGCCTGTTCCGGCCCCGGGACTTCGCTGTAGTCAGTTTTGAAGCGCCAGAATACTGCCGGCACCTCAATCGATAAGCCGTCCCGAATAAACTTCCTGATTTGAATTTCGATAATATTGGAGTAGCGCAGTTTCTTTTGCGGCGCGACCTGAATCAATACCACCGGTTGCTCGTCATAGGCAATGGTGTAGACCTTGAAATTCTCTATGCCTCTAACTTCAAGGAAATGGTAAGCCGCCTGGTTAATAGCCAGGAGTTTGTCCCGGCTGATGGCGGCGGCTTCCTTTTCCTTTTTGAGGAACGGAAAAAAAGCCCCGACAGCTATCACGGGTGAAAAGCCATGAGCGAGGTCGAACAGGGGAGCAAAGTCGAACGGATTCATTTTAGGAGGTTAAATCGCACGGCATTCATGATGAAGAATACGGGACAAATTTTCAACCTTTACCGGCAATTTCATAGCCGGCATCCTGAATCGCTGCCATGAACTGATCTGGCCCGGCTTTGGCGGGATCGAATGAAATGTCGGCCTGGCCGCTTTCCAGGGTGATGTCCACGCTGGCAACGCCGGGAATCGGTTCCAGCACGTTCTTGACGCTCTTCACGCAGCCCATGCAGGTCATGCCGTTGACGGAGAGGGTGATTTTTTCCATTCCATTTACTCCTTTTTGTGAGCCCTTTTGTGAGCCCTTGAAAATTCGTTTCCCGATTTCCAGCGCTTCAGCAGCAGCGAGTTGCTCACCACCGACACCGAGCTCATCGCCATCGCCGCGCCTGCGATCACCGGGTTCAGCAAGCCCAGCGCCGCCAGCGGGATGCCCAGCACATTGTAGATGAAAGCGAAGAACAGATTCTGGCGAATTTTTTTCAGGGTGGCGCGGGACAGGTCGATGGCGTCGGCTACGCTGGTCAGGTCGTTGCGCATCAGCGTGACGTCGGCGGTTTCGATGGCGACATCCGTACCGCTACCGATGGCGAAACTCACGTCCGCCGCAGCCAGAGCCGGTGCGTCGTTGATGCCGTCGCCCGCCATGCCGACTACCATATCCTGGGCCTTGAGCCTGCCGATTTCGGCGGCCTTGTCCTGCGGCAGGACTTCCGCGAGAAAGCGGTAGATTCCGGCCTGCGCAGCGATGGCGCGGGCGGTGGCCGCATTGTCGCCAGTGAGCATGACGACTTCAATACCCATTTTTTTTAACCGTGCCACGGCGCTGGCCGAGGTTGTACGCAGGGTATCCGCGATAGCGAGGTAGCCGAGGATGTCCTGTTCGTTGCCGAGGGCTACCACGGTTTTGCCTTGTTGCTGGAGACGAGTGACGGTGGCCTCGCTGGTTTTTAGTCCCTGAGCCATGAGAAAGGCGGGGGAGCCGAGCCGGTAGAGCCGGCCGCCAATCTCGCCTTGCACGCCCTTGCCGGTGACGGCGGCGAATCCGGTGATGGCTCCCGGCGTAATTCCCATCCCGGCGGCACGGCCAGTGATCGCCTTCGCCAAGGGATGCTCCGACCCCTGTTCCAGAGTGGCGGCGAGGCGGAGCACTTCTACAATACGGATGTTTTCTGCCGGAATGATGTCGGTGACCACAGGGCGGCCTTCGGTCAGGGTGCCGGTTTTGTCCACGACCAGAATGCGGATCTTCTCTGCTTGTTCCAGCGCTTCCGCGTTCCTGATCAGGATGCCCGCCTTGGCACCGTTTCCCGTGCCCACCATGATCGCGGTGGGGGTGGCAAGGCCCAAGGCGCAGGGGCAGGCGATTACCAGCACTGCCACGGCGTTGATCAGCGCTGTGGTGAATTCGCCGCTCAGGCTCCACCACAGGCCAAAAGTGATGAGGCTGATGCCCACCACCACCGGCACGAAAACGCCGGAAATGACGTCCGCCAGGCGCTGGATCGGCGCTTTCGAACCCTGCGCCTGTTCCACCAGGCGGATGATGCCGGCCAGCACGGTATGGCTGCCGACGCCGGTGGCGCGGCACTTGAGCATGCCCTGCTGGTTCTGGGTGGCGGCAAAAACCCTGGCGCCGGCTTGCTTGCCGACTGGCAGGCTTTCGCCGGTGAGCATGGCCTCCACCACGCTGGAATCGCCTTCGAGCACTTCGCCGTCGACCGGGATGCTTTCCCCGGCGCGCACGATGAAGATGTCGTCCACCTTCAGGCTGGCGGCATCGACCTCGACGATTTCGCCGTCGCGCTCGATGCGCGCGGTTTTCGGCTGAAGCTTGACGAGTTCCTCGATCGCCGCCGAGGTGCCGGCCTTGGCACGCGCCTCCAGCAGCTTGCCCAGCAGCACCAGGGTGATGACGGCTGCGCCGGCCTCGAAATACACATGCTGATTCAGGCTCAACAGGGTGATAACGGCGCTGAGGAGGTAGGCCATGCTGGTGCCGAGCGCCACCAGCACATCCATGTTCGCGCCGCCGCCGCGCAAGGCGTGCCAGGCGCCGACATAAAAACGTTTGCCCGCCCAGAACTGCACCGGCGTGGCGAGCAGCCATTGCAGCCAGCGCGGAAGCAGCTCCACATGCTGACCGAAAAGCATCGGAACCATCTGCGCCACCAGCGGCAGCGTAAGCAGCGCAGCAATCCAGAATATGCGCAGTTCTTTCCGGTACGCGGCGGCGCGCCGCCGCTTATCCTCGGCGCGGCTGGCGCCGATCGATTCGTGAGCGCCGTAGCCGGCCTTGGCCACTGCGGCGATCAGCGTTTCTGGCGTGGCAGCGCCCGGCGCGACGCGGATGCGGGCTTTTTCCGTGGCGAAATTGACCGTGGCGCTGACGCCGTCGATCCTGTTCAGCACCTTCTCGATGCGCGTGGCGCAGGCGGCGCAGGTCATGCCTTCCAGTTCCAGCACCAGTTCCTGATCGGGTATGGAAAAACCAGTTTTCTGGATGGCCTTCACCAGTTCGGCGGGCGAGGCCAGCGCCGGGTCGAATTCGATGCGGGCCTTTTCGCTGGCGAGATTGACCGCAGCCTTGACGCCCGGCAGCTTGTTGAGGCTCTTTTCGAGGCGCGCCGAGCAGGCGGCGCAGGTCATGCCGGCGATAGGCAGTTCGATGTGCTGGTGGGAGGGGGAGGTCATAGTCAATTGGATTTTACCTCATCCAATTGATTCCACCTCCCCGGGATTGGATTAGTTGCGGATCAGTGCGCCATCAACGATTTTCACCTTGTCGCCGATGGCGAAGGCCGGTGAGATTTCCTGGGTCAGGGTGCGATAGCTGCCATCATCCATGCGGACGCTGATTTCGTAGTGCTTGGTGGTTTTTGTCTTCTTCTCGATCTGGTGGCCGGCATAGCCGCCGCCGACTGCACCGGCGATGGTGGCGATATCCTTGCCGGTGCCCCCGCCAACCTGGTGCCCCAGTAGACCGCCCACCACGCCGCCTGCAATCGCACCCAGGCCGCTGCCTTCGCCTGCCTGCTCGACAGTGCGAATGGCGGCGATGGTGCCGCAGTTGCCGCACAAGGGAGCCGGTGTTTTTTCATACCTTTCCTCGGTTGCTGAAGACTTGGCGGCTGGCTGCTCTGCAACGGCCTTGCGCGCTGGTTTCGGTTTCGCTGCGGGTTTTTCTTCCGGGGTGGATTTGCCGGCCTTATCTGCCGCAGCATCGGTTTGCGCCATCATGGCGGGTTGGGGTGGCGTTGCAGCCTCGCCAGCGGTCTTGCCAGCCTCGGCTGGCGCACTTGCTGCAGGCGGCGCTTCGGTTTTGGCGTCACGGCTGGGTAGCAGCCCGGTCATGGCGCCAATCCCTACGATGCTGGCGATGATCACTGCGACGGATGCTGCGATGACGAAGGGACTGGTTTTGCTGGTGGGTGCTGACATGACGAAATTCTCCGGGTAGTAGGTAAACATCTGTGCGCTGACTATTTATGGATAGCCGAATGGGTGCCGACAAGCAAGCAATTTTATTGGCGTTGAAGGAGATAACGTTTGTGAGTGATACCCTCAGCGGAATGGCCAGTCGTGTAGCGTGTCCGCGTGATAGAAACGGGTTGCGTCTTTCCAGCAAGCGTTGTAATTCAGGAAGGTAATCATTGCCCGCTCGTAGTGGTTGGGTAATGCCGACAAGCCTTCGACAAAAGCAGCGAAATTGTTTTCGCTTAACTGAAGTTCGGACTCGTCAATGATCGCTCAAAATCCCTTTTCGCAACTTATCTGTTTGGATTATGCAGGACATTACGGTACATTACAGCACATTCGCATTATCAGTACCGATAGAGATTGATTATGACCAACCCCTTCTTTGACCACCCAATTCTCAACTCTCCCTACGAATCCCCGTTGAGGCATTGGGAGCTTGATGATGATGGGCAACCCACGCAGAAAACTCTCGAAACTCGCCGACCCGCCAAGTTCATCACACCGATACCAAAACCCAAGAAGCGCAAGGGTGCTGCCAAGCAGGAAGGTTTTATTTTCGATGATGGCGCGGGGCTGTCAACGAAGGAGCAGCAATACGACCCGACTTCGATCATCAACGAAGTGCGCGGTTATGTGGATACCTGGCGTTCCCTGCCCAACCCCAATCAGTGGCAGGTTACGCCGGAGACAGCCCGCCTCTTGCTGCACTGGCGCCATCACAAGTTCAGCGGTATCCGCCCGTTTTTCTGCCAGGTGGAGGCGGTTGAAACCGCGATCTGGCTCACCGAGGTCGCGCCCCAATCCAAGCACGGCAAGCGTGTTCTCGACCATCTCGCTGCGGCAAACAAGGACGCTAATCCCGAGCTAATGCGCCTGGCACTGAAACTTGCCACCGGCGCAGGCAAGACCACGGTGATGGCCATGATCATCGCATGGCAGACGATCAATGCGGTGCGCCATCCGGGGAGCAAAAATTTTACGCGTGGCTTTCTGATTTGCGCACCTGGCCTGACGATCAAGGATCGCCTGCGCGTCTTGCAACCCAACGACCCCAACAGCTATTACAAAGACCGCGAACTGTTACCGGGCGACATGATCGACGATATGAGCCGCGCCAAGATCGTCATCACCAACTATCACGCCTTCAAGATGCGCGAGCGCATCGAGTTGTCCAAGGGCGGGCGGCAACTGCTCCAGGGCCGCACGGGCGAAGAACCGAAGACGCTTGAAACCGAAGGCCAGATGCTCCAGCGGGTGATGCCTGATTTGATGGGCATGAAGAACATCCTCGTCATCAACGATGAGGCCCACCACTGCTACCGTGAGAAACCAGCCGGCGACCTGGAGTTTACTGACGAGAAGGGTGACAAACTCACTGGCGATGAGTTGAAGGACGCCAAAGCCAGGGCAAAGAAAGACAACGAAGCCGCGCGCTTGTGGATTTCTGGCCTCGAAGCAGTGAACCGCAAACTGGGCGTTGCCCGCGTCATGGACTTGTCTGCCACTCCGTTCTTCCTGAGTGGTTCGGGTTATGTCGAGGGCACGCTGTTCCCGTGGACGATGAGCGACTTCTCGCTGATGGATGCCATCGAATGCGGCATCGTCAAACTGCCACGCGTTCCGGTCGCACAAAACATCACCGGCGACGAATTGCCAGTCTTCCGCAACCTGTGGGAGCACATCCGCAAAGACATGCCAAAAAAAGGGCGTGGACAAAGCGACGACCTCGATCCGCTCAAGCTACCCATACGCTTGCAGACAGCATTGCAAGCACTCTATGGTCACTACGAAAAGACCTTCAAACTTTGGGAAGATTACGGCATCAAGGCCCCGCCCTGTTTCATTATCGTCTGCCAGAACACCGCCATTTCCAAGCTGGTTTACGACTTCGTCTCCGGTTTCCATCGCAAGAACGAAGACGGCACCACCACGCTGGAGAACGGGCGCCTGCCCCTGTTCCGCAATTTCGACGACACCACCGGCAACACGCTCCCTCGCCCGAACACGCTCCTCATTGATAGCGAGCAGCTCGAAGCGGGCGATGCGCTCGATGACAATTTTCGTGGCATGGCCGCAGACGAAATCGAGCAATTTCGCCGTGAGATTGTGGAGCGGTCCGGTGATGCCCGTTCCGGCGATAACATCACCGACCAGGAACTGTTGCGCGAAGTCATGAACACCGTCGGCAAGCCCGGCCAGTTGGGTGGCTCCATCCGCTGCGTCGTTTCGGTGTCGATGCTGACCGAGGGCTGGGATGCCAATACCGTCACCCACGTCCTCGGCATTCGAGCCTTCGGCACCCAACTCCTGTGCGAACAGGTCATCGGTCGCGCATTGCGCCGCCAGTCCTACGAGTTGAACGAGGAGGGGCTGTTCAACGTCGAGTACGCCGACGTTTTCGGCATCCCCTTCGACTTCACCGCCAAGCCGGTCATTGCCCCGCCCCAACCACCGCGCGAGACGGTGCAGGTCAAGGCCATGCGACCCGAACGTAACGCCCTCGAAATCCAGTTCCCCCGCGTTGAGGGTTATCGCGTGGAGCTGCCGGAAGAGCGGCTGACTGCCGACTTCAACGATGAGTCCATACTGGAACTCACTCCAGATATCACCGGGCCAACAGAAAACCGCAATGAAGGCATCATCGGCGAAGGCGTGAACCTCACCGTCGAACATCTCGGCGACATGCGGCCTTCCACGCTGCTCTTTCACCTGACCCAACGCCTGCTGTACACGAAATGGCGAGACCCCGGAGAGGAGCCCAAGCTCCACCTTTTTGGCCAGCTAAAACGGATTACCAAACAATGGCTGGACGGTGACGAAAAGCGTCAATACCTTGTCTGCAAAGGCGGCACCTATCCCGCGCAGCTGATGTATCAGGAACTGGCCGACATGGCCTGCAACAAGATCACCGCCGCGATTACCCGGAAGTTCCTCGGCGAGCGGCCTATCAAGGCGCTGCTCGATCCCTACAACCCCACTGGCTCGACCATGAACGTCCGCTTCAACACATCGAAGGCCGACCGCTGGGAAACCAGCTCCAAATCGTGCCACATCAACTGGGTGGTTCTCGACAGCGACTGGGAGGGCGAATTCTGCCGCGTTGCGGAATCGCACCCCAAGGTGCGCGCCTATGTGAAGAACCACGGCCTCGGCCTGGAAGTGCCATATCGCTACGGCTCCGAAACGCGCAAGTATCTGCCCGACTTCATCGTGCTGGTGGATGACGGCCACGGCGACGACGACCTGCTGCATCTCGTGGTCGAAATCAAGGGTTACCGGCGCGAGGATGCAATAGAGAAGAAATCCACCATGGATACCTACTGGGTGCCCGGCGTGAACCATCTTGGCACCTACGGGCGCTGGGCATTTGCCGAGTTCACCGAGATGTACCAGATGGAGGCCGAATTCAAGGCCAAGATCGAAAGCGAGTTCAACAAAATGATCGAAGG
>CAMTYG010000171.1:0-9981 GCA_947085875.1 uncultured Sulfuricella sp.
CTAGTCAATGGATTGAGGGCATTCGGAGAAAAGTTACTGCATTCTCAATTCGCTTATTGACGCCCTACACCTTACGCGAGCACCTCATTATTTCGAAGCAGCCCTTTGCCGCCGCGTCTCATACAGGCAAATACCGCTGGCGACGGAAACATTCAGGCTTTCCACAGTGCCAAACATCGGGATCCGCACCAGTTGGTCGCAGGTTTCGCGGGTGAGACGGCGCAGGCCTTCGCCCTCGGCGCCCAGAACCCAGGCGGTCGGTCCGTCGAGCCTGGTGGAAAACAGGTCGCTTTGCGCCTCCCCCGCCGCACCGACCACCCAGACGCCCGCTTCCTTGATCTCGCGCAGACTGCGCGCAAGGTTGGTGACGGTGACCAGGGGCACGGTTTCAGCCGCTCCGCTGGCAACCTTGCGCACCGTGGCGTTGAGCCCGGCGGCGCGGTCTTTCGGCACGACTACGGCATGCGCGCCCATCGCGTCCGCCACGCGCAGACAGGCACCCAGGTTGTGGGGGTCCTGCACGCCGTCCAGCACCAGCAATAACGCGGGCTCGCTCAAAGCTTCCAGAATATCGAACACGTCATGGTACTGCTGTGCCGCTTCGACCTTGGCCACCACGCCCTGGTGCTTGTCGTTGCCGACCATGCCGTCGAGGCGCTGACGTTCCATGAAAATGACGCGCACACCCTGCTCTTCGGCCAGTTGCAGCAGCTCGCGCGAACGCGGGTCTTGCCGCTCCCGGTGCAGATAGATTTCGGTGACGCCCTTGGGGTTTTGCCGAATGCGGCTGACCACGGCATGAAAGCCGTAAATAAAGCTGTCCGCCATCAACCCCGGGCTTTCCGTGCCTTCCCTTTTGGGCTGGGCTTCTTGCCGCTATCCGTTTCCTTGGGCGCTGATCGTCTGCCGCCCTCTTTTTCCTTGGCGGGACGCCGCTCGGCTGCTCCGGAGCGCTTGGGTTCCCTGGGTTCGGCCATCACAAAATCGATCTTGATGGTTTCGAGATCGACCCGCGCCACCTTGACCTTCAGCCTGTCGCCCAGGCGGAAGCGCTGGCCGGTGCGCTCGCCCAGCAATTCGTGCTTGGCGGCATCGAAATGGAAATAATCGCTGCCCAGTTCGGTCACATGCACCAGGCCTTCCACATAGATGTTGTCGAGCGCGACGAACACGCCAAAGCCGGTGACGCTGGCAACGGTGCCGTCGAAGGTTTCGCCCACCTTGTCCTGCATGTAGAAGCACTTGAGCCAGTCGTTGACATCGCGCGTCGCCTCGTCGGCACGGCGTTCGGTCTGGGAGCAGTGGATACCCAACTCCGCCCATTTGCCCGGCTGGTATTTCTCGCCATTCAGCACGGCTTTGATGGCGCGGTGCACCAGCAAGTCCGGGTAGCGGCGGATCGGCGAGGTGAAATGGGTGTAAGACTCGTAGGCCAGCCCGAAATGCCCGACGTTGTCAGGGCTGTACACTGCCTGGCGTAGCGAGCGCAACATGACCGTTTGCAGCAACTGCTCGTCCGGCCGCCCTTTGACCTTGGACAGCAGCTTGGCGTAGTCCTTGGCGTGGGGATCGTCGCCGCCGCTCAGAGGCAGACCGAACTCCTTGAGGAATTCACGCAACCCTTCCAGTTTCTCCGGCGTCGGCCCCTCGTGGATGCGGTACAGGGTGGGGTGCTCATTTTTCTGCAGGAAATCCGAGGCGCACACGTTGGCTGCCAGCATGCACTCCTCGATCACGCGATGGGCATCGTTGCGGTGCACCGGCACGATGCGCTCGATCTTGCCCTGATCGTTGAAGATCATCTGCGTCTCGATGGTCTCGAAATCGATTGCGCCGCGCTTCTCGCGCGCCTTGCCCAACACCTTGAACAGCTTGTAAAGTTCCTGGACGTGGGGCAATTGCTCCTTGTGTTCCTTGGCCTCCTTGCCTTCAGAGTCAGCCAGCATCGCCGCCACCGTGGTGTAGGTAAAGCGCATGTGGGAATTCATCACTGCGGGGTAGAAGCGGTATTTCTTCACCTCTCCATTGCCGTTGATATCCATCTCACACACCATGCACAGCCGCTCCACGTGTGGATTCAGCGAGCACAGACCATTGGACAACTCCTCCGGCAGCATCGGGATGACGCGACGCGGAAAGTACACCGAATTGCCGCGGTCGAAGGCCTCCATATCCAGCGCATCCTTGGGCTGAACGTAATGGCTGACATCGGCGATCGCCACGTACAGCTTCCAGCCGCCCTTGCTGAGTATCTTCCAGCCCTTTTCCAGCGGACGGCAAAACACGGCATCGTCAAAATCCCGGGCGGTTTCGCCGTCAATGGTCACCAGCGGCAGCTCGCGCAGATCCTCGCGCCCCGCCAAGTCCTTTTTCAACACTTTCGGCGAGAACTTCTTTGCCAGTTTTTCCACCTCGGGCGGGAAATCATGCGGCAAATCGTGCTTGCGCAATGCGATTTCTATTTCCATGCCGGGGTCGGTGTAATTACCGAGAATTTCCACCACCCGCCCAACCGGCTTGGCATGCTTGCTCGGCTGCTCGATGATTTCTATCATCACCACCTGGCCAGGATGGGCTCCCATATCGCCACCGGGCGGAATCAGGAAATCCTGGCTGATGCGCTTGTTTTCAGCCACCGCGAACAGAATGCCGTGCTCGTTGAAAAGGCGGCCCACGATGCAGGTATTGACGCGCTCCAGCACCTCGACGATGCTGCCTTCGGGACGGCCGCGCCTGTCCTCGCCGATCAGCCGTGCCATCACACGGTCGCCGTGCAACACTTTCTGCATCTGGCTCGGGCCAAGGAACAAATCCTCGCCGCCATCGTCAGGCACCAGGAAGCCGAAACCGTCCTTGTGCCCCTGCACCTTGCCCTTGATCAGGTCCAGCTTGTCCACCACGCAAACTTCATGTTTGCGGTTGCGCATGATCTGGCCGTCACGCTCCATCGCCCTGAGACGGCGACTGAAGACATCCACCTCGTCTTCCCGGATTTCCAGGATCTTCGCCAGCTTTGCCTCGGCGACAGGGACGCCCTGCTCGGTGAGGAGTTGCAGAATATATTCCCGGCTCGGCAACGGGTGCTCATACTGGGCACGCTCACGCTCGAGGAAGGGGTCTTTGGATCTGATTTTCTTCGTTGACAAAATATCGCTTTCCTATTAAAGTTCGCACTTCTTGATTTGCCCAGATGGCGGAATTGGTAGACGCGCACGGTTCAGGTCCGTGTGCCGCAAGGTGTGGAGGTTCGAGTCCTCTTCTGGGCACCAAATATAAAAGGGCGGGTTCTTCGAACCCGCCCTTTTTCTTTCATTCAAACGGATGACGCAGCACGATGGTCTCATCCCGATCCGGGCCGGTCGAAATGATATCAATCGGTACGCTGCAGATTTCTTCCATGCGCTTGAGATAGTTCTTTGCTGCAACAGGCAGGCCATCGTAGCTCTTCACGCCTACGGTGCTGTCCTTCCAGCCTGGCATCTCCTCATAGATCGGCTCGCACTTGGCCAGCGTTTCCGCACCGGATGGCAGGATGTCTATGGTTTCCCCGTCCACCTTGTAGCCAACGCCGAGGCGCACGGTATCCATGCCATCCATCACATCCAGCTTGGTGACGCACAGCCCGGTCACGCCGTTGATCTGGATCGAACGCTTGAGCGCCGCCGCGTCGAACCAGCCGCAGCGCCGCGCACGGCCGGTGGTAGAGCCGAATTCATGCCCGCGTTCGGCCAGGTACTTGCCGGTATCATCGAACAACTCGGTGGGGAAAGGTCCCGCGCCGACACGGGTAGTATAGGCCTTGGTGATGCCCAGCACGTAATGCAGCATCTGCGGCCCCACCCCGCTGCCGGTGGCGGCATTGGAGGCGATGCAGTTGGAGGAGGTCACGAACGGGTAGGTGCCGTGATCGATATCCAGCAGCGCGCCCTGCGCACCCTCGAACAGCAGACTGCTTCCACCCTTGTGGGCTTCGAACAGCAAGCGCGGCACGTCGGCCACCATCGGCTTGATGCGCTCCGCCACGGCCAGGGTCTCGTCCAGGGTCTTCTGGAAATCCACGATATCGGTATGGAAGTAGTTCTTCAGCACGAAGTTGTGGTAGTCGAGAACCTCCCCCAGTTTGGCCGCCAGGCGCTCGCGGTGGAACATGTCCTGGATGCGGATGCCGCGGCGCGACACCTTGTCCTCGTAGGCCGGCCCGATGCCGCGGCCAGTGGTGCCGATCTTGCCGGCGCCCTTGGCGATCTCGCGGGCCTGATCCAGCGCGACGTGATGGGGCATGATCACCGGGCAGGCATCGGAGATTTTCAGCCGGTTGCTCACCGCCACGCCGGCGGCCTCCAACATGTCCAACTCTTCCAGCAGCGCCTGGGGTGACACCACCACGCCGTTGCCGATGTAGCACTTCACTTTTTCACGCAGGATGCCGGACGGAATCAGATGCAACACGGTTTTCTTGCCGTCGATCACCAGGGTGTGGCCGGCATTGTGGCCACCCTGAAAACGCACCACGCCCTGGGCGTGGTCGGTCAGCCAGTCGACAATTTTGCCCTTGCCTTCATCCCCCCACTGGGTGCCGATTACTACCACATTCTTTGCCATGCTGATTCTATTCCTTCAACGAATTTTATTTAAACTTCGACCACGGCCCAACCACCATCGCCCTGCACCAGAACGCGGTCGTAATTCAGATCTTCCCTGCTCATCGCGTGCCCAGGCAAATCCACCACCACCACTTCACCCTGAACGCGCAACAGCGTGATTTTATCCTGCAACACGGGGTCCTGAACATATGGCGCAAGAATCGCCTTGGGCAACGGCGGCGTCGGCTGCGCACCGAGCACGGCGCGCAAATCCATGCTAAAGCCGGTAGCCGGCCGGGAGCGGCCGAAAGTCTCGCCTACTTTGTCGTAGCGTCCGCCCAGAGCGACCGCGTTGGCCCAGCCTGAAGCATAGGCCGCGAACACCACCCCGCTGTGATAGTGATAGCCACGCAGCTCGGCCAGGTCAAAACATAGATGGTGGACACCATCCTGTACCTGGCTGCCGATGGCACGAAGATTTTCCAGCGCCTTGCCGATTTCCGGGTAGCCGGGCAGATGCCGCTGCGCAGCTTCCAGCGTCTCAACGCCGCCATACAGCCGGGGCAACAATCGCAGCGCCTCCCTGGAAACCTCATCCAGGGAAGTGGTCAGCTCGGCAAGTCCGGGAATGTCCTTGCCCTGCATGGCCTGAAACAACTCCATCTCCAGCTCCGGGGAAACCGCTGCGCGCTCGACCAGGCTGTGAAAAATCGCCACATGGCCAAGGTCGAGCTGTACCGATCCGACCCCGGCAAGCTGTAGTGCCTTGATCATCAGCAACTGGATTTCCACGTCGCTTTCAATACCCCCGTGGCCGAACAACTCGGCGCCGATCTGCAACGGTTCGCGAGTCTGCATCTGGCCATCGGGCAATGCGTGCAGCACGCTGCCGGCATAGCACAGCCTGACCACACCCTGGCGATTCAGCAGGTGGGCATCGATCCGCGCCGCCTGCGGCGTGATATCGGCGCGCAGCCCCATCAGATGGCCGGAAAGCTGGTCCACCACCTTGAAGGTTTTGAGATCCATGTCGCGGCCCGTGCCGGAGAGCAGGGAAGGCAGGTATTCCAGCAGCGGCGGAACCACCAGTTGGTAGCCACAGCCATGAAACCAGTCGAGCAACTGCCGCCGCACCCGTTCAAAACGCAGCGCCTGGGCCGGCAGCATGTCCTCGATATATTCGGGAAGTAACCAGTTATGCATGATCAATTCATCAGTTCATGTAGGGTGCAATAAGCGAAGCGCATTGCACCCTGTCGAGCAACATACGGCGCAATGCGCTTCGCTTATTGATGCCCTTCGCGTTGACGCCCTACGCCTTACGCAAGTTGTTTTTTATCGGTTTGTCAATTCATCAGATACAGCAGCAGCAAGCCGCCCAACATCGAAGTCAGCCCGACGAAGCGCAGCTGCCCGTCGGACATTTCAGTCATTTTTCGAAAAGTTTCACGCCAAAGGGCTGGTGCGAGGAAAGGCAATACCCCTTCCAACACGAGCATCAGCGCCAAGGCTGCAAGCAGGCTGGTCTTCACGGGTTGTGCCGTATCGGGCGCTTTATTTGCCGGAAGACTTCAAGTATTTAAAGAACTCCGAACTGGGGTCCAGCACCATCACGTCGCTCTTGTTCTTGAAACTCTGCCGGTAGGCTTCCATGCTCCGGTAAAAAGCATAGAACTCGGGATTCTGGCCGAACGCTTCGGCATAGATCGCGGACGCCTTGGCATCGCCCTCGCCCTTGGTGCGCTGTGCATCGCGGTAGGCTTCGGCAAGTACAACCTCACGCTGGCGGTCGGCATCGGCCCTGATCTTTTCCGCCTCGCCGGCGCCGGTTGAACGCAGTTCGTTGGCTACCCGCTTGCGCTCGGCTTCCATGCGCAGGTAGACCGACTCGCTCACTTCCTGCGGCAGATCCACCCGTTTCACCCGCACATCCAGCACCTGCACACCTATCGTACGGGCATCGGCATCGGCCTTCTGACGCAATATCTCCATGATCTGGTCGCGCTGGCCGGAAACCACGTCATGCACCGTGCGCTTGCCAAACTCGGCGCGCAGGCCGTCATTGATGGTCTGCGACAGGCGCAGGTGGGCGCGGGTTTCATCACCGCCGACGCTGACGTAGTACTGCTTGACGTCAACCACGCGCCACTTGACGAAAGAATCCACCAGCACGTTCTTCTTTTCCGAGGTAATGAAGCGCTCCGGTTCGGGCGAAGTCAGGGTGAGTATGCGGGTTTCGAAATAGCGCACGTTTTGCAGCAGCGGCACCTTGAAGTACAGGCCCGGCTCTTTTTTAACGTCGATAATCTCGCCCAACTGAAAAACAATAGCATTCTGGCGCTGGTCGACGGTGAACATAGTCAGGCTGAGCAGAATAAAGACTGCGATCAGTCCGGTCATGATGGCATTAATATGTTTCATGGACGCACCTCCCGTTCACGGCTGCGGAAGGCTTCACGCGAGCGCGCCGTACTTTCCGCTGCGGGCACGACGGCCTCTGGCGCCCTGACCGGTGGCGCATCCGCCAACACGGGCGAACCGGCCCCTGTGCTCTGGATCAGCTTGTCCAGCGGGAGATAGAGCAAATTATTGCCGCCCTTCTGGTCCACCAGCACCTTGCTGGAATTGACCATCATCTGCTGTACAGTATCCAGATACATGCGGTCACGCGTTACTTTCGGCGCCTTGTTGTATTCCACCAGGATCTGCTTGAAGCGGCTGGCATCACCCTGTGCATTGGCGATCACGCGCTGCTTGTAGCCATCGGCCTCCTGCAACAGGCGCGAGGCGGCGCCACGCGCTCTCGGAATCACATCGTTGGCATAGGCTTGCCCTTCGTTCTTGGCTCGCTCCCGGTCCTGGCCCGCTTTTACCGCATCGTCGAATGACGCCTGCACTTGCTCCGGCGGCTGGGCGTTCTGCATCGTCACCTTGCTGATACTGATGCCGGTCTTGTAACGATCCAGAATATCCTGCATCAGCTTGGCAGCGCGCGTCGCGATCTCGGCACGCCCCTCATACAATACAAAGTCCATTTTGCTCTTGCCCACTATTTCACGAATTGCCGTTTCCGCGGCTTGGTGCACCGCTTCATCGGGATGGCGGTTGTTGAACAGGTAATCTTCCGGGCTTTTCAGGATGTACTGCACGGCGAACTGGATGTCGATAATATTCTCGTCGTCGGTCAGCATCAGCGACTCTTTCAGCATCTTGGCCTTGACGTTGGCGCGGTAGCCCACTTCGACTGTGCGCACCTGCTGCAGATTCACCACTTCGGCATTTTCAATCGGATAAGGCAGATGCCAGCGCGGCCCCGGTTGCGTAGTCTCGACAAACTTGCCGAAACGCAGCACCACGCCGCGCTCGCCTTCATTGACGATGTAAAAGCCGCTACCCAGCCAGATCAGTATCACCACCATCGGGATAAGTCCCAGCGCGGCAGCCATCTTGCCGCCCGACATCGGGCTGCCGCCGGTTGGACTGCCGCCGGTTGGACCACCGCTACCGCCCTTGCCACCGAACAGCGAATTCAGCTTCTGGTTGAAGCGGCGCCACAACTCGTCGAGGTCGGGCGGACCGCCGCTGTTTTTCTTGCCCCAATCGGGATCATTCCATGCCATATTGTTTTTTCCAAAACCTGATTATTAAGATTAAATTCCAAAGTCTGCGGAGAATGTAGGTTGGGTTAGCGGCTTTATCGCGTAACCCAACAAACCCAAACTTCACCAGAAGTAGGCGCCTCCAAGCGAAACCAACATTTTGAAGGAAGATTGGGTTTGTTGGGTTACGGCGCAAAAAACCGCGCCTAACCCAACCTACATTCAGCCTGGTGCTGGCGGCTGTATTCCGCCAACGCCTCTCTCAGCAGGTCAAAGCCCTCGCCAGTACGCGCACTGACCCAAATGCGGCCAATTCTACCATATTCATCCCGTTCAAGACCGGGCGCCAACCCGTTGACATCAATTTTATTCAGCACCATCAGTTGCGGGATGTGATCGGCGCCGATCTCCGCCAGAACCTTGTTCACCTCCTCGATTTGCTGGTCGCGGCTGGGGCTGGAAGCATCCACCACATGCAGCAACAGATCGGCCGCCACCGCTTCTTCCAGGGTGGCGCGAAAAGCCGCCACCAGGGTATGAGGCAAATGCTTGATGAAGCCGACCGTATCGGACAGCACCACGGAGCCGCCGTCGGCGACGAAAAACTTGCGGCTGGTGGTGTCGAGGGTAGCGAACAACTGGTCCGCCACGTAGGCCTTGGCATGGGTGAGGCGGTTGAATAAAGTGGATTTGCCGGCGTTGGTATAGCCGACGATGGACACCGACAGCACGTTGGCGCGAACCCTGGCGCGGCGCTGCACGCTGCGCTGGCGGCCCAGCTTGGCGAGTTTTTCCTTGAGCAGCTTGACCCGCTTGCCGAGCAGGCGGCGGTCGGTTTCGAGCTGAGTCTCGCCCGGCCCGCGCAGGCCGATACCCCCCTTCTGACGTTCCAGATGGGTCCAGCCGCGCACCAATCTTGTCGCCAGATGCTCCAATTGCGCCAGCTCCACTTGCAGTTTACCCTCGTGGCTTTGTGCGCGCTGGGCGAAAATATCGAGAATCAGGCTGGTGCGGTCGATCACGCGGCAGTCCAGCCGCCGCTCCAGATTGCGCTGCTGCGCAGGGGAAAGTTCGTGGTTGAAAATGACCAGATTGGCTTCGCTGGCCACCACCGTCTCGGCGATCTCATCCGCCTTGCCGGAACCTGCGAACAAAGCCGCGTCAGGCCTGGAGCGCTTTCCCCGGACGATGCCCAGAATGCCGACGCCAGCGCTTTCGGTGAGACGCTGCAGCTCTTCCAGGCTTTCCTCGTAATCCGTGCCGCCAAAATCCAGGCTGACCAATACGGCAGCGTCACCGCTACCCGGGCGTTCTATCATTAAGAATTTTAATCCTCGGCGGGAGGCTCAAAGGACATGTTCACGGGGCGCACTGGCACTACCGTGGAAATCGCGTGCTTATAGACCATCTGGGTAATGGTGTTTTTCAGCAGCACGACGTACTGGTCGAACGACTCGATCTGGCCCTGAAGCTTGATGCCGTTTACCAGATAGATGGAAACGGGCACATGCTCCTTACGCAAGGCATTTAAAAACGGGTCTTGTAATAGCTGCCCTTTCGCGCTCATGATTTCTCCAATACGTTGTTATGGTTGGTTTTGGATGGCTACTTTACTTGATTCTTCAAAAGGCTGCCAGCAACATCCACGATATATTACTATATGGGAAAATCAGCGCATTTCAAGATGGCGGTCCGCTTATATCTCGGGGCGGCCAAAATAATCGCCCTGCAGCTATTCTTCAGGCCAGTAATCGGTCGCAATACCGTCGCCCAGATCGGCTTCGATCAGGCGGCGCCGC
>CAMTYG010000172.1:0-6025 GCA_947085875.1 uncultured Sulfuricella sp.
CAAATCATCCTTGGAGAAATATGCCCATCGGCAAGTCCGCCCACGATGGGCAGCGCGCAACTTTGTAGCGTGGGGGAAACGGGAAAAATCGGACATTTCTACTTTGCAGAAAACCGGACATTTCTATTTGGCGTTGACAGACAGAGCACCATTCACTTTTCAGGAAACACCTGCGGCGCTGCCTTCTTGAGATAATAACCCATTGACCATAACGTCAAAATCGCCGCGATATAAATCAGCCAGGTTCCCCAGACATGGGTATCGATGACCTGCAATACTGGGTCGTGATACAGAAGCAGCAGAATCGCCACCATTTGCGCGGTGGTTTTGAGCTTGCCGATGAACGAAACCGCCACGCTTTTACCCTGGCCCATCCCGGCCATCCATTCACGCAACGCGGAGATGGTAATTTCCCGTCCGACGATGACCAGCGCGATCAGGGCCGGCACCCGGTCGAATTTCACCAGAATGATCAAGGCCGCCGCCACCATCAACTTGTCCGCCACAGGGTCAAGAAAGGCGCCGAAAGCGGAAGTTTGCTTCAGTGCGCGGGCCAGATAACCGTCGAGCCAGTCGGTTACTGCCGCCACGGCAAAAATCAATGTCGCGGTGAGGTTGACCCACTGCGGCTGCAGCCATGTGGACGGCAGGTAGAAAACGGCCGCAAACACCGGAATCAGCAGGATACGCAGCCAGGTCAACAAGTTTGGAATATTCAGTGGCACTAATGAAGTCCCTGGTAAATTTTTTCCGCCAGCGCCTGGCTAATCCCCTCAACCTGGGCCAATTCATCCACGCTGGCGGCTTGCACGCCTTTCAGGCCACCGAAACGAGCCAGCAATTTCTGCCGCCGTTTCGCCCCCACGCCGCCGATATCCTCCAGCGACGAATGCAGGCGCGCCTTGCCGCGCCGCGCCCGGTGTCCGGTGATGGCGAAGCGGTGCGCCTCATCGCGGATTTGCTGGATCAAATGCAGCCCGACATGGTCCGCAGGTAATTGTAGCGCCTTTTCGCCGCCCGGAAAAATCAGCTGCTCCAAACCCGCTTTGCGTTCCGCCCCTTTCGCCACGCCGATCAGGCGGACATCGCTCAAGCCCACCTCGGCCATCACCTCCTCGGCCACTCCCAGTTGCCCCTTGCCGCCGTCGATCAGGATCAGGTCGGGCATGTGCCCCTCGCCTGCCGCAATCCTGCGGTAGCGGCGCGTCAATGCGTCGCGCATGGCGGCATAATCGTCCCCCGGCGTGATGCCGGTAATGTTGTAGCGCCGGTACTCGCCATTCTGCATGGCATAGTTGTCGTACACCACACAAGACGCCACCGTCGCCTCTCCCATGGTATGGCTGATGTCGAAGCATTCGATACGCAGCGTGCCCTCCGGCAGATCCAGCGCCTGGATCAGCGCCCGCAGCCGTGCCTCCTGGGTGGATTGCTGGCTGAGCCGCTGCGCGATCGCAATCCGCGCGTTTTCCAGCGCCATCCTCAGCCACACGCGCCGCTCGCCGATGGGGTTGGCGCTGATCTGGACTTTTCGTTTTGCTTGCTCGGCAAGGAGCTCCGCCAGCATGGTGTCATCCAGCTTTTCACTGACGATGATCAGGGGCGGCACGGAGCGGCCGATATAATGCTGCGCCAGAAAGGCCTCCAGCGCGGTGACCGCATCGCACTCGTCGGCATTTTTGGGGAAGAAGCTTTTGTCACCCAAATGCCTGCCCCCCCGGATCATCACCAGATTGACGCAGACCACGCCTTCCGCTGCGACGCAGGCAACCACGTCCGCATCCAGGCCGCTCTCGCCGCTGACGAACTGCTTTTCCTGGATCGTGCGCAAAGCCAGGATCTGGTCGCGCAGCACCGCCGCCGCCTCGTAGCGCTGCGCCTCCGCCGCCGCCTGCATGGCCGCTTCCAGACGCTCCAGCACCTGCTGCTCCTTGCCTTCCAGGAATAGTCCAGCCTCATTCACATCTTGAAGATAGTCTTTATCCCCAATCAAACCGACGCAGGGCGCGGTGCAGCGCTTGATCTGGTAGAGCAGGCAGGGCCGGGTGCGGTTGTTGAAAACGCTATCCTCGCAGGTGCGCAACCGGAACACCTTCTGCAGCAACTGCATACTTTCCCGAACCGCGCCGGCATTGGGGAACGGGCCAAAATACCGGTTCTTCTTGTCGGGCGTGCCGCGAAAATACCCCAGCCGCGGGTAACGGTGGCCGCTCAGCATGATGTAGGGATAGGATTTGTCGTCGCGAAACAGAACGTTGTAGCGGGGAGCCAGCGCCTTGATCAGGTTGTTTTCCAGCAGCAGCGCCTCGCCTTCGGTGCGCGTGACGGTGGTCTCGATCTGGACGATCTGCGACACCATCAATCCGGTGCGCGGCGCCAGCGCGGTTTTCTGGAAATAGGAGGAAACCCGCTTCTTGAGGTCGCGTGCCTTGCCGACGTAGATAACCTCTCCGCCCGCGTTGAACATGCGGTACACCCCCGGAAGATGGGGCAGGCTGGCGAGGAAGGGCCTGGAGTCGAACAAATCAGTCGGCGTCGAGTAGTTCACCGGCAAACGCCCAATTTTCGTAGGGCATCTCATCGAAGGAGATGACCGTATAGGAACGGGGTTTGTTGGCGATGCGCTCCAGGGTGTCGGTGACTTCCTCGGCGATTTTCTGCTTCTGCTCGCGGGTGAGCGCACCGGCGATGCGGATATTGACGTAGGGCATGTCAGCTCCTTGGCAAATTGTTGCGGATATTGGCGAATACGGACTCGAACATTTCCGCGGTCAGGCGTCTGGTCTGGGTATTATAACGGCTGCAATGATAGCTGTCGTACAGGGTCATCCCCCTGGGGAGCGCATGCACCGCGCCATGGCCGAAGGAAAAATCCTTGAGCTTGAGTCCCAGCGCGCGTAGCACCGCCTGATGCGCGATCGTGCCCAGCGCCATGATCGTGGCCCCTTCGCCAAGACCGGCGATTTCCCCGCCGAGATAACCGTTGCACTGCCTGATTTCGGCAGGTTCCGGCTTGTTTAGCGGCGGCAGGCACTTGACCGCGTTGGTGATGCGGCAGTCGATCAATTCCAGCCCGTCCTCCGCGCTGACCGAATCCGGTGCGTCGGCGAAGCCATACTTG
Source organism: uncultured Sulfuricella sp. (assembly GCA_947085875.1). Lineage (GTDB taxonomy): Bacteria > Pseudomonadota > Gammaproteobacteria > Burkholderiales > Sulfuricellaceae > Sulfuricella. Next base: position 3,122 of record CAMTYG010000172.1, read on the forward strand.
TGCAGCGTCCGGTACAGCAATATGCCCGCAAAATCTCCAGTAAACGGCCTGCCGGTGCGATTGGCCCCATGCATTCCCGGTGCCAGGCCGACGATCAGCAAATGCGGATCCTCAGCGCCAAAAGGCGGCACCGGCCTGGCGTAGTAACCGGGATGATCGTCGCGCACCTGCTCCAGGAATCCAGCCAATCTCGGGCATTGCTTGCAATCATTTGAAAAATCTGTCTTATTTACTAGTTTCATTACTCATCTTCATTTTATTCATCATAGTTCCAAGGGAGTACTACTATCCACCTATTGCATCGCACTGAAAATAGGATAAGGATATCGCCTCGAATAGTGTTTATCATCCTCAGAAAGCCATCATGGCCAGCGAACCCATCTTGCAAGACCGTTTCGGCAGACGCGTCGAATATCTGCGCCTGTCGGTCACCGACCGCTGCGACCTGCGTTGCACCTATTGTATCCCGGAAGGTTACAAGGGTTTCGAGGAGCCCGAGCTCTGGCTCAGCTTTGACGAAATCGAGCGCGTGATCGGCGCATTTGCCCGCCTCGGGGTCAGCAAGATCCGGATGACCGGCGGAGAACCCCTGTTGCGCCGCGACCTGCCTGATCTGGCTCGCCGCCTGAGCGCCCTTGATGGCGTCAAGGATCTCTCCCTCAGCACCAACGCCACCCAGCTTGCCAAATATGCCGTAGAACTCAAAGAAGCGAAAGTATCTCGCCTCAATGTCAGCCTGGACTCCCTCAACCCGGAGCGCTTCAGCCAGATTGTGCGGCGAGATTGCCTCGATCAGGTTCTGGCAGGATTGATGGCCGCAAAAGAAGCCGGTTTTTCCCCGATCAAGATCAACATGGTCGTCATGGCCGGTGTGAACGACGGCGAAATCGACGACATGGTGGCGTTCTGCATCCAGCACGACTTCACCCTGCGCATGATCGAAGCCATGCCGATGGGTGAAACCGGCAGGAACGCGCAATATCTGGACCTTCAACCCGTCAAGGCGCGCCTGCAGCAGCGCTTCGGACTGATCGACGGCGTCATGGCCGGCGGCGGCCCGGCGCGCTACCTGAAATCCCCGGATGGCGCCTTCACCGTCGGCTTCATCACCCCGATGTCGCAGCATTTCTGCGATACCTGCAACCGCGTCCGGTTATCGGTCGATGGCACGCTGTACATGTGCCTGGGCCAGGACGAAAGCCTGGAGTTGCGCCCCCTGCTGCGTGCCGGCGCTTCGGACGACGAACTGGTTGCCGCAATCCGCGCCGCCATCGAACTCAAACCCCAGCGCCACGAATTCAACGAAAAACCGGGCCAGGTAGTGCGCTTCATGTCCCTGACCGGCGGCTGAGCGCTTGCTCTGATGCCCGTGCCTGGCCCACTGGTCGATTTCTATCTCGGCACTGCGGCGGACGATCATGGCAGGACGTTCGACACCATTCTGGCGCACGACGACGATTGGCTGGAATACACCCACAATTTCATCCAGTGGCTGTTCCCGCTGACCAGCATCAGCGGCGCCAACCCCACCGCACCCACGCTGGACGCCACACAGATCGCCGAATTCCGCAGCAACCCGGCGCTACGAAAAAAGCTGCTGCGCGCGTTCGATCGCATGCTGGGCTTTTACGGCCTGGATAGAACCCCGGACAGCATTCTCAAGGCTCCCAACTGGGCGAAACGCAAATTCCTCTGGTTCACTCACCCCAGCCACAACCACCTGCGCATCACCCGGATACTCAAATGCCTGAACACCCTGGCGCTGGAGCGGGAAGCGCGGATGCTTTACGACAGCCTGGTCGCGTTGCAAAAAACCGAACCGGACTGCGGCATCCCGGCCACGGCCTTCGCCTACTGGGCAGACGCCATTACCCCATAATCCTCTCTACCACCCGCGCCGCGCCCACCCCACTTTACTTACGACTATCCCCAAGCCTGGGTGAACAATTCGTCCAGGGCATCCATGATGCGGATACCTTCTTGAGCCAGGGATTCCACAAATTCGCCCAGTTGCTCGCTGGGAACCGAAACCATTTCCAGCGGATGCAGGACTACCCGCACATTCTCGATCCTGAAGGGCGGATTAAACCGTGGGTTACTTATTTTTCCGAGTGCTGACTTTCGCACCAAAGGAACAACCACCCGGCGACTGTAACTGTCATACAACGATGACTGGACAAGCACTACATAGGGAATGTCGTCGCTATGCTTTCCCTTGTTCCGATGAACGTCGAATTGAGCCATAGCCGCTGGTCAAAGGGGTGAATACTCATCCGCGAATGAGCCATGCTTGGCGTTGAAGTCATTCCACATGGCAATGGTCGCTTCAAGAGTTCTGGCCTTAACAAGGCGCTGCTGATGCTCGTGCTTGACATAGTCGGCAAGTAGCGACTCGACCACCCCGGAGAGGTTGTCAGTCAAACCACGGACTTGAACAACCAAGTCTTCATTCAGGGTCAGATTTACCGGGCGTTTCCGCGCTTCAATATTGTATGCAGCTTTCATTCCGCACCTCCTATGCGCATTATATGCGCACCGAAACAGGGATTCCAGAAAAAATGGGAGGCATACACCAACGACCGGCTTCTCCGGCCAAAGCGGTCAGAGAAGTTCAGCTTGGGGTTGTTTTTTCTGGAGATATTTCATTCCACTCTCTGCTTTATTTGGGAAATTACTTGATCCCTAAAGCCTCTCTGCCACCCGTGCCGCGCCCAGCAAACCCACCTTGGGGTTGAGCACGACATGGACGGGAATATCCCCCAGCAGCCCGGCGAAGCGCCCCTTGTCGGCAAATGCGCGCAGAAACTCGCCGTCCCTCAGCTTGCCCATGATCTGCGGCGCGATGCCGCCGGCAATGTACACGCCGCCGCGCGCCAGCACCTTGAGCGCCAGGTTGCCGGCTTC
>CAMTYG010000173.1:0-13143 GCA_947085875.1 uncultured Sulfuricella sp.
CCCGACGACGTCGGCCTTGTTCCGGCAATATGGCGAGTACCATTGAACAAGCGTATATTTACGCTTAATTGAAAAAGGAAAAGCCATGAAACTCGAACAAACCATCCAGCAGCATGTGGAAAAACTGCCGCTGCCGCTCCAAGGTGAAGTCCTCGACTATGTGCTGTTCCTGGAACAAAAAGCCCGCCAACATTCAACTAACGACCAGCAGCGCCGCATGAAGCTCTCCAGCACCCTGGAACGGCTCGTTACCCTCAATCCCTTCGCCAAAACCAATCCCGCCGTATGGGAGCGTGAACAGCGCGAGGATCGCGCCTTGCCGGGTCGCGAATAAGCATGGTACTGGCCGACAGCAACATTCTCATCTACGCCACCCAGCCGGAACACGCCAAACTGCGCCAGTGGCTGCTCGACGCCTTGCCCAAGGTTTCAATCATCAGCCGGGTGGAAATTCTCGGCTATCACAAACTTCAAGAAACCGAACAGGCCGCACTCACTGAATTACTGGACAACCTGGAACTGTTTTACCTCACCCCAGCCTGCTACGAAATCGCCATCCAGTTGCGGCAACGGCAGAAACTCTCCCTGGGTGACGCCCTCATTGCCGCCACCTGTCTGGAGCAGGGCTGCACCTTGGCAACCGCCAACATCGGGGATTTCGGCTGGATTGAGGAACTGAAAGCATTCAACCCGCTGGAAATTGGTTGAAGTCCACGGGATAGGCAATGGGCACGGGGTGCCCAACACGCCAACCCGCGGAGGGCGTAGGACTGAATTTATTCGGCCTACCTGCGGCGGACAGCGGCAATCACTCCCACCAGCGCGAACAGAACGAACCAGCCCAGCGCCCATTGCGCAATGGACAGGTTGAGGAAAGTCCAGGTCACTTCGGCGCACTCGCCCGAACCTTTGAAAATCATCGGCAGGATTTTGTTCAGCGGCATGGCCTCGAGCATGTAATCCAGTCCCGGCCCGCATTCCGGCACCTGACCGGGCGGCAAGTGCTGCAAATACACTTGCCAGGCGGCGACCCCGCCCCCCAGCACGGAAAAAAATGCCAGCAGGCTGCCATACACGGTCCAGCCGCGGCGTTTCGGATTGTGAATGACTGCCGCCAGCGCGGTAGCGCCGATGGCGATGAAGGTGATGCGCTGCAGGATGCACAGCGGGCAGGGTTCCAGATGCATGACGTGCTGCAACACCAGACCAAAGCCCAGCAACCCCAGGCAGGCCAGGAATACCCCAAGAAACAGCACACGGTTATTGATGGTCACCTGCAACTCCTTTATTAACGAATACGGCCCTGCGCCCGCGGCAGTTCCAGCACCGATCTCACACTCAGATCCACACAACCCGGCCGTTTCGGCGGCGCCCCCACCAGCACCGTCTTCATGCCGAGCCTTTTTGCGGTTTTAAGATTGGCCAGCGTATCTTCGACCATGATGCACCGCGACGGGTTCAGTCGCATCCGGCGGAACAAGAGGCGAAATCCGTGAGTATCGGGTTTCGGCCGGTAGCCGGCATGCTCGATCGTGAACACCTCTTCGAACAGGTCGGCAATGCCGAGCAGTTCCAGCACCCTGTGGATGTAATGGGCCGGCGCATTGGAGTATACCAGCTTGCGGCCAGGCAACCTTTGCAACGCCGCCCGCAAGCCCCGCTGGCGCAGCACCATCTGGTGCAGCGCCGGGAACTGGTGGGTATGCCAGAGAAAATGGGCGGGATCGGCGCCGTGATGCCGCACCAACCCCTGCAGGGTCGCGCCGTAGCGCAGCCAGTAGCGCTCGCGCAGCGCGTTCGCACCCGCTTCATCGAGGTCGAGGTGGTCTTGCAGATACTGCGTCATGGCCCGGTTCATGTGCGGAAAAATGTGTGCGCCGGCATTGTGCAGGGTGTTGTCGAGATCGAACACCCATACCCTGGACGATTTCAATCGTTCGCCCGGATCAGGGTTCCCACGCCCTCGTCGGTAAGAATCTCCAGCAACAGCGCATGCTCCACCCGGCCATCGATGATGTGGCTGGTCTTGACGCCATTCTTCACCGCTTCCAGCGCCATGGCGATTTTCGGGATCATGCCGCCGCTGATGGTGCCGTCGTCGATCAGCTCATCCACCCTGGCCGCCGTCAAGCCGGTGAGCAGCTTGCCTTCCTTGTCGAGCACGCCGGTGGTGTTGGTGAGCAGGATCAGCTTCTCGGCCTTGAGGGTTTCCGCCAGCTTGCCCGCCACCAGGTCGGCGTTGATGTTGTAGGCTTCGCCATTCTCGCCCACGCCGATCGGCGCGATCACCGGAATGAAGCCCTGGGTGTCGAGCAGCGCCACCAGGGTGGGGTCGATATGGGTCACCTCGCCGACCTGGCCGATGTCAACGTACTTGCCGGTTGTTTCCTTGTCCATCACCATCATCTTCCGGGCGCGGATGAAGCCGCCGTCCTTGCCGGTCAGTCCCACCGCCTTGCCGCCGTTCTGGTTGATCAGGTTAACGATCTCCTTGTTGACCGCGCCCCCCAGCACCATCTCAACAATGTCCATGGTCTCCCGGTCGGTGACGCGCATGCCCTGGATGAATTCGCCCTGCTTGCCGACCCGCTTCAGCAGATCGTTGATCTGCGGTCCGCCGCCATGGACGATCACCGGGTTCAGGCCGACCAGCTTGAGCAGCACCACGTCGCGGGCGAAGCCCTGTTTCAGCTTCTCCTCGGTCATGGCGTTGCCGCCGTACTTGATCACGATGGTCTTGCCGTGAAAACGCTGGATGTAGGGCAGCGCTTCGGCGAGAATCGCGGCTTTTTCTGTTGCAGTGGATGCGCTCAGTGGCATGGCTGGAGTCTTTCGCCTGAAGTGATAATGGGCCTATTTTAGCTCAAACAAAAAAGGCGGCACAGGGCCGCCTTTTCGGAAGTTGATAAAATTACTGGATGGCCAGTTTCTTCGCGCTGGTCGTGGCCTTCTTTGGCAGGGTCAGGTCGAGCACACCCTCGTTGTACTTGGCCACTGACGTGGCCTCGTCCACCTCATGGCCAAGGCTGAAACTGCGGTACACCTTGCCGTAATAGCGCTCACTGCGCAGCACTTTCTCACCCTGCTTTTCCTCTTTTTCCTTCTTTACCTCGGCGCTGATACTGACCTGATTGCCCTCAATGGTGACGTGAATATCTTCCTTCTTCACGCCGGGAATCTCGGCATGAACGGTGTAGGCCTTGTCGTCCTCCTTCACGTCCATCTTGATCTGCATCTGCTGGGGCTGCCCCTCGAAACGCACCGGGCGGAAAAAGCCCTTGAACAGATCGTCGAAGGGCTCCAACGCCACGTCAAACGGGTCGTAACGGGTAATGTTCGCCATCATCGTTCTCCTTGATCAAATCCATTGAAAAATCGGCATGTTTTCTTGCAGCTGGCTTAACTATAGATGACAACTCCGGTTTTTCAAGTTAAGCCGGGGAAAGCCTCTGGTATCATGGCGCCATGCTCAACATCCAGAATCTGACTTACCTTCAAGGCGGCATACCGCTGTTCCAGCAGGTGAATTTGCAGGCCTTCGCCAACCAGCGCATCGGCCTGGTCGGCAAGAACGGCTGCGGCAAATCCACCCTGTTCCGCCTGATCCGCGGCGAACTCAAGCCGGACAGCGGCGAAATCTCCCTGCAAGCCGGCAAGACGCTGGCCTATGTCGAACAGGAAATCGCCAACTCCACGCAACCCGCGCTGGAATTCGTGCTCGACGGCGATGTCCGGCTGCGCCAACTGGAAAAAACCCTGGCGCGGGAACAGCATGACGCCGCCTGGTTCGACGCGCAGCACCGCTTTGAGGCTATCGACGGCTATGCCGCCAAGGCCCGCGCAGCACAGCTCCTGAACGGGCTGGGCTTCGCCAACGACGCCCTGGAACGCCCGGTCACAAGCTTCTCCGGCGGCTGGCGCATGCGGCTCAACCTCGCCCGCGCGCTGATGCATCGCGCCGATTTGCTGCTGCTCGACGAGCCCACCAACCATCTGGACCTCGAAGCCATCCTCTGGCTCGAACAGTACCTGGCGCGCTACCCCGGCAGCATTCTGCTGGTCTCGCATGATAGGGAATTTCTCAACGCCACCGTCAACCGCATCGCCCACGTCCACGACTGCGTCATCGACAGTTATACCGGCGACTACGACGACTTCGAACGCACCCGTGCCGAAAAAATCGCCCAGCAGAACCAGGCTTTCCAGACGCAGCAGGCAAAGATCGCCCACCTCGAAGATTTCGTCCGCCGTTTCAGCGCCAAGGCCACCAAGGCCAAGCAGGCGCAAAGCCGCGTCAAAGCGCTGGAGCGGCTCACGCGCATCGCCCCGGCCCATGTCACCAACGGCCATTTCGAGCTGGAAATCGAGGCCCCGGAGCGCGGCCCCGACCTGTTGCTGCGCGCCGAAGGCATGGGCTTCTCCTATGGCGACAAGAACCTGTTCCAGAACGTCGAACTGGCGCTGCGAGCCGGCGCGCGCATCGCCCTGCTCGGGCCGAACGGCGCCGGCAAATCCACCCTGATCAAGCTGCTGGTGGGCGAACTCCAACCCACCTCGGGCAAGCTGGAAATCACCCCGGACGTCCGCATCGGCTACTTCGCCCAGCACCAACTGGAAAATCTGGACAGCGCAGCAACGCCGCTACAGCACATGGAACGGCTGGCGCCCAAGGAAACGACGCTGGCGCTGCGCACCTTCCTCGGTCGCTTCGGTTTGGCTGGCAACAGCGAGGATCGCCCGGTGGAAAGCTTTTCCGGCGGCGAAAAAAGCCGCCTGGCGCTCGCCCTGCTGGCCTGGCAGAAACCCCATCTGCTGCTGCTCGACGAGCCTACCAACCATCTCGACCTGGACATGCGCGACGCCCTCACCCTGGCGCTGGAGGAATACACCGGCGCAGTGGTGCTGGTTTCCCACGACCGCAGCCTGATCCGCGCCGTGGCCGACGAGTTGTGGCTGATTGCCGACGGCGAAGCGAAGCTGTTCGACGGCGATCTGGAGGACTACAAAAGCTGGATCGAAACCCGCCGCCCGCGCGAAACGGTTCAGGCGCAGCAGGAGAAACCCCGTCAGGAAGCCGCGCCCAAACCAAAGAAAAAGGCTCTGCTATCCAGGCAAGCCAAGCTCGAAGCCGAGCTGGCAACCGCCCAGGCGGAACTGTCCGAAATCAACCGCCAGTTGGCCGACCCGGCCACCTATGCTAAATGCTCCGGCGACGAAATCGGCAGTCTGAATGCAAAGCGCGAGAGCCTGGAAGCCAAAGCCGCAGAACTGGAGGAAAGCTGGCTGGAGCTGGAGATGGCGCTGGAAGAGGCGGTTTGATAAGCGAGCGGTTTATCGCGAAGGAAACGGGGTAGACAGGGATGGGCGGTCATGTGCCAAAACCGGAACTTCATTAAGTTATCTGGGCTATTGCGGGAGCAACAAAGTGTTCTCGAAAGCTGGCTTCGCAAACCTCGTATTGCGGATCTCATCCAAAAGACGGAGGCCTTGACAGGCGTTTCACCCAAAGCGCATTATTTAGCCGCGACGGGCTGGAAATCCTGTTGTAATTCATTAACCGCAAAGGGAGAAGAAATATGTTGAATAAACTTTTGTCATCAATGGCTATGATTGTAACAATGGTTTTTCTATCGCAAGCGTCTTTTGCTGATGATATTAAATGCGGCGCTTCAGCGAAAGATCCTGATGCCGAATGCGCTAAAGGAACGGTCTGCATTCTCGCCATGGATCCACCTGTATGTAAACCTCCCTTGCCAGTAGGCAAGCCATGTAAAAGAGATAAAGTATGCGCTTCTAACAAATGCGAGAAGCCCGAAGGTGCAGAGAAAGGAATCTGCAAATAAAGGTATCTCTATCCAGTTGATAGTTAGCGTAATCAGGTTCATTCCAGAACGGGGGCTGCGGCTCCCGTTTTTTCTTTCTGGTTGGCAATGCGCGACTTATGTTTTTCGCCCCGCTTCCTGCTACCTGAACGGAAAAGCGATGATCGCCTTCGCCACCCATTGGTCACTGGCATTGTCCAAGCCGTGGCCGATGCCGAAATTGATGCCGAAATCCTTCTTCTCGACATCCACCACACCATAGAGATAATGGGCGCGCTCATTCGCCGGCAGGGAATGGTGCGGCGGCCCATACTCGCCGTAATACTCGAAACCGGCGTGCACGCCTTCGGCCGTCTTGCGCGTCACCTTCAGCCCAGGCTCGAAGTTCGGCTCGCGGCTGACGTTGCTGGACAGGCTCATGTCCAGGACCGGGTTGAAGCTGACCAGCCAGTTCTCGGTGCGGTAGCCGATGATCGGTCGCAGCTCCATGCCCCAGTAGCTCTCCGACACGCGCCGGGTGGAATAGCCGACTTCCGTGCTGAGGCCCCAGAAGAAGGCATCGCCCTCCTCGCGCGGCGCGATGAATTTCAGGCGGAAACGCAGGCCGTTGCCATACAGATTGCCGTCGTCAGCCATCGCCAGAGGCAGATAGAGTCCGGCTTCCAGGTTTTTGGTCAAGCCATAGGTAAATTCCGGCGTAACCTGCAGGCGATGATGAGCCTTCATTTCACCCTCGAAGGAAGGCGCCTTCGCGCCGTCGATCGCGTAATTCACATGCAGCTCCAGGCCGAACTCGCCGGGATCGCTCATCTCCTCGGTGTAGACCTGGATTTCGTCCGGCGCGGCGATTGCGCCGGGGCTGATTAAACCGAAAGCTACAGCGACCGCTGCGCCGCATGCGTAAACAACAAACTTCATTTCTCCACCATTGACCAGTTTTAGTTGAGAATGATTATCAACAAATGCGGTCGGGAATGCAACTATTTTTTCTCGGGCGTTGACGCAAAGGGTACGTTCAGCCGCTGCCGCCTCGCGTATTCGCGATAGGGCGTTGCCATCAGGCAACCAGATTGCGGGGAGCTCCCGCAACAAACGCCTCGATGTTGTCGATGAGCTGGTCGGCCAGGATCTGCATGGCCTCGCGGCTGGCCCAGGCGATGTGGGGGGTGATGATCAGATTGGGCAGGTCGAGTTCGAGCAAAGGATTGCCTGCGCGCGGCGGTTCAACAGAGAGCACATCGCACCCCGCTCCGGCGATGCGCCCCTCGCGTAGCGCCTCCGCCAGCGCATCCTCGTCCACCACGCCGCCGCGCGCGGCATTGATGAGCAGGGATGAAGGTTTCATCCGCCTGATCTCATCCGCGCCGATCAGGTTGCGGGTTGCCTCCGTCAGCGGCACGTGCAAAGTCACGATATCACTCTCCGCCAGCACCTGTTCGAAGGGCACGAAGCCGGGCCGGATTGCCGTTGCGCCCTTGCGCTCGGCGAACAGCACCGTCATGCCGAAAGCCTGCGCCATTTGCGCCACCGCCTGCCCCAGCGCGCCATGACCGATGATGCCCAGGGCGCTGCCGTGAATGTCGTGAACGGGGTGGGCAAGCAGGCAGAACTGGCCGGATTGCTGCCACAAGCCTTGCCGCAGATCGGCGCGGTAGGCGGGCAGGTTGCGGCGCAGTGCCAGCACCATCATGAAAACGTGTTCCGGCACGGCATGCACGGCGTAGTTGCGGATGTTGGCGACGGCGATGCCGTGCTCGCGGCACCAGTCCACGTCGATATTGTTGACGCCGGTGGCGGCCTCGGCGATCAGCCTGAGGCGCGGCAATTGCGCCAGGGTTTCAGCCCGCAGCGGCACCTTGTTGGTGATGGCGATGGTAGCGTCCCGGAGCCGCCCGACGATCTTCTCCGGCGCGGTGGCGGCGTATTCGTTCCACTGATGGGGGAAGGCCGGGCGGCGGATGCTGGCTTCCAGCGTCGGGCGGTCGAGAAAGACAATGTGTTCCATGCGTCATTCCATATCGACATAACGGCAATAAGTTTCGCGGATGAACAGCGTCGCCACCAGGCTGAACGCCGCCCAGCGCAGACGTGAGAAGCCGGCCTTCCGGGCGGCGGTAAGCATTGGCACTAAACCTTCAGAACCGCGTCAAGAAAGCCTTGCCGCTCACCCTCCAGGACATTGACGATTTCCTGTTGCCGGTCGGCGGGAACCTCCCTCTCCAGTACCTCCCGGCAGCGCGCATGATAAGCCTCGAAAGCGGCCAGCACCTCCCTGGCCGGCAGCATTTTCTCCTGCTCCGCCCGTGCACGAGGCGCCGCACCTTCCAGCAGCCTTACCATGACATAGCGAGGCATGAACCTGGAGCCGCCGCCTTCGGCCTGGCCGGCCAGAACCGGGCTGGTTTTGACGTAGACCACGCCTTCCAGTTCAAAACGCTGACCGATGGTTAAATCGTGGAATTTCATCTTGGCAATCTCATGTTGTGGAACAAAGAGGCGAGTCCGGGCAGGAAATATATTAATCGAACCGGCCCTGCGGTTTCCCGAGAAAACCGTGGCACTCGCCTACTGCCAGTTAGAGTGCCGCCGCAATTTCCCTGAAGCTGTTCAGACCAGCCTAGCAGCCTGTCGGACTTGAAGAATCGAAGCGAAAATTCGGCTGGGCGAGGACGGATTTTGCTGGTTTTGCAGGTCAATAGCCATTCTATTGACCAAAAAAGCGGCGAAATATGGACCGGCCAGGCGGATTTGCAGCCGATTTCCTTTACTTTAAGTCCGACAGGCTGCTAGAGGTTTTCGATGATCTCCCCCGCCAGTTCATCCGGCTCCGGCAGGTTATCCAGATCGGCCAAACTTTTATCCTTGAACCAGAAAATATCCAGACTGGTTTTGCATCAAGTCACTTCCCAATCTTCCATCCGCAACCCTGCCACGCGGCTGAATTCACCGGTGTTGTGGGTAATCAGGGTGGCATCGTGGGCGCGGCCGATGGCGGCGATCAGGGTGTCGTTCGGGCCGATGGGCTTGCCTTGTGTGAGCAGATCGGCGTGGATTTGCCCGTAGTGCTCGGCGCATTCATCGTTAAAAGGCAGGCTTTGCAGTGGGGCGAAAAAGGCTTTGAGCAGTTGCAAATTGGCCTCTACCCGTTGGCTGCGCCGCGCGCCATACAGCAACTCGGCCTTGACCACGCTGCACAGGGCAATATCGGCGGGGTTATGTTGGCGGAAGTGTTGCAGGATGATCGGGTGTTTTTCGTTGAGCAGGTGGATGCAGACGTTGGTGTCGAGCAGATAAATCATTTGATTTTCAGCCGCTCTTCCAGTGGCAATTGCGGCGGACGCTCCAGTGGCGCGCCTTCCCACTTTCCGAAGATGTCGAAATAGCCTTCCGGCCAACTCGCGCCGGCGCCTGCGTCGCGTTTGACCAGCTCCGCCAGATAACGCGAAAGGCTCAGGCCGGATTGCGTGGCCCGACGATGCGCTTGCTGGGCAATCTCTTCAGGAACATAACAATGTAGTTGAGCCATGAGATTCTCCTTAGTGTATGTGCCATATGTGGATTCTAGCAGAATCAGGTGACAAGCACTTCATTCAATTCATCCAGCAGCGTATCCATCCTGCCCAGCCCGCCTGACCGACAGGCTGCCAGGGGTTCTGGTTTTCGGGCATGACCGTTACTTGTTTGTTCCGCAAGCGCTGAATATGTGGCGTACGCGCTCTGCGAACGATGTTTCGCTGTAAAAAGTTGGCGCAGGGCAAGTGGTTTACAGTACGTACCTCGCCAGATCCTCGCTCTTCGCCAGTTCCTTCAGTTTGCCGTCGACATAGGCGGCGTCGATGACGATGCTTTCTTCAGACTTGCGGCCGGCCTCGAAAGAGATTTCCTCGAGCAGCTTTTCCATCACGGTGTAGAGCCGCCGCGCGCCGATGTTCTCGGTTCTTTCGTTGACCTCGAAGGCGATTTCGGCCAGCCGCCGGACAGCATCGGGCTTGAAATCAAGCTTCACCGCCTCGGTGCCGAGCAGCGCTTCGTACTGTTTGGTGAGGCAGGCGTCGGTGTTGGTGAGGATCTGCTCGAAGTCGGAAACGCTCAGGGATTCGAGCTCGACGCGGATGGGCAGCCGCCCTTGCAGTTCGGGGATGAGGTCGGAGGGCTTGGCGAGGTGGAAGGCGCCGCTGGCGATGAACAGGATATGGTCGGTCTTGATCATGCCGTATTTGGTGGAGACGGTGGTGCCTTCGACCAGCGGCAGCAGGTCGCGCTGCACGCCCTGGCGCGACACGTCGGCGCCGGAAGACTCCGAGCGGCTGGTGATCTTGTCGATTTCGTCGAGGAAGACGATGCCGTTCTGCTCGACGTTCTGCACCGCCTGAATTTTCAGCTCCTCGTCATTGACCAGTTTCATCGCCTCTTCTTCGGTGAGCAGCTTCATCGCTTCGGCGATCTTCAGCTTGCGCTGCCTGCGCTTGCCGCCACCGACGTTCTGGAACATGCTCTGGATCTGCGAGGTCATTTCCTCCATGCCGGGTGGGGCGAGGATTTCCATGTGAGCCTGGGCGGCGGCAACTTCGATTTCGATTTCCTTGTCGTCGAGCTTGCCCTCGCGCAGCATTTTGCGAAATTTCTGCCGCGTGGCGTTTTCCTCACCGGCATCCGCCACGACATCCCGCGCCGGAGGCAGCAGCGCGTCGAGGATGCGCTCCTCGGCATGATCCTCGGCGCGGTGGCGTACCTTGCGGGTTTCCTGCTCGCGGGTCTGCTTGATGGCCATTTCCACCAGGTCGCGGATGATGGAATCCACGTCGCGCCCGACATAGCCCACCTCGGTGAACTTGGTCGCTTCCACCTTGATGAACGGCGCGTTGGCGAGCTTGGCCAGACGGCGGGCGATCTCGGTCTTGCCGACGCCGGTCGGGCCAATCATCAGGATATTCTTTGGCGTAATTTCGTGACGTAACGGCTCGGCCACCTGCTGCCTGCGCCAACGGTTGCGCAGAGCGATGGCGACGGCGCGCTTGGCCGCATGTTGGCCGATGATGTGCTTGTCCAGTTCGTGGACGATTTCCTGGGGGGTCATGGGGGTCATGGTTCGCTGCGCTCACGGTAATGGATAAGGGGTGAGGCGGGAGGGGTGAGGGGTGAGGCGCAAAACCCGGTACGGTGCGTGGTTTTGACTTTCCGCCTCACCCCTCACGAATAAACCCCTCACCTATTCAAGTACTTCAATCACATGGTTCTGGTTAGTATAGATGCACAGATCGGCGGCGATGGTCAGCGCTTTCTTGACGATCTCGGCCGGCGGCAGGTCGGTATGGTCGAGCAGGGCGCGCGCTGCGGATTGCGCGTAGGGGCCGCCGCTGCCGATGGCGATCAGGCCGTATTCCGGCTCCAGCACGTCGCCGTTGCCGGTGATGATCAGCGAGGTTTCATGGTCGGCCACCGCCAGCATGGCTTCGAGCCGGCGCAGGATGCGGTCGGTGCGCCAGTCCTTGGCCAGCTCCACCGCGGAGCGCAGCAAGTGGCCCTGATGCTTGTCCAGCTTGGCCTCGAAGCGTTCGAACAGGGTGAAGGCGTCCGCCGTGCCGCCGGCGAACCCGGCCAGGATTTTGTCGTGGTGGATGCGCCGCACCTTGCGCGCGCTCGCCTTGACGACGATATTGCCCAGCGTGACCTGGCCGTCGCCACCCAGCGCCACGCAGTTGCCGCGCCGCACCGAAAGGATGGTGGTGCCCCGAAATTGCTCCATGAATTACCTCCGCAGAACAGGCTATTATACTTGAGGACGAGCCAGCAGAAGGCCGGGGCCGGCCGTCAGCAGACGCGGCGACGCAGGACGGTGGAGTACTGATTGACCTCCATCACGCTGAACAGGGCGCGGATCATTTCGTTGGCATTGCGGATCAACACCGTCTTGCCGCTGCTGCTCAGGCTGGCCAGCATCCCGGCGAAATTGCCGACGCTGACGAAATCCACTCGCGGCACATGGGTCATGTCCAGGCAGATTTCGTTGAGCCCGGCGGCAAAACGGGTCAGCTCCTGAAACTGGTTTTCGCTGGCGGCGGAAATCACGCCGCTCAGATAGAAGACATAATCGTCGTGGGGAGCAACCACCGCGAACGATGGCGTTTCCGCCACCGTTACGGCCTGCTTGCATTGGGGCATAGCCTCCCAGGAAGGCGGAGACACCTCGAAAGTGACCGCAAATTCCACCGCCAGATCCTCGAATTCCGCCTCCATCCCCCGGCACTGGTACAGATTCAGCAACAGCTGCCAATGGGCCGGTTCCTCCGCGCCGCCTTGCCCGATCATGCCCTTGAGCAGATCGATCAGGCGCGACTCGCTGACCGGGACGACCTTCTTCCCGGCCTTTTTCAATCCCTGGATGGTTTCCACCAGACGTCGGCTGCCCGATGCATCCAGTCCTTCCAGGCGGGCAAAATCGATGCGCAGGCCGGCGCTCTTTTGCGCCGTCTGCAGCATGCCTTGGAACAGGGAATCCTGGTCCCCCAGCAAAATGCCGGTAAGGGAAACATAACCCTCGGATGCGGGAGCCGCTTGCGGCTTCCGTGCATCGGCATCCGGCACCTTGGCGGCATCCCAGATCGGCGCCGAGCGCTCGAACTTGACGACAAATTCCAGCGCCAGTTCATCGAACAGCTGCATTTCACCCTGAATCTGGTAAATATCGAACAGCATCATCCAGGGATAAATATCCTGCCGATCCGGGTGATTCCGGATAAAATCCAGCAACAGGGCAGCGGCCTGTTCGGCGTGGTCACTGGCATAGAGAATCGCCGCTTCTTCCTCCACTGAACCCATTTCCCTTGCCGCCACGGCATCTGAGTCAAAGCTCCCGATGGCATGAGATTCGGTATGGGCTTTGATCTGATGTGGGCCGTTGTTCTCCTGCAGGAAAACCGCCCCGGAAACTGCCTGTTCGGCAGGCGCAGCCGGCGCGGGCTGCGCCGGCCTGGCAGAGGAAGGCGCATGGGCAGCGGGATTGAGCGGCTCGTCCGAATTTTTGCGAAAGAAAGAAAACACCAAGCGAGGATCCAAGTTATGTGCGCACGAAAACCATTATCATGGGGGCTGTTTCCACATCCCTCAATCAGGAAAAATCCTGGTTTGATGCTGCTGATTTCTCCCCGGCCCCATGGCATAAGCCGCAGCCCCGGTCGCAGCCAAGGTCCACACTACCACGGCGCCGGAAGGCAGGTCAAACAACACCGAAAGCCCCAGCCCCAGGATGTAGCCCGCAGCCCCGACCATGTAGCCTGCCATCAGCCGGATGCGGGAGGGATAGAAGCGGCAGGCCAGCGCC
>CAMTYG010000174.1:0-17991 GCA_947085875.1 uncultured Sulfuricella sp.
TCGGTGCGCTCGAAAGCGTTATATTTAGCCAAACAACTGATACTTGCAAGAGAAATTTGCCCTTCAAGTCAGCCTCAAGGCGTGGCAAGCGGGGCGGCCAAGCCAAAACAAATGCCCGGCCAGCCAAAGGCTGCCGGGCAAGCAAAACGGGCGCGCGGCAGCCAGTGCTGCGGCGGGTCTCAGGCCATCGCTTTGACGGCTGCGTTCAAACGGCTCTTGTGGCGTGAAGCTTTGTTCTTGTGCACGATTTTCTTGTCGGCGATGCTGTCGATCACGCTGACCGACGCCAGGTAAACCGCCTTGGCAGCTTCCTTGTCGCCAGCTTCAACAGCCTTGATCACCTTCTTGACCGCAGTGCGGAACTCGGAACGCTGGCTGGTGTTGTGCTCGCGTTGCTTGTCGGACTGTCTTGCACGCTTTCTGGCTTGTGCGGTGTTTGCCATTGATGAAACTCCTTGGATATTACTCTGCGGGGCAGACGAAACGCGCAATAATACTTTTCTTTCGTTGGGTTGGCAAGGGCGGTGATGGCTCCTTGATATTGGCCATGTGCAATCAACGGGTTGTCGCGCTAATTGTCAGGCTTCGAGCGTCGCCGGTCGCCACCCTCTTTATTATCCTGACCGCGGTACACGCGGTTGGCCGGCTGGCCGGGCAGGTCAGCGCGTTCGCGTTCCACGCGCTCCCGCTGCGGAGTTGCTTCGGGGGCGGAGCGCGTCCAGCCCGGTGCGGCCTCGCCTCGGCGGGGTTCCGGCATTGCCCGCGCCCTTTCCGGTTCCTGAGCTGCGCGCGGCGGGGCAATTTCACGTACGGTGCGCGGTGGCGGCGCCGCTTCCGGGGCAGAGGTGCGTGGCGCCCTGGGTTCAGCCCGGTCGGGCTGGGTGTGTTCCCGTATCACGCTGCCAGGGGCGGCAGGTTCAGCTTCACGCCGTCTTTCCTTGAAGCGTGGCTGAAGCGGCGGGGTGGCGCGTTCCGCCCCGGTTTGAGCGCCGAATTCCGGGCGCGGCAGGTCGTTGGATGGACGCTTTGGCATCTCGACGTAGCGTTGCTCGGGAGCGGTTTTTTTCTCGGACTTGGGCGCTTCGGTACGCCATGGCAGTCTGAATTCTTGGGGCGGGCGCGTGGACACCACAGGCCGCGACAGCACGCTTTCCGGCGGGCGAACGCCCTTATTGGCGCCGGCCACCAGGCTTGCCGGGTCGGGTTTTACCGGCAGGGCGCCGCGGAAATGCTCCAGTTCACGGGTTTGCGTCACCCGCACCGGCGCATCGTGCACATGGCCTCTGCCGAAGCGCTCTCTTGTCGTGGCGACAACGGCATTGTTCACGCGGGTGTTTTGATAGGTGATGTTGGTCACGTTGACGATCGTGGTCGGCTTGATGACCACGTTATTCATCACCTGCGGGCCATGCCAGCCGCCCCACCAGGGTCTGCCGATGAAACCGGGACTTCCCCACCATGGGGTCAAAGGTTCGCCCCAGCTTAGCGCCACCCAGCCCACTCCTGAGCCGCCGATGCCGATACCGACGGACACATGGGGGCTGACACCGAAAAACGCCACCAGGGCGGGGGCGTACACCGCGTATCTGACCACCGGGCCTGGAGCCCACGCCCAGTAGCCGCCCAGATAAACCCAGCGCCCATAATGGAACGGAGCCCATCCCCACGGCGCGTCGTCGATCCAGGTCCACTGGTAATAGGGATCCCAGATCCATCTGCCGGTACTGTAGGGCGCCCATCCCGGCGAAACTGCGCCGGGCACCCAGACCGGCCCGTATTCCGGCACGACCCGCCATCTGCCATAGCGGTCCAGGTCGGAGGCGCCGGCGATTCCGGAGGGAAGGTAGCGCTCGCTGACCGCATCGACCAGGCCTTCCGTGCGGTCGTAATTCCATCGATCCCACCGGTCGAGCTCCGGCGCCACGTAGGTTTTTGCCTGTGCCACGGCGCCGCCCTGCACCACGATTTCCTCGGAGGGATGAATGCTCATGGCCTGCCCGCCGGCTGGAACCATCATCGCCCGGCCGCCGCGGCGGGTGATGAAGTGCACATCCCCATTCACGTCCACCCGGTAATAGCCGGTACGATCAATGGTGAACACCGCATTGGGCGTATCCACCTCCACCGAAAAGCCCGTGGGAAGCGTGCGCAGATCGAAGGACACGCGGCCGGAAGTGATTTTGAACTGAACGAAATCGGCCGTCTGGTTGACGAGCGTGAGCTGCGTATCGTCGTCGGCCCGGACAAAGGCCCGGCTCCCCATCTGGAGTTCGAGGTTGCCGTCACTGCCGACATAGAGCGCATCGCCGGCGGCAAGCGGAGTATTCATTTGCGCCTCCACCCAGTCTTCTGCGCCCAGGCGCGAGAAAGAGACATCCCCTTCGACGTAACTCAGACGCAAGGGGCTGGCAGCCGCTTTCTGCTCATTCTCTTGAGCGAGGGCGGGGAAACTGCTCATGACGATGAGCAACAAGACGGAAAGAGCAGTGGCAATTCTGGACAATGGAAGCATGGACGTCGCCTTGGGTAGCCAGGAGCGTTTTCCTGAAGTTGCGCGCCACAAGACTGGCGCGGGAAGATAACCAAACAACGTTACAGCCCGGATAAAGTTGACGTTAAGACAGGAAAACGGGCAATGCAACTCTATAAATATAGGCGTAAAAAAAGCCCCGGTATGCCGGGGCTTTTTCTAGAATTACTTGCAGGTTTACGCGGCTTGAATGTTCGAAGCCTGTTTGCCTTTTGCGCCGGCGGTCACGTCAAAGCTGACCCGCTGGTTTTCTTGCAAGGATTTGAAACCCCCTGCCTGGATCGCGGAGAAATGCGCGAACAAATCTTCGCTGCCATCATCCGGGGTAATAAAGCCAAAACCTTTTGCGTCGTTAAACCATTTCACAGTACCTGTTGCCATTGTTTCACCTCAATATCAAGTTAAACCCGCTAAAAAATAGCCGGGGGAAGACGGGCAAATGCCCAGCCCATCGAATATCAAGGAAAAAAACAGACCAACTTAATGAGGTACCGCAATCGAAACTTGAATTCCACAGACTTGCTTAAGACTACAGCAAAAACAGTTAAGTTCAATTTATTTTTTTCTGGGTTCGCCATCAGGTGCGGCATTACTGGCCTGGCCTTGATGTCCGGTGCATCGAAACTTACGCGGCTTCCTCTTCCGCCTGCTGTTGCAGCGCCCACATGCGTGCGTACACGCCGTCTCTGGCCAGCAACTCCGGATGCCGTCCACGCTCGATAATGCGCCCGTCATCCATGACCAGAATTTCATCGGCTTCGACCACGGTGGAGAGCCGGTGCGCGATGATCAGGCTGGTGCGGCTCCGGGCGATTTCCAGCAGCTCGGACTGGATGGCTTTTTCGGTTTTGGTGTCGAGCGCGGAGGTGGCTTCGTCCAGAACCAGAATCACCGGATTTTTCAACAAGGTGCGGGCGATGGCGACGCGCTGTTTTTCGCCGCCGGAGAGTTTCAGGCCGCGTTCGCCGACGACAGTGTCCCAGCCTTGCGGCAGGGATTCGATAAAATCCAGGATATGCGCGGCGCGGGCGGCGGCGATGATTTCCTCGCGCGCGGCATCGGGACGGCCATAGGCGATGTTGTAGTAAATGCTGTCGTTGAACAGCACGGTGTCCTGCGGCACCACGCCAATGGCCGCACGCAGGCTGTCCTGGCTGACGTGGCGGATGTCCTGGCCGTCGATGCGGATGCCGCCCTCATTCACATCGTAGAAGCGGAACAGCAAGCGCGCCAGGGTCGATTTTCCCGCGCCGCTCGCGCCCACTGCTGCCACGGTTTTTCCGGCCGGAATGGTAAAGCTGACATCATGCAGAATCGGGCGGTCGGCATTGTAGGCGAAGCTGACGCGCTCGAATTTCACTTCACCGCCCGTCACGGCCAGCGTGCGGGCATCCGGCGCATCTTCGACTTCCTTCGGACGATGGAGCAGGGTAAACATGCGTTCCACGTCGGTCATGGACTGCTTGATCTCGCGGTACATCACCCCGAGAAAGCTCAAGGGCTGGAACATCTGCAACAGAAAGGCGTTGACCATGACCAGATCGCCCAAAGTGAGTGTGCCTTCCACCACGCCGTTCGCCGCGCGCAGCACCATCAGCGTGACGCCGACGGCGATGGTGCCGGCCTGTGCCGCATTCAGCAGACCGAGCGAACGCTGGGATTGCAGGGCCACCCGCTCCCATTCCGCCAGACTGGTGTCGTAGCGCGCCGCCTCATAGCGCTCGTTGCCGAAATATTTCACCGTCTCATAGTTCAACAGGCTGTCGATGGCGCGGCCATAGGCTTCGGAATCCAGCGCGTTGGCGCGGCGCACGAACTGCGTGCGCCAGTCGGTAATGGTCACGGTAAAACCGATATACGCCGCCAGCGTCACCAGCGTAATCAGCCCGAACACCCAGTCCAGCTTGACGAACAGGATAATCGCCACCATCAGGATTTCCAGCACGGTAGGCGTGATGCGGAACAGCAGATAGCCCACCAGGCTGGAGATGGCCTTGGAGCCGCGCTCGATGTCGCGGGTGATGCCGCCGGTCTGGCGTTCCAGATGAAAGCGCAACGACAGCGCATGCAAGTGCTGGAACACCGCCATGCTCACCCGGCGCATGGCGCGCTGCGTGACCTTGCCGAACACCACATCGCGCAGGTCGGAAAACGTGGTGCTGGCAAAGCGCAACAGGCCATAAGCGATGATCAGCGCCAGCGGCAAAACCAGATCGGCGCGCGATTTGTCCAGCGCATCGATGATCTCCTTCAGCACCAGCGGCACCATCACCGCCGCCAGCTTCGCGCCGATCAGCAAGGCCAGCGCCAGCATCACCCGCCCGCGAAACTCCCACAGATAGGGGAACAGGCGGCCGATCGAACGCAAATCGGTTGGGCCGGGCTGGGACGTTGTGCTGGAATGGGAATGTTCGGATAGGGACATCGGGTCTTTGGGATCTCGGTTAGCGAACTTTGTTACTGTCATGCATCAAACATAAGCCGGCAATTATTTCACACTGTGCAAAATCTGCTCAACTTTGCTTTACCTTGCCGCCACAGGGGATAATAATTCGAGCAAGGTCATACATATCAAGGAGCCCTTCATGAGTCACAAGCATAGCAGCCTGTTGCGCGCCATCTTCCATGATCCGGTCAGCGGCAACATCCACTGGCGTGAAATCGAATCCTTGCTGCACCACTTGGGCGCCAGCATCACTTCCGCGCATGGCGCGCGTTTCCACGCGACGCTGAATGGTTGCGAGGAATTCCTGCACCACCCCCATCAAAGCAACGTCTGCGACAAAATGCTGATCAAGCAACTGCGCGAATACCTTTCCCGCGCCGGAGTCACGCCGTCGAGTTACGAGAGCGACGTATAACCCCGGCGGCAAATTTTTATCTGGATGCGGCTATATTGAAGCGAGTGGCCTGTTTTAGGGAATGACGATGAGTAGTTTGAACGCACATGCCGCCCTGCGGCGCGTGGCTGTAGCGGCGCTGTTGGCGGCGGTTATGCCCGTCATGGCGGGCGATAAAAATCAGGAGGGCAGGAACATGATGTTGACATCCCCGGTGTTTTTTCAGGGCGGCACGATCCCGCAGCGCTATACCTGCGACGGGTCGGATATCTCTCCGCCGTTGGCCTGGTACGGATTGCCGGCCGGAACAAAAAGTCTGGTGCTGATCGTGGATGACCCCGATGCGCCCGATCCGGCTGCGCCCAGGATGATCTGGTCGCACTGGGTGCTGTACAACCTGCCGCCCATTGCGGGCGAATTGCCAGAGGGCGTCCCGGCAAAGGTGCTGCCGAAGGGGACGTTGCAAGGGGTGAACGACTGGCAGCGCACGGGTTATGGCGGGCCATGCCCGCCCGTGGGACGCCACCGCTATTTTTTCAAGCTGTATGCGCTGGATGCCGTTCTGCCGGATTTGGGCAGACCTGCCAAAGCGGGGGTGGAAAAGGCCATGCAGGGGCATATTCTCGGCCATGCGGAGTTGATGGGGCAATATCAGCGTAGCCGATAGTCTTATTTGGCGTTGTGCTCCAGCGTGATGCCGACCAGTTCGATGATGACGCCCAGAGCTAGCAACAGAGCACCCTGCCAGACTTCCGGGGCGAGCAACATCAGGATTGCGCCCAGCACCACCATGACTAGTGCGCCGGTTCGCCGCATACGTGTGTTTTTGATCATCTCGGACCGCCTTCTGCTATTTTTAAAAGTATAGTAGGGTATGCAGATGGTGCGTGAATTTTAAGAAAAAAATCAGGGAGAGAATTATGGCTATCATCGGGATCGACCTCGGCACTTCCAACTCCGCGGCCGCCGTGCTGCGCGGCGGGCGGCCCGTCATCATCCCCAGCGCCGAGGGAGTGAGCCTGGGCGGCAAGGCATATCCCAGCTATGTCGCGGTGACCGCCGACGGACAGGTTCTGGTCGGCGAGCCGGCGCGGCGTCAGGCGGCGTCGAATCCGGAAGGCACCGCCACCGCTTTCAAGCGGGAGATGGGGCGGCGCGAGCGGGTGCGCCTGCGCAATAACGAGTATTCTCCCGAGCAGTTATCCGCCTTCCTGCTGCAAAAAATCAAGCGTGACGCCGAAGCTTTCCTGGGCGAGCCGGTGACCAAGGCGGTGGTCACCGTCCCCGCCTATTTCGACGATAACCAGCGCAATGCCACCAAGGACGCCTGCAGCATCGCCGGCATCGAGGTGGCGCGGCTGGTGAACGAGCCCACCGCGGCGGCGCTCGCCTACGGCCTCGACCGGCTGGGCCAGGAGCTGCGCATCGCAGTGATCGATTTCGGCGGCGGCACGCTCGACGTGACTATCATGGAATTCGGCAAGGGCGTGTTCGAGGTGAAGAGCACCTCCGGCGATACCCGGCTCGGCGGCACCGACATGAACCAGCGTATTTTCGAATACCTGGCCGACCGCTTCAGGACGGAATCCGGCATCGACCTGCGCGGCGACCGCAAGGCGGCGGCGCGCCTGCTCGAAGCCTCGGAGATGGCCAAGATCGAGCTGACCGCCAGCACCACTGCCCATATCAGCCTGCCTTACATCGCTTCCTTGGGCGGGGAGCCGCGCCACCTCGAGCTGGACTTGACGCGCACCGACCTGGAGCGGGTGGTGCGCTCCGTGATCGAGCGCTGCCGCGGCCCGGTGGAGCAGGCGCTGAGGGATGCCGGCATCACCCCGCGCGATGTCGATCGCATCGTTTTTGTCGGCGGCCCGACCCGGATGCCGTCGGTGCGCACTTTCTTCGAGGACATGTTCGGCCGCAAGGCGGAAATGGGGGTCGATCCGATGGAATGCGTCGCCGCCGGCGCGGCGATCCAGGCCGGCGTGCTGTCGGGCGAGGTGGGCGACATCGTGCTGGTGGACGTGACGCCGCTGACGCTCGGCGTCGAAACCCTGGGCGGCGTCGCTACACCCCTGATCACGCGCAACACCCCGGTGCCGGTGAAGAAATCCGAGATTTTCACCACCGCCGCCGACATGCAGACCAGCGTCACCATCCATGTGTTCCAGGGCGAACGCCCGATGGCCCCGGACAACGCCAGCCTGGGGGAATTCAATCTCGACGGTCTGGCGCCTGCGCCGCGCGGCATGCCGAAGATCGAGGTGACGTTCGACATCGACTCGAATGGCATCCTCAACGTCAATGCCAGGGACACCGCCACCGGCAAATCCCAGTCGATTCGCATCACCGGCTCGACCCGGCTTGCCGATAGCGAGAAGCAGCGCATGATTCGGGAGGCCGAACAATACGCCGATCAGGACAAGCAGCGGCGCGAGGAAGTGGACAAGCTGAACGCGGCCGACGCCGCCTGCTACCAGGCGGAAAGAACATTGGCGGATTTCGGCGACAAGCTCACCGCCGAGCTCAAGGGCCGGATCGAAGCAGCACAGCGCGAGGTGAAGGAGGCGTTGACCAGGCGCGACGCCCAGCTTGCCACCGAGCGCGCGGAAGCCTTGCAGAAAGTGCTGAAGGAAGCCGGTGCAGTGATTTATTCCCAGCAGCCCGGTGCCGGGGTGTACGCCCAGACCCCCTATCCCGGGGAAAAAACCGAAGAAGGCGCTTCCGCCGGCGAAGCCAGGCCAAGCGGCTCCGGGCCGCGCGGCAGGGTGGTGGACGCGGAATACAAGGAAGCTCGATAGGGTAAAAAGACTATCAACCACGAATAACACGAATGGGCACGAATTATCACGAATGTTTTTTTATGAATATCAATAATTCGTGTGCATTCGTGGAAATTCGTGTCATTCGTGGTTAATGCCTGTTTTTTTAACAGGGAATAAACTCCAAGTCAGGAATCATCATCGCAACCGCCCAACGCGACTACTACGAGGTGCTTGGCGTTCCGAAAAGCGTCGACGGCAAGGCGATCAAGGACGCCTTCCGCAAGCTCGCCCTGCAGTACCATCCCGACCGCAACAAGGAGCCGGGCGCCGAGGAGCGCTTCAAGGAAATCGCCGAAGCCTACGCGGTGCTCTCCGACCCGAAGAAGCGGGCCGAATATGACGCACGGGGGTTCGATGGCGTGGCCGGGTTCAGCCGCGAGGACCTGTTCGGCGGCATCGATTTCGAAGACCTGTTCGGCGGCCTCAACTTCGATTTTGGTCCGGGCGGCGGGCTGTTCGATCATTTTTTTCACCGCCGCCAGGCCGGCCCGGTGCGCGGGTCGAATATCGAGGTCGAGTTGACCATCCCGCTGGAGAGGGTGGTTTCCGGCGGCGAGGAGAAGGTTCGCCTGCCGTATCAGACCGCCTGTTCGGCCTGCCACGGCAGCGGCGCGGCAGCGGGCACCCAGCCACGGGTTTGCAGCGCATGCAAGGGCACCGGCCAGCAGACCACCCGACGTCAGGAAACCCGCGACAAGAGCAATGTCCTCATCCAGCAGATCAGCGTCTGCCCGGCCTGCCTGGGCAGGGGCAGCGTGATCGACAAGCCCTGCCCGTCTTGCGGTGGCACGGGCAAAACCACGCACGAAGAAGCCCTGAGCGTCACGATTCCGGTCGGAGTTGAGGAGGGGATGGCCCTGCGCCTTCCCGGTCGCGGCATGCCGAGCCGGGAGCAGGGAGGACAACCGGGCGACCTGTTCGTGGTGGTGCGCACTGCGTCCGACCCGCGCTTCGAGCGCGATGGCGCCGATCTCTGGCGCAGCGAGACGATTGCGGTGGCCGATGCGGTGCTGGGCACGAAACTCAAGGTGCCGACGCTGGATCACCCCGCCGAAGTGACCATTCCGCCGAGCACCCAGCCCGATACGGTGCTGCGCGTCCGCGGCAAGGGGCTGCCCGAATTCGGCGGCCGGCAACACGGCGACCTTTTCCTGCGCATCCGGGTGCATATCCCGGAGCAATTATCGGCCGAGGAGCGGGATGTTTACCAGAAGCTGCGCGATCTGGCCGGTGAACAACACCACAGCAGCTGGTGGCATTTATAGAAAATTTACCAAGGATCATGCGTAAGGAACAAGCCAAGACGGTAGCGTGATGGTTGTTGCATAACATACGGCGCAATGCGCTTTGCTTATTGACGCCCTACATGATTGCGCTTCAATACGTGGCAAGCCGGGCGAGAATTTAAAGGTGCCCTATAATCAAAAAGAGGGTGTGCCTCCTTCTCAAGAAAGATAAAAAAATGCCTACCCTTCCTCCGCTGCAACCCAACCAGCTTTATCAACCCTGCGATCCCCAACAGTTCGAATTCCAGACCACGGCCGAACTGGAAGACCTGGCCGAAATCATCGGCCAGATGCGCGCCATGGACGCGGTGCGCTTCGGCGCCGGCATCCGTCGCGAGGGCTATAACCTTTTCGTGCTCGGCCCCGCCGGCATGGGCAAGCGCAGCATGGTGCAGCAGGTTCTCGAAAGGCGGGCGCGGGATGAGCATCAGCCCTCCGACTGGTGCTATATCAACAACTTCTCCCAGCCGCACCAGCCCCAGGCGCTCAGGCTGCCGCCCGGCAAGGGCGCCGAACTGCGCCGCCACATGGCGCAACTGGTGGAAGATTTGCGGACTGCGATCCCCGCCCTGTTCGAGAGCGACGAATACCGCGCCAGGACCGAGGCGATCCAGGAGGCATTCAACAAGCGGCGGGAGCAGGCATTCAAGGAAGTGGGGGATGAAGCCGAGAAGCAGGAAATCGCGCTGCTGCGCACCCCTGACGGGTTTGCCTTCGCCCCTACCCGCAACCATGAGGTGATTCCTCCCGACGAATACGAGAAGTTGCCGGAAGAGGAAAAGCAGCGGGTGGAAGCTGCGATCGCCGTGCTGCAGGAAAGGCTGGAGAAGATCCTGCGCCAGATGCCGCAATGGCGTAAGGAACGGCAAGAACAGGTCAAGCAGCTCAACCGCGAAACCACCCTGTCCGTTGTCGTTCACCGGGTGAACGAGTTGAGGGAAGCTTACGCTGACTTGTCCGAGGTGCTGAAATACCTCGACCTGGTGCAGCAGGACATGGTCGAGAACGCGGACGATTTCCGCAAGCAGGAGGAATCCGCCAGCTTTGCCGGCATGACCGTAACGACGCACCAGACCTTCCACCGCTACCAGGTGAATGCGCTGGTGACGCACGGCAAGTCGCCCGGCGCACCGATCGTCAGCGAGGACAACCCGACCTACAGCAACCTGGTCGGGCGTGTCGAGCATATCGCCCAGCTCGGCGCGCTGGTGACCGATTTCACCTTGATCAAGCCGGGTGTACTGCACCGGGCGAACGGCGGCTATTTGCTGCTGGACGTGCGCAAGGTGCTGGTGCAGCCTTTTGCCTGGGAGGCCCTGAAGCGGGCGCTGCAATCGCGCGAGATCCGCATCGAATCGCTGGGGCAGATGTACAGCCTGGTCAGCACCGTGTCGCTGGAGCCCGAGCCGATTCCGCTGGACACCAAGGTGGTCTTGTTCGGCGACCGGCTGTTCTATTACCTGCTGCAGGAATACGACCCGGAATTCGACGAACTGTTCAAGGTGGCGGCGGATTTTGAGGATCGCATCGAGCGCAGCGCCGATACCCATCTGCTGTATGCCAGGCTGGTTTCCACCCTGACCCGCAAGGAGGGGCTGCAACCGTTCGACCGTGGCGCGGTGGCGCGGGTGATCGAGCACAGTGCGCGTCTGGCCGGCGATGCAGAAAGGCTTTCCACCCACATGCGCAGCATCGCCGACCTTCTTCTCGAGGCCGATTACTGGGCGCGCGAGGCTGGCCATGAAGTGGTGGACGCCGCCGCCGTGCAACAGGCGATCGACACCCACATCCACCGGCTGGATCGGCTGAGGGCGAGGCTGTACGAGGAGATTTTGCGCGGCACCCTGATGATCGCCACCGCGGGCGAGGTGGCGGGGCAGGTGAACGGGCTTTCCGTGATCGAACTGGGCGAATTCGCCTTTGCCCAGCCGACCCGGATCACCGCTACCACCCGGCTCGGCGACGGGGAACTGGTCAACATCGAGCGCGAGGTGAAGCTCTCGGGCGCCATCCACTCCAAGGGCGTGCTGATCCTGTCCTCGTTCCTTGCCGCGCGCTACGCCAGAAACCAGCCGCTGGCGCTTTCCGCCAGCCTGGCGTTCGAGCAGTCCTACGGCTTCGTCGAGGGCGATAGCGCCTCCCTGGCGGAATTGTGCGCGCTGCTGTCCAACCTGGCGGATGTGCCGATCAGGCAGTCCCTGGCGGTGACCGGGTCGGTGAACCAGTTCGGCCAGGTGCAGGCTATCGGCGCGGTCAACGAAAAAATCGAGGGCTTCTTCGATATCTGCGCGGCGCGGGGGCTGACCGGCGAGCAGGGGGTGCTGATCCCCGCCGCCAACGTCAAGCATTTGATGTTGCGTCGGGATGTGGTGGAGGCCGCCGAGCAGGGCAGGTTCCGGATCTATGCCGTGGAGAATGCCGATCAGGCGATCTCCCTTCTGACTGGCGTGCCGGCGGGGGAGGCTGACGCCTCCGGGAATTATCCGGAAGGCAGCGTCAATCGCCGGGTCGCGGCGAGGCTGGCGGAATTGTCCGAAATCAGAAAGTCGTTCGCCCGACAGGCTAAAGCAACGGTGAAAAAAAAGAAGGGGGAGGATTAGCCTTCTTCGATCTTCACTGTATGCCGTACTGATTTCTCCAGCTTCGGCAAAGTCATCTCCAGCGTGCCGTCCTTGAACTATTGCTGCTGCGCTGCAAGCCAGTTAGAAGCTGTTCAGAAGCTTGACGCCTATCGTGGCGGGCAGGGGGAGATAGGTAAAGGGACCTCTGAAAGAGAGCCTTCAGGTCATGTTCGCATTGCCTCATGGGCTTGATGCAGGCCGCATTTTTCCATCAGACGGTAAAGCGTCACCCTGGATACCCCGAGTTCCTGCGCTGCCTTGGAAACATTTTTGTGAGTACGCCGCAGCGCGGTTTGTATGACTTCGCGTTCGGCAGTCAATCGCGCCTCGTCCAGGGTTATTATCAGCCTTCCGGAAGCCGGATGCTCGAGGCCAAGGTCTGCTGGCGTGATCAGGCGGTTTTCGCACATGACCATGGCGCGCCGGATGCGGTTGATCAGTTCGCGCACATTGCCGGGCCAGTCGTGGTCACTCATTATGCGTAATGCCTCCCGGGTGAACCCCTGGACATTCCGGCGTTTTTCGGCGGTAAATTTCTTGAAAAAGAACCGGGCCAGCAGCTCAACATCCCCTTGGCGGTCGCGCAGTGCCGGCATCTTCAGGTCGAGCACATGCAGCCGGTAATAAAGGTCTTCACGGAAATGCCCTTTCTTTACTGCCGTTTTCAGATCCGCATGGGTCGCTGCGATGACGCGGACGTCCACGTTGATGTGCTCGGTGCCGCCAACGCGCTCGATGGTTTTTTCCTGCAAAAATCGCAGCAGATTAACCTGCATGTCCATGGGCAGGTCGCCGATTTCGTCGAGAAAGATCGTGCCGCCGGCGGCGGCTTCAATGCGTCCGATCTTGCGCTGGGTGGCCCCGGTGAAGGCGCCTTTTTCGTGGCCGAACAGTTCCGCTTGAATCATGCTGGGCGGCAGCGCGCCGCAGTTTACTGCCACGAAAGGTCCGCCGGACCGGCTGGATCGTTCATGGATGGCCGTAGCGCCAAGTTCCTTTCCCGTGCCGCTTTCACCGGTGATGAGTACGGGCGCATCGACACCCGAGATCTTGCGAAGATTGGAGAATAGCGCCAGCATGGCCGGGCTTGCGCCGACCATTTCGTCCTCGCCGGAGTATTCGTCGCCCTGGATCAATGGCTTGTGCGCAATGCTTGCCATGCCGTAAGCGTGGCCCAGAATTGGCAGCAGGCGTTTGCTGTCGGCGGGGAGAGTATGGTAGTCGTAAAAATTCTCCAGGATCATCTGGCTGACGCCCTCGTTTTGCATTTTGGAGGGGGGCAGCAGGGCGATCCATTTCATTGGGGCGCCCGTTGAAATCAGGTTCTCGCCGGGGAAATCGATATTGTTCGTGGAATCGAATAGCGCCAGGCCGACATGAAAGCGCTCGGAATCGATCATGGCCCTGGCTTCATCCGGATTTTCAGCAACCTGGGCATTCCATCCCGCTGCCCGGATGTCCGATAGCAGTACGGGTTGCGTATGGGGTGATTTGAGATAGAGTAAGTTTCGAGTTTCCATTTTTGTTCATTCCTTGATATGACAAAGTAGAATTAAAACAAATGCTTATTTATTGTAGGATGTTCGCATTGACTTTTACACGCGTTGTGCATCGTAGAATAATGGCGGCTTTGCAGCGTGTGATCACTGGAATAAAGCAGATTTATGGCAATAGAATGAAATCCTGTTTTTCCTGCTTGGCATCGAGCGGCTGGCCCGGTCGGATCAGGGCTGGATGATGCCATGCTGGATGGCCAGCCTGACAAGCTGGACGGAATTCTGGATGCCCAGCTTTTTCATGATGTTGGTGTGATGAACCCCGGCGGTTTTTGGGCTGATGGAGAGGATTTCGGCTATTTCGATGACCGAATGGCCTTCCGCCAGCAACTGGAAAAGCTGGAACTCCCTCACTGAAAGTGAGCGTATGGGGCCATCGGGCGGGCTCGTGCGACAGCGCATGAGGCTGGGGAGGTGTTTGGGATCGACGAGCAGGCTGCCCTCGGCGACCTGCCGTACCGCATCCACCATTTGCCCAACGCCGGATTGCTTGGTGATATACCCCATGGCGCCCGCCTCCGGATTTTTTGCCCGGATCCGGCGCAGGGTTTCCAGTCCGCCGATGCCCGGCATGTTGAGGTCGAGTATCGTCACGTCCGGCAGGTGATTCTGATAGAGTTCGCACGCTGTTTCGCCGTCGCTGGCTGTCGCCACCACCTCGATGCCGGGCGTATTGTCCAGCAGGCTGGAGTAGCCATCCAGCACCACCGGGTGGTCATCGACCAACATCACCGTAATGTTTTCTTTTGTCTTCGAAGAAGAGGGCGGGTTCATTTTTCCTGCTCCGGTTGGGTCAGTGGCAGCTTGACATCGAGGCGCAGCCCCTGCCCGGGTTTGCTGGTGAGGAAAAATTCCCCTTCCGCAGCGATTGCGCGTTCCCTCATCCCCAGCAATCCCAGCCCCAGGCGGGGCAGATGTATATCCATTCCCTGGCCGTTGTCTGCCACTGACAACAGGATATGGTCAGGTTCGCGGCGCAGGTTGATGGATACCCGGCTGGCGCCCGCATGGCTGGAGATGTTGGTTAGCGCCGCCTGAACGGTACGGTACAGCGTAATGTTGTTTACCTCGCTCAAGTTGTTTAGAACACCTTCCAGCGTAAGCTCGCAGTAGATGTCCGGGTGGTGGGCGCGCCATTGGCTGACTATTTCCTCCAGGCTGTCGGCCAGGCCGAGTTGGTCCAGCGCAACCGGGCGCAGGCGGCGCAGGATGCGGCCAACCACTTGGTGAATCTGGTCGGCGGCGCTGATGATGGCTTGCGCGCTTTCATGGCAGGGTGCGCAGGCATCCGGTTTCTTGCTGGACACGCAGTAGATCGACTGTGCATTGGCCTGGAGCGCGGTCAGCCATTGCCCCAGTTCGTCGTGTAACTCGCGCGAGAGATGGCGGCGTTCGAGTTCCTGCACGGCGAACAAGCGCCGGGTCAGGCGGCGGTTCTCCTGCAGCAGTTTTTTGGTGAGTATTTCGGCCTGCCTGGGTAGGGTGATATCGGTCATCACCGTCCGGCAACAGCGGCTTCCGCCTGAGGCATCATGGCTGGCCGAGCTTTCCAGTCGCATGTCGCGTGATTTTCCGGCGGCCATGATTTTTGTATCGATAACCACGTTGCTCGCGGAACAGAGCGCCTGATTCAGGTGTAAAAGGAACTGCCCGTTCTCGCCCGGGGCAAGCCAGTTCGCGAAAGGCTTTCCAACCACGTTTGCACGTTCCTGATCGAGAAGAATGGTGGCGGTCCGGTTGGTTTCCAGCACGCAGCCATCTTCGTTCAGGGTTAAGTAGCCGACCGGGGAGAAATCGTAAAGATCGGCATAGCGGTCACGCGCTTCTTCCAGTTGCTCCCGCGCTTTTCTCAGATCGAGATTCTGCTTTTCCAGCTTGATCTGGCGCGCCTTCAACTCGCGCAGCATGTGCGCTTCGCGGTCCCTTGGCCGCAGCTCACCCTGTGTAATTTCGCCGACCAGTTCCAGCTTGCTTCGCTTCTCGTGATCGTCGATCCGTCTCTTTTTGGTGTTCTCGTTCATGACACTTCACATGGTTCCCATTTTCAGAATATATGATGGAGGCGGGTTTATCGGTTTTTTGAAGCGTGTTGTAATCTCGATAGAGGCAGTTTGTAAATGTAATATTTGATAAGGTGCGGGTAATATTCTTTTTGCACAATAGGGAAAACACTTAGATTTTAGCCGGAGGTTGTCGATGAGTCTTGCAAATGGGTGGACAGCGGCGCCGGAAACTGGCTATCGTAGCGATTTTCGGCGGGTTTATGCCTGTCCGCGCTGAATGCCGACATGACTCTCACTGAACTCAAATATATCGTCGCCGTCGCTCGCGAGCGGCACTTCGGTCGCGCGGCGGAAGCCTGTTTCGTCAGCCAGCCGACCTTGAGCGTGGCGGTGCGCAAGCTGGAAGAGGAGCTCGGGGTGACCTTGTTCGAGCGCGGCGCGAGCGAGGTGTCGCTGACGCCTCTCGGCGAGCAGGTCGTGGCCCAGGCCCATCGTGTGCTGGAGGAGGCGGAGGGGGTAAAGCGCGTCGCGTCGCAGAGCAAGGACCAGTTGGCGGGGCCGCTGCGCTTGGGCGCCATTTACACCATCGGGCCTTATCTCCTGCCGGAGCTGATTCCGATTCTGCGTGAACGGGCGCCGCGAATGCCGTTGCTGATCCAGGAAAATTACACGCACAAGCTGGCTGATCTTCTCAAGCGCGGCGAGCTGGATCTGGTGGTGCTGTCGTTGCCCTTTGCCGAAGCCGGTATTGTTACCCGGGCCGTGTACGACGAGCCGTTTCGCATCGTTCTGCCGAGCGGGCATGCCTGGCTGAAAAGCGAGGAAATCCCCGCTGCCTGGGTGGGTGAGGAAGACGTGCTGCTCCTCACCAGCGGCAACTGCTTCCGTGACCAGGTGCTGCAGGCCTGCCCGGAACTCAGCCGCGGCAGCAACGGCATCCAGAAGACGCTGGAGGGCAGCTCCCTGGAAACCATCCGCTACATGGTGGCTTCCGGGGTGGGTATCACCGTGCTGCCTTCGACCTCGGCGGATTCCATTCCCGACCATAACAGCCTGCTTGCCGTGCGCCCGTTTGCCGCCCCCGTTCCCGGCCGCCGCGTGGCGCTGGCGTGGCGCAAGAGCTTCCCTCGCCCGCAGGCGGTGGAGGCGGTGCATCAGGCGATCCTGGCCTGCAATTTGCCGGGCGTGGGCAAGCTGGATGAGCCTGCCGTGGTGTCGTAAATGCTGCCATAGCAAATGGCTATCGTTGGTATCGTAACAATCAATTGTACCTATGTGTCGGATTTCTCTACCATGCGAATCGTGTACTCAATGCACGATGATCAAAACCCTAAAGGAGAAACCTATAGCCCGGAAGAAGCCGCAGGCGGATTCCGGGGCTTTTCTGTCGGGCACTCCCGGATTGCGCTTCGCTTCATCCAGGCTACGGGACTCTTTTATCCACAGATGAACACGGATTACCACGGATACCCAAAGCGCCTTTTAACGAAAAATGGAGTTAGTCCTTGGTGAATTCGACCTGGATGATGATTTTTACTTCGTCGCCCACTGCCGGCAAATACTTGGTAATGCCGAACTCGGAACGCTTGATCGTGGCGGTGGCGTTGGCGCCGCAGGTGGGCTTCTTGTTCATCGGGTGAGGCGCGCAGCGGAAATGGTCAATCAGCAGGCTGACCGGCCTGGTCACGCCGTGCAGGGTGAAGTCGCCATCGGCGCCGGCCAGCTTGTCGCCGTCGAACTTGAGATTCCTTGAGGTGAAGGTGATGGTCGGGTACTTGGCCACCTCGAAAAATTCCTCGCTCTGAATGTGTTTTTCCAGTTCGGCCAGGCCGGTGTCTACCGAGGCGGCATCGATGGTTACGGCTATGCTGCCGGACTTGGCGGCGGTGTCGAGAGTGATCTTGCCGGCGGAGGTGTTGAAACGGCCGCGCTGGGTGGAGAAGCCGAGGTGGTTGATTTCGAAGCTGGGGAAGGTGTGGCGCGGGTCGATGGTGTAGCTGTCAGCGGCGAAGGCGGACACGCTCAGGGTGCTGGAGAGGGCTAAAGCGATCAGGGTTTTATTCATGATGGTTCTCCGGTTGGGGTGGGCTTTTTAAAAAAACAGCGTTTTACCGCAAAGGACGCAAGGGCCAGAAGTAGGCGCCTCTAGGCGACGCGAAGGAATTCAAAAAATTGAATAACTTGACTTGCTTATCCGATGCGCAGCTAAGACTAGGGTTTAATTGCATTATTAAATATGTCATTTTTAATAAATACCCGTAGGTCGGGTTAGCGGCTTTATCGCGTAACCCGACGTAATCTGGCGCAAACGTCGGGTTACGGCGCAAAAA
>CAMTYG010000175.1:0-7375 GCA_947085875.1 uncultured Sulfuricella sp.
CGACCACACTTATGAGTGCAGGGCAAAGACGCTGCACGGCGCAATCAAAGACTGGTTTCAGTGACCCACAAATGACCGTTATGAATCCCCATGCTTAAACTCATCCAGCGTCTGAAATTCATCCTGGCAGCGCGTAAACAGGGAAGCCGTGTCCACCTTCGGGCCGACATCAAAAACCCGGCCAAAATACACCTCGAAGGCAAGGCAAAGATCCTTGCCATGGCATCGGTGGATGGATCAAAAAATGGAAAGGGTGTCTGGATCGGGCGGCAGGTTACCATTAACCCCTATGCCCAAATTCAAGGCGGGCTGGGCGGCATACGGATAGAAGACGGATCGGAAGTGAACAACTTCACTTTCATAAACGGCGACGGCTCCGTGAAGATCGGAAAAAATGTTCTGATCGGGCCACACGTTACTATCGTTAGCGCAAATCATGGCTTTGACAATCCCGGCCTGCCCATCAAGCAACAAGCAAGCATTCTGAAGGAAGTCGTTATTGAGGATGATGTCTGGATAGGAGCGAGTGCCGTCATCCTCCCGGGCGTCCACATCGGGAAGGGCTCGATCGTCGGCGCGGGCGCCGTCGTCACCAAGCGCTGCGCACCGGGGTCCATCTTGTTCGGGGCTCCCGCTCAGTGCCATGGCTTTCGCCCCGGTTGCGAACCGCCACAAACAGGCGCCGGGACTTTAAACAATTGCATACGACAACACGTTGAATAATCGACCCAATGACACGTCCACACCTCCCCGCCCAACACTCAGACAACGCTGGCGATCCTGGGAAGCCAAGCTGGCTGCTGATGCCCGCGGCTCTTTTTCTGCTGGTGTTGCCTTTCAATCACACGATGGCGCTCCGGCTGCTGACCTTGTTTACGGCATTTGGTATCGCAATTTGGGTATCCAGGAAGCACTGCACGCCCACGGTGGCGATCAAATGGCCCCTCGTTGCATGGATTGGCCTCGCGTTGCTCTCTGTGGCATGGTCACGCGATCCGGCTTTCTCCATCGGCGAGATCAAGTCGGAGATGGGTTACGGGATGCTCGCTTTTTTCACGTTTTTCATCCTCACCCGGACCGGGGCCGAGTGGCGGCTCTGGCTCAACTTGATCGTGCTGTCACTGGCGCTGACTCTGGCAGTAAGCTTATTCAGGTATTGGTCATCCCACCCCGGTTACCACGAGTGGAATGAGGTACATGGCTACGTAAGTTACAGCACCTACCTCGCAACCGTGACGCCCTTTCTCCTGGTTTGGTTAAAGAACCTGAGAGGCAATTTCCGGTGGGCAGGCGCCTTGCTGCTAGGCGTTTTCATCTGGACGGCCTACCTGAATGCAAACCGCATGTTCTGGATCTCCTTTCTGGCCGTATTGGTCGTCTTCGCAGGGTTTTTGGCATATCGGCAACAAACTGGCCGCGCCAGGATTCGCGTTCTGGCATTGCTGGTAGTCGCCATGATCATTTCCGGCATTTTGTTCGTCCAGGTGGCCAAGCTGCATCCGTCAGACGGCGCCGAAATTCCATCCGCGGAATCCGGTCAATCTCATATCATCAAGACATTCGCCCGAAGCGAGCGATACCGTATCTGGCAGTTCTGGGCCGAAAGAATTGCCGAACGCCCGCTTACGGGGGTTGGGTTCGGGAGAGACCTCCCCCATTTGATATTCCAAAAACCAGCCGAATGGCCCGATGCATTTTTTGCGCACGCCCACAACCTGGTGCTTAACTATGGCTTGCAGATGGGCATTCCGGGCATCCTGGTGCTGCTACTCCTGTTTGGCGCAATGACGAGAGAATTCTGGCGAATAGCGCGGCTCCCGGATAACAAGCACTGGGAAATCGGCCTTGTCGGCCTCGGTCTGATCGTTGCCGTGTTCAGCAAAAACATGACCGACGACCTGTTCTGGCGCACAGATGCGCTGCTTTTCTGGGCATTCGCCGGAATCCTTCTCGGCTATGGCGCGCGGCTTAGACGCCCATCCACACCATGAAACCGCCGGCCAGCCCTCCCAGCTTTCTGATCATCCGCCGTGACAACATCGGCGACCTGGTCTGCTCCACGC
This sequence comes from uncultured Sulfuricella sp., assembly GCA_947085875.1. Lineage (GTDB taxonomy): Bacteria > Pseudomonadota > Gammaproteobacteria > Burkholderiales > Sulfuricellaceae > Sulfuricella. Next base: position 2,064 of record CAMTYG010000175.1, read on the forward strand.
CACTGATTCACGCCCTGCGCCAGCATTTTCCCAAATCCACCCTCTGCGCCCTGGTGAATAGCTACACCGCGCCGGTACTCGCCAACAACCCGGATATCGACGCGGTGTTTGCCTACACCAAGGCCAAACATCGGCCGCCCGGGACCAGCGTACTAAAAGTTTACTGGGATCGGCTACGATTATTTGCTCAACTCAGAAGAATGCGCTTCGACTATGCCATCCTCGCCGCGCCCGGATTCCAGCCGCGCCTCCTGCGTTTGGCGCGCTTCGCAGGCGCTCAACGGGTCGTAGGCTTCATCGAACCTGGCACGCCCAGCACCGCACGCATCGACATCGGCGTACCTTATGGACCAGTCTGTCCACCCCATGAGGCGGAAGATGTGTTCCGGCTGCTGGCGCCGCTCGGAATTGCCGGGACGCCGCCATCAGCGCTAGTGCGCCCGCTGGCGCACGAGGTCGCCTGCGCAAAGGAGGCGCTGCACCGGGCCATTCCGCTTCAACCGACACTACTTATCGGCATGCATATCAGCGCCAGAAAAGCCAGCCAGCGCTGGCCGGCGGATCGTTTTGCGGCGCTGATTCGTACGCTTCACGCACAGCACCAAGCCAATTTTCTGTTGTTCTGGTCGCCAGGCGACGACACCAACCCCCTGCACCCCGGGGATGACGCCAAAGCCCAAGAAATCATGAATTTATTACCTGATGTCCCCATTCTCGCCTATCCAACCCATGAACTTGGGCAACTGATCGCCGGATTGTCTTTATGCCATATGGTTGTTTGCAGCGACGGGGGAGCCATGCATCTTGCCGCCGGTCTCGGAAAGCCGATATTGTGTTTTTTTGGCAAATCGGAAAGCGCCCGGTGGCGCCCCTGGGGCGTTCCCCATGTGCTGCTGCAACCGCAAAGCCTCGATGTAAAAGATGTGAGCGTAGATGAGGCTTACAATGGCGCGAAGAAGTTGCTGGATGGCTGAATACGCAACTCCTCCCAACTGAATTAGTCTACCCATCCAATGATGCGCACAATTGCGCCAATTCATGCGCCGGCAGAACCTCTACTTTTTCAGCGATCGGATAGCCTGTTTCAACGGGGGCAACGACATACGCTTGTTCGAGTTGCAAATCCTTCATCGCGGACCAGAAACCTTTTGACAAAGAGGGCGCGCTGGAAAGCTTGATCTCAAATCCTATTTTTCTCTCACCGCGTTCCGCCACGACATCCATTTCCGCACCTGTCACCGTACGGTAAAAGGATAACCGCCATTGCGGTGACAATAACTGCGCAATCTGCTCCAGCACCCATCCTTCCCACGATGGCCCAACGACGGGGTGCCCGGCGAGTTCATCCAGGCTGCGAATTCCGAGTAGCGCGTGCAGCAACCCGCTGTCGCGCAAATAGATTTTCGGAGATTTCACTAAACGCTTGCCTGCATTGACATGCAGCGGAGGCAACCGCCTGACCATATAGGTCGCCTCAAGAATTTCCAGATAATGCTGCACGGTAGGAGCCGAAACACCGAAACCAGAAGCAAGTCGCGATGCATTCCACATCTGCCCATGCAGATGAGCAAGCATCCGCCAGAAGCGATGCAACGTCGGGCCAGGAATCCGGATGCCGAAAGCGGGTATGTCACGCTCCAAGTGCGTGATGATGAACGACTCACGCCACGCGAGAGAAGCATCATCCGATTCGGCCAACCAACTTAACGGATACCCGCCACGCAGCCAGAAATCAGCCAATCCGGCATACCCTGGCTTAATTTCGCTGACATCGAAAGGCGCCAGCTCATGGAAAGAAATTCGACCCGCCAAGGATTCTGAAGTCTGCCTTAACAACTGCGGCGAAGCCGAACCCAACAACAGAAATCGCCCAGGACGGCGGTTTTCATCGATCAACGCGCGCAAAACAGGAAACAAGTCAGGCTGCCGTTGAATCTCATCAAGCACGACAAGTTGATCCGCGTGGCGAGACAAAAACAACTCCGGATCAGCCAACTTGGCCAGATCGGAAGGCCTCTCGAGATCCAGATACAGACTGTTTACGTGGCCTGATCCGACAGAACGCGCCAGCGTGGTTTTGCCTGCCTGTCGAGGACCCAAAAGAGCGACGGCAGGGAATTGAGCCAACGCTTTTTCGATATTTGGAAGGATTCGGCGGCTTATCATTGCTGCATATTAAAAGACAGACTTTCTAAATGCAACATTTATTCGCCGCAGGCATCGCTGCGCCGAGGACTTTGGGTTCAACCGGGATTGTCCGCCTGAAGAAACTGCTGACTGAGCCGGGGATTCTGGTTTGAGCGATCACGGATAGAGAGCGTAGCATCGTGGTCGATCTGGCAGCAGGTTCCCTCGCCCCTTGCGGGAGAAGGAGAGGGATAAAGCCAGCCGATCACCCTCTCCCAGCCCCCATCAAGCGGATCAAATATTAGACTTGCCGCACTGGGCCCGGGTACCGCGCCACCAAAGCATCCGCTGTTAGCAAGGTAATGCCCTCTACAGTTGCCTGAGCAACAAGAATGCGGTCGAATGGGTCTTTATGGATGAGTGGCAAACTGTCGATAGAAACGGCGTGCTCACTGGTAATCGCCAATTCCTGATAGCCGTTGTCCAGCAACCCACGGCGCAACACCCTCGCATCAACCTGAAAATCGGAACGCCCAAGGCCACGCTTGATGGCAATTTCCCAAAGGCTGGCCGCACTGAAAAGTAGTTCGTTCAGCGGGTCTTCCAGCAGTGGACGCGCCGCTGCAGACAACTGGTCAGGCGAACCGGCCGCCCATAGCAACAAGTGGGTATCCAGCAGCAGCTTCATTCTCCGCCACCGAAAAGCAGCTCGATTTCGCCGCTGCCCATGCGATCGAAATCATCGGGAACGGTGATTTGGCCCGCCATGAAGCCCAACCTGCGGGCTTGTCCGGCTGATGGAGCGTCCAGCCGAGTCACCTTAACCAGCGGCTTCCCCGCCTTGGCGATGATAAATGAATCACCTTTTACCGCCTGCTCTATCAGCCGCGACAGTTGGGTTTTGGCATCGTGAATATTGACCGTCTGCATGACAAACCTCCGTAGACTAAGTTTTATTAACTTAGTTTATCACAAGATAACGCATTGACGGTAGGTCAGGCTTTCTCGCCAGATCGAGCGGGTGCGATTCAAACTGATGTGAAATGCAGTCATGTAGGTTGGGTTGAGCGGTTCTTTGCGAAACCCAACAAACCCAAACTTCAAGAACAGGTTTTGTTGTTCAGGTTTGTTGGGTTTCGCGATGAGGCCGCTCAACCCAACATGGCTGCATTCCACATCAGTTTGAATCGCACCCCTTAACGAATCCTCATTGAGAATTTGAGGGCGGATTAAGTTAATAAAGAAGGTGCAGCGCAGCGCACAATGACCAACTGTTATCCAACTCATTTATATATCGTCAAACCTTCTGCCAGCCCGATTGCGCCGGAACAACTGGCGATAATCTGCGAACATTGTGTTCCCAGTGGTTCAAGTGCCGTGTTTGGGATTATAGTAGCCACTTCACTTTATCCCGGCTGAATCCATGCCCGACTGTTGCGACCACGATCATCCCGCGCCGACTCCCGGCGGTTTGGGCATTCCGCGCACCGGCCAATTCGATGCCGCCGCCTTCGAGTTGGCTGTTAACGACTTGCTGCGCGCCTGCGGCGTCTCGCCGGACAGCACACACACCGGCAGGACCGCACAGCGCGTGCGCGAGCTGTGGGAAAAGCGTCTGCTCGGCGGTTACGACATGGATCCCGCCGAAGTGCTGGGAGAAGGCTTCGCCGATCCGCGCGAGGACATGGTGGTGATACGCGGCATCGCGGTGCACGGCGTCTGCCCGCACCACCTCGTGCCGTTTCGCGGCATCGCCCACGTTGCCTACATCCCCGGCGGCCGGTTGCACGGCTTCGGTCGTATCGCGCGGCTGGTGGACGCGATCGGCCACCGCTTCACTTACCAGGAGTGGCTGACGCGCGATGTCGCCGAGGCGCTGGTGATTCACGGCAAGGCCAGGGGCGCCGCCTGCGTGATCGAGGCGGAGCAGCTCTGCCTGCTGCTGGGCGAGGATCGGCGGGGTGACGAGCGGGTCTACACTCAGGCTTTCGCCGGCTGTTTCAGCGACAGCGAGCAGTTCAGGCAGGAATTCCTGCGCGCCATCAGCGGCAGGATGCCATGAAAATTCATTACATTGGTGCAATGATGCCGCGTCTGCAAACGCCCTGCGGGGCGGGATTCGGCATGGTAGAATTTTAAAGTACGCCGCACAAGGCGGAGCGGCGAGAAAGCGGGGGAATGTTGGAACTGGTGAATCGAGCCGCAACCGGGATGCTGCGGGCAAAGGACGTATGGGAGGAGCAACACCCAGTGATGGAAGCGGCTGATCTGGTGGTCGCCTATCTGGAACAAATCGGTGTTGAATTTGTATTCGGCGTGCCTGGCGGCGCCATCGAGCCGCTGTACAACGCGCTCGCGCGCAGCGCCCGGCGCGGCGGACCGCGCCCGGTCGTGGCGCGCCATGAAGCGGGAGCCGCTTTCATGGCCGATGGCTACGCCCGCGAAACGGGCAGGATCGGCGTGTGCTGCGCCACTTCCGGCCCGGGCGCGACCAATCTCATCACCGGCGTGGCCTGCGCTTATGAAAACGAAATCCCGATGCTGGTCATCACCGGCCAGCCCTCGCTGCATTTGCTGGGCAGGGGGGCGATGCAGGAATCATCCGGCGCCGGCATCGACACGGTCGCCATGTTTCGTATCTGCACACGCTACAGCGCGCTGGTATCCCACCCTGATCAACTGGAAATACAGCTCACCAATGCATTGCTGAGCGCGCACCAGCCGACACCCGGCCCGGTCCACCTCAGCATCCCGGTGGACGTGCAGCGCTTGGCGATGAAAAGCGGGCCGGCCTACGATCTGGCGCATCTGCTGCGGCCGCTGTCTGCGGTTGATGACGCGGCGGTTCGGGAATTGCAGGCGCAACTGGCGCAGGCGCAGCGGGTGGTGGTGCTGATCGGCAGCGGCTGCGGGGAAGCCATCGAACTCGTCATCGAGTTGGTGGAGAGGATGGGTGCGGTTTTCGTTGTTTCACCCGACGCCAAGGGATTCATCAGCCCGCGCCACCCTTTGTACCGTGGCGTGTTCGGATTCGCCGGCCATCCGTCCGCCACCGCCGCGATGAACGATGAGCAAGTGGACCTGATTCTGGTGGTCGGTTCTGCTCTGTGCGAATGGACCAGCAACGGCTGGTGTGAATCGCTGCTGAACAACCGGCTGGTGCATATCGATTCCTGCGAGGCGCA
>CAMTYG010000176.1:0-12666 GCA_947085875.1 uncultured Sulfuricella sp.
ATTGCAGATATGGAATTACGTTTGACAATCTATGCAGCGGAAATGCCCAGTATTGAGAGCGCGGCATGAACACCCGAGTTCTCAATCACATTAACGGTCGTCTATCACTTCGCCCACCACAGGCGGAATCGCTCTCCCGTCTGGTGCGCTTGCTTGAAGCTGCCCCTGAGTTACTTGGTCACGAGCGCGATGTGTCCGCCGTATTGGCCAGCCTCAAGGCGGATTTCCCGACACTGGAAGACTTCGAGCGGGAGTTTCCATCACTGTGCTTCGCTTTGGCGACGGGCGTGGGCAAGACCCGCCTGATGGGGGCGTTTATCGCGTACCTGCACCTGGCGCACGGCATCAATAATTTCTTCGTGCTCGCGCCGAACCTGACGATCTACAATAAGCTGATCGCCGACTTCACGCCCAATACGCCCAAATACGTTTTCAAGGGGATTGGTGAGTTTGCTATCAACGCTCCCCGCGTCATTACGGGAGATAACTACGACCAGCAGAACATTGTGGGCGGGGAGTTGTTCGGCGAAATCCGCGTCAACATCTTCAACATCTCGAAAATCAATTCGGAGGTGCGTGGCGGCAAAGAGCCGCGTATCAAACGGATGAAAGAGGTGTTGGGCGATAGCTACTTCAACCATTTGGCTAATCTGCCCGACCTTGTCTTGCTCATGGATGAATCGCACCGCTACCGCGCCAGTGCTGGCGTGCGGTCGATCAATGATTTGAAGCCGCTGTTTGGTCTGGAACTCACCGCCACACCGTTTGTGGAAGTGGGCAGCGGGAAGACCGTGCCGTTCAAGAACGTGGTGATGGACTATCCGCTGGCGCGTGCGATGGAGGATGGTTTCGTGAAGGAGCCTGCGGTCGTTACTCAGCGCAACTTCGATGCTAGGGCGCACACGCCGGAGGACATCGAAAAGACCAAGCTGGAAGATGGCGTGCGCCTGCATGAGACCACCAAAGTGGAGCTGCTGACTTATGCGCGTGAGAACGGTGTCAAAATCGTCAAGCCCTTTATGCTGGTCATCGCGCGTGACACCACTCACGCGGGTCAGCTTTTGGCGCTTCTGACATCGGAAGCGTTCCACGGCGGGCGCTACCGGGGCAAGGTGATTCAGGTGGATTCCAGCCGCACCGGCGCTGAAGAGGAAGCAATGATCGCGAGCCTGCTGGCCGTGGAAAGCGTGGATGAACCGACTGAAATCGTGATTCACGTCAACATGCTGAAAGAAGGCTGGGACGTGACCAATCTCTACACTATCGTGCCGCTACGGGCTGCCAATGCGCGCACGCTGATCGAGCAGTCCATCGGGCGTGGTCTGCGTTTGCCCTATGGCAAGCGCACGGGTGTTGCTGCTGTGGATCGCCTGAACATCGTCGCCCACGACAAGTTTCAAGAGATCATCGACGAGGCGAACCGCGCCGATTCGCCGATCCGCCTCAGGCAGGTTATCCTTGATGCACCAAGTGCTGACGACAAAAAGGTCAGTGTGCAGGTTGGCTCGGGAGCGATGACTCGTTTGGGGTTGACGGATGCACCGGCGGCACTCTCCCCCGGCACTTCTCCCGCGAGCGGGCGAGGGGAGCCGATTGCGCCGGTGTTTACCACCGATGCAGAACGCAATGCGGCACGTGTCGTGATGGAGGTCATCGGCAAATACGAGGTCAAGCGCGATCTGGTGCCAACCAGCAGCGCACTGCTCAGACCAGAGGTGCAGCGGGAGATTCTTGCCGAGGTCACAGAGCGGCTGAAACCATTGCAAGGCAGTTTGATTGCGGACGAGGTTAAGATTGATCTGGCAGCGGTAGTGGCGAAAACCACCGAGATCGTGGTGCAGCAGACCATCGATATTCCCCGCATTGCCGTGGTGCCGACAGGCGAGGTTACTACAGGCTTTCATCCGTTCAAACTGGATGTTGACCAATTGCACCTGCAGCCGGGCGAGCGCGAGATCGTCGGCCAGATGCTACGCACTAACGAGCAGTTCACCTTGGCGTCGGAAGTCGGTTTGAGGGAAGCTCGACCGGAGGACTACATCGTCCATGCCCTGGTGGACTTTGATGACATCGACTACTTCACCCACGCTGATTTGCTCTACGACCTCGCAGGGCAATTAGTGCAGCATCTGCTTGGCTACCTCTCTGAGGACGAAGCCCGCAGCGTGCTGGATCGGGATCGGCGGCTGATTGCCAGGGAAATCCATGCGCAGATGATGGCGCACTTCTGGGAGCAGGCGACCTCGTATGAGGTGCAGGTCAGTCGTGGTTTTACCGAACTGAAACCGTGCAACTACACCGCCACGACGGGCCAGACGGCACATCACTTCAGGGAAACGGTAGTCGAGACCAGCCGCATCAAGCAGATGCTTTTCGGTGGCTTCGAACGTTGTCTCTATCCGTTGCAAAAATTCGACTCGGATACTGAGCGCCGTTTTTGCATCATCCTGGAGCGGGATGCGCTGAAGTGGTTCAAACCGGCGAAGGGGCAGTTCCAGATATACTACAAGCTTGGGACCGAACAGCCGGAATACGTTCCTGACTTTGTTGCCGAAATGGATTCGACTATCTACATGGTGGAAACCAAGGCCCGTATCGACGTTAATACGCAAGAAGTCCAAGCCAAGGCGGATTCAGCCGCACGGTGGTGCAAACACGCGTCAGACCACGCAGCCGAGGTTGGCACAAAGCCGTGGAAGTACCTGCTTCTGCCTCACGATGAAATTGCCGAATCGAAGCGGCTATCGGACTATCTTCGCTTTGAGGTGAAGAGGTAACTGAACACTCCTAACCTTCGCTTTATTTGCAGTCGAACTATTTTTAGGTTGAAACATGAAAATTGAAACCGCTTCGTTCCAGTCCGATCCGCTGTTCGCCACCGCCCAATCCACGCTGCTGACCCCCTACGGGTTGGATGTGGGTGATCTGCAGCAGGTGTTCAGCCGCATCATGACCCATCAGGTGGATTACGCCGACCTCTACTTCCAGTACACCCGCGCCGAGGGATGGAGCCTGGAGGAGGGCCAAGTCAAGTCGGGCAGCTTCAGCATCGACCAGGGCGTGGGCGTGCGCGCCGTATCCGGCGAAAAGACCGCCTTTGCCTATTCCGATGACATCAGCCTGCCGGCTTTGGCGGCCGCGGCCGAAACCACCCGTGCGATTGCCCGGCAGGGAGCGGAAAAGTCGGTGCCGGCGGTATACGGTGCGGCCAAGCCCCAGCTCTACCTGCCTCATGATCCGATCGCCAGTCTCAAGGACGCCGAAAAAGTGGCCCTGCTGGAAAGGCTGGAGCGCCACGCTCGCGCGCTCGATAAGCGCGTCACCCAGGTCATGGCATCGCTGGCCGGCGAATACGAGGTGGTGCTGATCGCCCGCAACGACGGCCTGCTGGCAGCCGATGTGCGCCCTCTGGTCAGGGTTTCCCTGCAGGTGATCGTGGAGGATGGCGGCCGGCGCGAGCAGGGCAGCGCGGGCGGCGGCGGGCGTTTCGACTACGCCTGGTTCAGCGACGAGGTGCTGCAGGATTACGCGCAAAAGGCGGTGCACCAGGCGCTCGTCAATCTCGACGCCAGGCCGGCCCCGGCGGGCACCATGACCGTGGTGCTGGGTTCGGGCTGGCCCGGTATCCTGCTGCACGAGGCGATCGGCCACGGACTGGAAGGGGACTTCAACCGCAAGGGCAGCTCCGCCTTCAGCGGCAAGATCGGCGAGCGCGTCGCGTCAGCCGGCGTGACCGTGGTGGACGACGGTACGATCGCCCGCCGCCGCGGCTCGCTCAATGTCGACGACGAAGGCAATCCGACCCAGTGCACGGTGCTGATCGAAAACGGCATCCTCAAGGGCTACATGCAGGACACGCTGAATGCCCGCTTGATGGGCATGGCGGTGACCGGCAACGCCCGGCGCGAATCCTTCGCCCACATCCCGATGCCGCGCATGACTAACACCTACATGCTGAACGGGGACAAGGATCCGGCGGAAATCATCAAGTCGGTCAAGCATGGCCTGTATGCGGCCAATTTTGGCGGCGGCCAGGTCGATATCACCAGCGGCAAGTTCGTGTTCTCGGCGGCGGAAGCCTACATGATCGAGGATGGCAAGATCACCTACCCGGTCAAGGGGGCGACCCTGATCGGCAATGGGCCGGACGTGCTGACACGGGTGTCGATGATCGGCAACGACATGGCGCTCGACCCCGGCGTTGGCACCTGCGGCAAGGATGGCCAGAGCGTGCCGGTGGGAGTGGGCCAGCCGACCCTGCGCATCGACGGTCTGACGGTGGGCGGAACCGCTTGAGCGCCGGGAACGTAGGGTGGGCACGTCCTTGTGCCCACGCAGTCAGCCGAGCATGAAACAAGGCGAACGCATTACAGCGGCGGTTATTGCGATCCTGTGTTGGGTGGGGGCGAGCGCGGCGCCGCTGGCGGAAAAATTCCAGCCCGGCGTGCCTTATTATTTCGAGAGTTTCGATCCGGCGATGAAGCCGTGGAACCCGGGCCAGGACCTGAACATCGAAGAGGTGTTCAAGAATTATGTTTACTACGAAATCATCTTCGACCAATCAGGCCGGGAGATCACGGTCAACCGCTACCTCCAGAACCGCAAGGAGCGCAGCGACAGGTTCCTGGTTCGACCTGATCGGTCTCTGGAGGCAAAGTAGGGAAGAATACGCAGGGGCATCAAAATATATTATGGCATCATCAAATTATGTTATGAAACTGTTTTAGTCTTGAGAAATTGGTCTATACTGAATTCAAAAAATTTGATGTGAACTTACTCAACATTTACCCGGAGAAAAATATTATGGCGACAACCTCAAGCACAGCAAAGAAAACGACTTCATCCAGCGCTGCAAAAACCACTGCCAGTGTAAAAACCACCGAGAAGAAGCCTGTTGCGGCCAAAGCGGCAGCTCCGAAGAAGGCTGTTGCGGCTGCACCAAAAAAGCCTGCTGCGAAACGCGCCACGGTTGCCAAATCCATCATCACGCCCGAGCAGCGCTATTGCATGGTTGCCGAGGCCGCTTATTACCACGCCGAGCGGCATGGGTTCCTGGGCGACCCGATGCAGGACTGGGTCGCGGCGGAAGCGGAAATCGCAGCGCTTCTCAGCGAGAAGTAGCCTTCACGAGGCGCTGCGCAAGCGCCTGAACATTCTCTGCCTGTTCCGTATCCACCCTGAGAGTTAGGGTCAGTTCACGGTCGTCCAGAGATTCGCTATTGCGGAGCTGGTTTTCCAGCACCGCAATATCCGCTTCCGAGGCGTCTCGCCCGTGTTGCATGCGCTGTTTCACCCGTTCCCGCAGCAGGTGTTCTGGCGCCGTGAAATCGAGAATCACGAAGCCGACTTTCAGCTCGCTAGCCAGTTCCCGGAATATCATCCGTTCCCACCGCTTGAGGAAGGCCGCGTCGACGATGGCTGGGAAGCCGGACTGGATAATTCCCCGTGCCACTTCCTCCAGTCGCCGGTAAGTGTGTTCATTGGCGTCCGTAGAGTAAATGCCTGCGCCAGTCCCGGCGCCGCTGCGCGCCTCCGGTTTGAGTCCATACAAGCGTTTTCTTTCCACGTCGGAACGTACCCGGAACAAGCTCGCCGCTTCCAGCAGCGATTGCGTGACCGTGGTTTTTCCGGAGCCGGACAGGCCGTGGGTGATGGCGAGGAAAGGTTGACAGGGGCGAGTAAAGCCTGCCGCCAGTTCGATGTGGTTTCGGTATTGCGTCCAGTAATCGGCGGACAGTTTTTCCTGCCCGGCCCGGATGCAGGCCACCTTGGCGCGCACCATGGCGCGGTACACCAGGTAGTAGCGCAGCACCTCAAGGCCTTCGTAATCCCCGGTTTTCTCCAGGTAGGCATTGAGGAAGCGGCGCGCCAGGTCGGGCCGCCCCCGGTCTTGCAGATCCATGACCAGGAAGGCCGCCTCGCTGATGACGTCGATCCAGCGCAGGTTGTCGCTGAACTCGATGCAGTCGAAGGGAACCACCTCCCCATCCAGTAGCGTCATGTTGCCGAGATGCAGATCACCGTGGCACTCGCGGACCAAGCCCCGTGCCTTGCGCGCCGCAAAGGCATCGGTACGGGACTGATATTCTTGCTCGCTCCATCGCTCCAGTTTGTCCAGGCGGATAAGGTCTTCTTTATCCCGCAGTCGTGGGCGAATTTGCGCGAAATTTTCCGTTACCGGCAGGTGAGTCCGCTCCGGTGTGCCGAAAGAACTTTCGTTGTCTGCGATTGCGGTGCGTGCATGGAAATCGGCGATTCTGCGGGCGATGGCGTCTATCGTTTCGGGAGTCAATTCGCCGCGCAACAACACCTGGTCGAGCAAGCAGGATTGGGGGAAGCGCCGCATTTTAACGGCGTATTCGATGGCTGGTCCGGGGCCGTTCAGGTCAGGACGCTCAACGCTGCCGGAGATGGGAACAACTTCCAGGTAGAGGCCAGGCGCCAGCCGCCGATTGAGGCGCAGTTCTTCAGTACAATAGAAGCGGCGTTTTTCCAGAGTGCTGAAATCGAGAAAACCGAGGTCGACCGCTTTCTTGATCTTGTAGGCGTAGTCTCCGGCCAGCAGCACCCAGGAGATGTGGGTTTCCAGCCGATCGACCGGCTGTCCCAGCTTGCCCTGGAGCGCGGCGACCAGGGTTTCCTGGCCAGCGAGGAGTTTTTTTTCGCCCATTGAGAAGCTGTCGCTACAACACTCTGACGATGCGCTTGATGGCCGGGTCTTCTGCGCTGGTGGCGATGCTGAAACCCAGGGTCGCAACCAGCTTGAGCATGCTGGTATTTTTTGCCAGCACTTCGCCTTCCATGGTTTTCAGGCCCCTGTCTCGGGCCGCCTCCATCAGGCTGCCCATCAGCTTGTGGCCAATTGCCTTGTGCTGCCACTGGTCGCTCACCACCAGGGCGAATTCGCAACTTTCACCATCCGGGTTGATGGCATAGCGGCACACCCCGATCTCGACTTCCTTGCCGCCCTCCTCGGTTACGGCCATGAGCGCCATTTCACGGTCATAATCGATCTGCGTGAAGCGCACCAGCATGGTCTGGGACAGCTCATGCAGGGTGTTCATGAAGCGGAAATACTTGGCTTCGTCCGACAGGCCGCGCACGAACTCCTGCACCATCTCGGCGTCCTCAGGGCGAATCGGTCGAATGGTGATATCGGTGCCATCCGGCAGCTGCCACTCGGTGACCAGGTGGGAAGGGTAGGGATAGATCGCCATGTGGGCATAGCGGTCGCCGGAGACCGGGGCGAAGTCCACCATCACGCGCGCGTCGGCTGCCAGCGCGCCGTGCTCGTCGACGATCAGCGGGTTGATATCCATTTCCTTCAGCCAGGGCAGTTCGCACACCATTTCCGAAACGCGCAGCAGCAGGCTTTCCAGGGCTTCCATCTGGATCGGCGGCATGTGGCGGAAGGCGCCGAGCAGTTTCGAGATGCGCGTGCCTGCTATGAGTTCGCGCACCAGGAAGCTGTTCAGGGGCGGCAACATAACGGCGCGGTCGCCCAGCACTTCGACCGTGGTGCCGCCGGCGCCGAAGGTGATCACCGGCCCGAACACCGGGTCGGTGGTGACGCCGAGCATCAGTTCCCGGCCATTGGGCTTGACCACCATCGGCTGGATGGCGATGCCGTCGATATGTGCCTCTGGCCGGTTTTTCTTCACTTCGCTGATGATGTCCTGGTAGGCGGCGCGCACTGCGGCAGCGTTCATCAGGTTGAGCTTGACTCCGCCGGCATCGGACTTGTGCGTGATGTCGGGCGAGTTGATTTTCATCGCCACCGGGAAGCCGAGTTGCTGGGCCAGGAGCAGCGCCTCGCCGGGAGAGCGGGCGATGACGGTGCTCGCCACCGGGATGCGGAAAGCGGCCAGCAAGGCCTTGGATTCCATCTCCGAGAGCACCTTGCGCCGTTCGGACAGCACGGTTTCGATCAGCATGCGCGCGCCCGCCACGTCCGGCTCGTCGCGGTGCGAGAGCGGGCCGGGAGTTTGCGCCAGCAGGCGCTGGTTGCGGTAGAAGGCGGTGATGTAGGAGAAGGCATCTACCGCCGCCTCCGGTGTGCGGAAGGTGGGGATGTGCGCCTGGGCGAAGGCTGCACGCCCTGCCTTGATCTGGATGTCGCCCATCCAGCAGGTCAGCAGCGGCTTGTTGAAGCGGCCGGCGATTTCGATCAGCGTGTTGGCCACTGCCAGCGGGTTGGTCATCGCTTGGGGGGTGAGGATCACCAGCACACCGTCCACGCCGGGGTCTTCCATGCAGATGTTTACCGCGTCGCGGTAGCGTTCCGGCGTGGCGTCGCCGATGATGTCCACCGGGTTGTTGTGCGACCAGGTGGATGGCAGCACTTTGTTCAGCTGCGCTATGGTCTGATCGGACAGGCTGGCAACGGTGACGCCCAGGTCGGCCGCATGGTCGATCGCCATCACGCCCGGCCCGCCGCCGTTGGTGACGATAGCCAACCGGTTGCCGCTGTTGCGGTGGGGCGAGGCAAGGGCCTTGGCGGCGGAGAACAGTTGACCTATCGACATCACGCGCACCACGCCGGCGCGGCGCACCGCGGCTTCGAACACATCGTCGGCGCCGACCAGCGCGCCGGTGTGCGACATCACCGCCTTCGAGCCGGCGGCATGACGCCCGACCTTGACCACGAACACCGGCTTGGAGCGGGCGGCGGCACGCAGGGCGCTCATGAAGCCGCGCGCCTTGTGGATGCCTTCGATGTAGATCAGGATGCTTTCGGTTTGCGGGTCTGACGCCAGATAGTCGAGAATTTCACCAAAATCCACGTCGGCCGAAGTACCCATCGAAACCACGCTGGAGAAACCGATATCGTTGGCGGGCGCCCAGTCCAGAATGGCGGTGCAGAGCGCCCCCGATTGCGATACCAGGGCGAGCTTGCCGGGCTTGACGTTGCCCTTGAAGAAAGTGGCGTTGAGGCCGATGCCGGTACGCATGATGCCCAGGCAGTTGGGGCCGATAATGCGCACGCCGTAAGTCCTGGCATGGGCCAGCATGGTGCGCTCGATCTCGGCGCCATGGGCGCCTACTTCGCTGAAGCCGGCGGACAGCACTACCGCGGCGCGCACGCCGTGCTTGCCGCAGGCTTCGATGACGTCGGGCACGGATGCCGCATTGGTGCAGATCACCGCCAGCTCAACCGGCTTGCCGATGTCCTCGATCGAGGCGTAGGCCTTTTTCCCCTGGATTTTCTTGTGGTTGGGGTTGACCGGGTAAAGCGCCCCCTTGAAGCCGCTTTCCAGCATGTTTTTGAATACGATGGCTCCCACCGAGTCGGCGCGGTCGCTGGCGCCGACAATCGCGACCGATTTGGGGGAGAAAAGGGTACTGAGGTAATGTTGTCCCATGGTCTTGCACTCGTTGTGGTTTAGGTTAAATATAATGGTAGGGTAGGTGGATGGCCGAATCCGGCGTGTTCAGCTTCTTTCTCTCATTTTAGTTGACGGCACGATAATAGGTGTAACAATTGCATACTGGTTATATCACCCATCCAGATTGCCTCAGGCACGACATGGGGGCGCACCACCCGGAATCCCCGGCGCGACTGTGTGCTATCGAAGACCAGCTGATTGCTTCCGGGTTGCTGTCCTTCCTTCAGCACCATGATGCGCCGCTGGCCACCTTCGAACAACTGGCGCGGGTGCACAAGCCGCAGTACATCGAAGCCGTGCAGGCCGCAGCGCCCCGGCACGGGCTGGTTTACCTCGATCCGGATACGGCGATGAACCCGTTTACGCTGAATGCGGCGCTGCGCGCCGCCGGTGCAGTGGTGCTGGCGACCGAATTGGTGCTGGAGCGCAAGCTGGAGAATGCCTTTTGTGCCATCCGCCCGCCCGGCCATCACGCCGAATCGGGCCGCGCCATGGGCTTCTGTCTGTTCAACAACGTGGCGGTCGGCGCGGCGCACGCCATCGAAAAGTTTGGCCTGAAACGCGTCGCTATCGCCGATTTCGACGTGCATCACGGCAATGGAACCGAGGAAATCTTCCACGACGATCCGCGCGTGATGCTGTGCTCAACCTTTCAGCACCCGTTCTATCCCCACTGCGGCGCCGACAGCGGCAACGATCACATCATCAACGTGCCGTTGCCGGCTGGAACGGATGGCGCTGCGTTCCGCCAGGCGGTGACCGAGCGCTGGCTGCCCGCGCTGGAGCGCTTTCGGCCAGAGATGCTGTTCATCTCTGCCGGTTTCGACGCCCACTGGGAGGATGATATGGCGATGTTCAGGCTGAAGGAGGCGGATTATGCCTGGGTCACACAGCAGGTCAAGGATATCGCGGAAAAGCATGCCCAGGGACGGATTGTGTCCGCGCTGGAAGGAGGTTATGAACTGCACGCACTGGGCCGCAGCGTGGCGGCGCACATCAAGGTACTGAGCGGGTTATAGCCGCTACCAGCGCGTTTCTGTCATAATGCAGGCTGATTTTTCTACACAAATGAGAAAATGATATGAAACAGCTACCCGCTATTCTTACTGCCGCCGTGTTTGCCATTTCCGCCGCGTTCCCTGCAGTTGCCGCCGAATCCAACGAAATGATTCCCGCGCCTGCCACAACGGCCGCCCCGAGCGATCACAAGGCCAAGAAGGTTAAAAAAGCCCAAAAAGCCACAAAGCACAAAGCCCGCAAGGCGCACAAAAGTCGTTAATAATTCGTGGCTGACTGCTTCTTATAGGATCGCAGCTTGAATTTATCGAATACAGTAGCCGTGGCGGTTTTTGAAGCGTGGCGGCATGCGGTTTTGAAGGCGGCGCAGGAGCGGGCTAAATTCCAGAACCGGTAATGTCACGATTAGTGGGGGGCTTTTGATTCCAGCTCAGGGGTGTAGCAAGTAACTCGGTTGCGTCCGTTTTCTTTGCCATAGTAAAGCGCAAGGTCCGCGCAGTGAATAAGATGCTCGTATTTAGGGGAGTCTGGCCCTAATTCAGAAACGCCAATGCTGATGGTGACTGGAATGGCGATTTCTTTGTACATTATGGGGGTCTGTGCAACAACCTGTCTTATCCTTTCGGCCAAAATGAGAGCCCCGTCCATAGAAGTAGCGGGAAGAATGATGCCAAATTCCTCCCCTCCATACCGGCCCAGCACGTCAACGGTGCGCAACAGATCATCAATGCGTCGGGATACATTACACAATACTTCGTCCCCGGCCAAATGCCCGTAGGTATCATTGACTTTCTTGAAGTGGTCGAGATCGAAAATGATGAATGACAGATTGCCGCCATACCGCTTACCCCGATCAAATTCCGTTGAGAGGCGTTGTTCGAGATAGCGGCGGTTGTATATGCCGGTAAGGCCGTCGCGATTGCTGCTCTCGCTTAAGCATTCCATTGCTTCTTTCAGCTCGGATTGGGAAATGCCGACATCGGTTGCGTCAAACAGTGTGATACACACCGAGTCTACTTCGCCCGCTTCATCTTTCACCGGCAGAAAAGTGCAATTCTGATACATATAATCGACTTCGCCCGTAATGGGGCGGTTATGCGGGAAGCGGAACAGGTAGGGCCTTTGCTCCCACGAAGTAAACGCAAAATTCTTGAGTAAAAAAACGCCCTGGATTTTTTTGCTAAGCCAAACTTTTGGCAACTCCGGAAAGCATTCAAACAAGTTCTTGCCAATCACCTCACCCGCGCTGCGTCCGCTATGGTTGGCCATGAAGTTGTTCCACAAAGTCACTTCCATCTCTTTGTTGACCACAAAAATTCCGACATGCACCCATTTGATGATGAAGTCAGGCAGATGGACATTTTGCAGGGGTTCGCTCAAGATAAAATGACCGGTTTAGAAAGACTCGATAAATTCATCGAGAATGCCGCGCATTTTTTCGATGGAATGTTCCGGCATCAACATGCAGAGATGGGAAATGAAGTTTCGACCCTCCAGGGTGAAGTTTACTTCCAGCAGCAGCGCATGAGTCCAGGTAAGTTTGTCTGGATTGATCAGGGTCTCGGCGGGCACATCTTCGGCCATTATGGAGGGCGCGGAGAAACTGAGTTCTCCCGCATCTTCCTGCGCTTCCGTGATGTCCTTGATTTGATCGACGATCCCGCCAAGGCAAGCCCCTACGAGGATATTGCTTACATCAAGCAACAGTTCGACCTCATCTGTGCGATCAAGCACTTCGTCGTAGCCCATCAAGTCGCCCAGCTCCTTGCAGCCATCGGAACCATAGATAACGATGGCTTCGCCCCGCAGATATCCATGGAACGATTGGCGAACCGCAGTGACCTCGATGTCATTGCCAACCATGGAACCAATGGCGCCGGCGACTTCCGATAATGCAAGCACGTTGATGCGTGGCACAGAAAGATTTACGAAGGTTCCCAGCAAGGTGGCGAGCAATGAACCCGCACGCCCCATGGCGATGTTGGTGATTTCTTGCATCGCGTCGCGCTGATCTTCAGTTAATGGCATGGCGCTCATGATTTCACTCTGCACTGCTTGGGCGCTTATATAAGCGCATTGGAATCGGCTGATTTTTTAACACTTCCCATCGCGCCCAGTTTTTTTACTCGCTCCTGGGCAATGGGCTGGATGATGTTTCGCATCTTTTCAATGGAAGGTTCCGGTATCAGCACGCAAAATTGGGAAATGAAGTTTCGACCTTCCAAAGTGAAATTCACTTGCATCAGCAGCGCATGAGTCCAGG
>CAMTYG010000177.1:0-2004 GCA_947085875.1 uncultured Sulfuricella sp.
TGCGCGAAGTGGGCAAGCTGCTGGCTTTCCTCAAGGAACCGGAACCGCCCAAAGGCCTCAAGGATGCCTGGGATAAATTTCCGCTGTACAGGCAGGTGCTCAACATGGCGCCGAAGGAGCTGTCTTCCGCCCCCTGCCAGGAGATCGTCTGGGAAGGCCAGGATGTCGACCTGGCCAGACTGCCGATCCAGACCTGCTGGCCGGGCGACGTGGCGCCGCTCATCACCTGGGGGCTGGTGATCACGCGCGGGCCGCTGAAGAAGCGGCAGAACCTCGGCATCTATCGCCAGCAGGTGATCGCACCGAACAAGGTGATCATGCGCTGGCTCGCCCACCGCGGCGGCGCGCTGGATTTCCGCGACTTCAAGCAGGCCCATCCCGGCCAGCCTTTCCCGCTGGCTGTCGCTCTCGGCGCCGACCCGGCCACCATCCTCGGCGCGGTGACGCCGGTACCGGACTCCCTGAGCGAATACCAGTTTGCCGGACTGCTGCGCGGCTCGAAGACCGAGGTGGTCAAAGCCCTGGGGTCCGACCTGCAAGTGCCGGCCAGCGCCGAAATCGTGCTGGAAGGCGTGATCCATCCCGACGAGATGGCGCTGGAAGGGCCTTATGGCGACCATACCGGCTACTACAACGAACAGGCCGAGTTTCCGGTGTTCACCATCGAGCGCATCACCCTGCGCAAGAACCCGATTTACCACAGCACCTACACCGGCAAGCCGCCGGACGAGCCGGCCATCCTCGGCGTGGCACTCAACGAAGTGTTCGTGCCGCTGCTACAGAAGCAGTTCCCCGAGATCACCGACTTCTACCTGCCGCCGGAAGGCTGCTCCTATCGCCTCGCCGTGGTCAGCATCAAGAAGCAGTACGCCGGCCACGCCAAGCGCGTGATGTTCGGCATCTGGTCGTTCCTGCGCCAGTTCATGTACACCAAGTTCATCATCGTCACCGACGACGACATCAACATCCGCGACTGGAAGGAAGTGATCTGGGCCATGACCACCCGCATGGACCCGGCGCGCGACACGCTGCTGGTGGAGAACACGCCGATCGACTACCTCGATTTCGCCAGCCCGGTCAGCGGCCTCGGCTCGAAAATGGGCATGGACGCCACCAACAAGTGGCCGGGCGAAACCACGCGCGAATGGGGCCGGACCATCGAGATGGACGCGGCGGTGAAGGCGCGGGTGGATGCGCTGTGGCAAGATTTGGGATTGTGAACATGGACAAACCGCACGGCCAGCGCACTTGCCTTTACAGCACCGCCGACCTGGATGCGGTTCTTGCCGACCTGGCGCGCCAGGCCGCCGGCCTGCTCACCGGCCGGAAGCAGATCGCCATCGTCGGCCTGTTGCGCCGTGGCGCGCCCCTGGCGGAAATGCTGCGCGACCGGCTGGCGCGCGACTACGGCTTCGCCGGCCTGCCGCTGTACAAACTCCATGTCAAGCGCTATGCCGACGATCTCACCCTGCTGCATCCCGAAACCGAGCTGACCGAAAGCGCCGAACAGGCTGCCCTGGATTTGTCAGGCACTACCGTGGTGGTGGTGGATGATGTGCTCTATCGCGGCCATTCACTGCTCAAGGCGGTGGAATACCTGGCGGGGAAAAGCCCGGCGGAGATCCGCACCGTGGTACTGGTGGACCGCGGCGTCACGCGGCTGCCGATCCGCGCCGATATCACCGGGGTGCGCCTGGATGTCGCGCCGCAGGACATCATCGAGTGCAACGTGCCACCCTACGAAGCGGAGTTCAGGATCGACCTGCTTCGGCCAGACAAGGCCTGAAAGCGCTTTACAGCGCCGTCAAATCACGACATCACCCTGAAGAGCAAACAACTCGCCTAGCCGGCTGCCGAACCATCCTAGTGTTTAATTGCATTATTAAATATGTCATTTTTAATAAATACCCGTAGGTCGGGTTAGCGGCTTTATCGCGTAACCCGACGTAATCTGGCGCAAACGTCGGGTTACGGCGCAAAAAACCGCGCCTAACCCGACCTACA
>CAMTYG010000178.1:0-9496 GCA_947085875.1 uncultured Sulfuricella sp.
AGGTCGGCAATAGCCCCGCCTTCCAGCGCCGGAAAATCGCGGTTACCCGCAAGCATAGACTCGCGGACCCGCTCAAGGTTCCGGTACAGCCGCACCGCCTCGGTGCGCTCTGCTTCGCTGAGATAGCCGTTGCGCGAGCTGAGGGCGAGGCCGTCCCCGGCGCGCAGGGTTTCCCCCGCCACGATCTCCAGCGGCAGATTGAGCTGGCGCACCATGGCGCGTATCACGTGCAACTGCTGGTAATCCTTTTTGCCGAAAACCGCCGCCTGCGGCTGGACGATGTTCAACAGCTTCAGCACCACCGTCGCCACACCACGAAAATGGCCGGGGCGAAATGCGCCGCACAGCTCAGTGGCGACCGGCGGCGGCTCGACGAATATCTGCTGCGGCTCGGGATAGAGGTCTTCCACCGTAGGCGCGAAAACCACATCGGCCAGCCCGGCCAGCTTTTCGCAGTCCTGCTCGAAGGTGCGCGGGTAGTTGGCGAAATCCTCGTTCGGACCGAACTGCAGGGGGTTGACGAAGATGCTCACCACCACGCAGCGGCCGTGCTCGCGCGCCTGCCGCACCAGAGCCAGATGCCCCTGGTGCAGGTTGCCCATGGTAGGAACGAAGGCGACGGACGGCTCGGACTTCAGCCGGTCGCGCAGTTGCGCAACGGTAGAAATGATCAGCATGGCAACGGGAAAGCGATGGGAAAGCCAAATTTTAGCGTGTTTGGCCCATCAGTTGTCGGTTTTCGCAGCCGTTTTGCCTGATGCGGCCGTGATCCAGGGTTCGAGCCGTTGGCCGAAGGCCACCGCAACCTCAAAGGGCGGCTCCGCTTCCGGTCGCCCCCTGCGGAGACCATGAAGCAGGGGTTCGAACACCGGCCGGAAGGCGTGTGGCACATTGATCCGGTTGGCGCTGAGGGTGACACGGCCAGACAGCCGGGATTTCGTTTTATCGCCGATCACCCATGGCCGCACTTGGCCGCGGACGATGGCGTAACGGGCACGGTCGGGGTACTTCGCGCGCAGGGCGGCCGCATCCAGGCCGGCATCGATGAGGAACAGCCGGCTGCTCACCCTTTCTTCCTGAACCAGCCCCCTCCTGGCACCTTCCGCCCGCCGCTCGAATTCCTTGCTGCCGGGATTGGCGGCTTGCAGCGCTTCCTCGCTCGCGACATGCCGCCTGGCGCGCTCGAGCGCTTGCTGGCAAGCCGGGCCATCCAGCTCCAGTACCAGCAGCGTCTCCCTGGCAAGCTGCTTGCCGTAATGCATGCGCCCCCTGTCCGTGCCTTCGGGCCAAGAGACATCGAACCCCAGCGCCGTCAGCTTGCCCTTGTCCAGCCAGGCGGGGGCGCCGCCCTGATAAGGCATTGCCGGAACACGCGCGTCAGCGGATTCCTCGACCGGAACCCGCCAGCGCAGCGTGAGCACGAAACCGCTGCTCTCGCCTTCCAACCCCCAGCCATAGGGCAGCTGCAGTTCGCGCTGGGTCAGCCTCAGCAGGCTGTCTGCCTCGCCGCTGCGGTTGTAGGCCACGCCCACCAGGGCCACGGCATTGGCGGCCAGGATCAGCGCAGCGCCGGCAACGAAAGTGCGCGCGCGGCTCCATGTCATCATGATGCACCCCCCGGCAGCCTGTAGCCCGCTGCCCGCAGACGCCGGAGCGCGACGAGCAGCAGAATGGCGGTGAGGCCCAGCACCAGGAAGAACAGATATTTCGGCATGATGGCCCACCACCAGTCGAAGAACTTGGTGTAGAGAAAGATCACGAAGAAGGCCACCCCGCTATTCACCACCTCTGGCCAGCAGCGTCGCGCGCCGAACCAGATCGCGGCCGCGCTGCCGACGAAGCCGAGCAGCTGGTAGAAGCCCTCCAGCACATCCGGGTCGAGTTCGAGATAACTCCCCCGCCCCCAGTGGGCGAGAACCAGGATGGGCAGGAACAATGACAGCAGTCCGAACACGCGGTAGGTCGCGGCGAAGCCCGCGAAATGCCGGTGCCCGATAAGCTGCGGGACGAAGAACAAGGCCGCGGCAGCGGGAAAGAAGTTCTCCGGCCGCTCGCCGAAATCCAGCCAGTACAACCCGCCCCAGGTTCCGGCGCGCGCGGCGACAAAGCCGATCAGGCAAAGCAGCCCGACCGCCAGCAGCAGCCGCAGGTCGCAGGTGTAGGCCAGCAGCAGGGCAAGCGCCGCCCAGGGAAGCAGCGCTTTATCGGAGGGCGTGATGTTGAATATCTGCCCCAGCATGGCGATGTCGATCACGAAGCAGGCAAACGCCACCATCGCCGCGAGCTTGGTGAAGTAGCCGGATGCGTCCCGGCCCTGGATCCAGACCGTCGCCGCGAATGTGCCCAGCGCCGCGCCGAGCAGTATGGCCACCTGCGCCGTCTCAGAGAATCGCCCCCAGAACTGGTAGAACAGGAAGAAAACGCTGGCGGCCAGCGCCAGCGCGCCCAGAAAGGAAGCGATGCGCATGCCGAGCGACAGCTGCTTGGCCCGCACGTCGCTGTCGATATCGAAGGACTGGGCATACTGCGCAAGCAGACCGCTGTGATGATCTGCTACCGCGCTGCGCTGCGCCTCAGTGAGCGCAAGCACCCCCTCGCGCTCCAGTCGTTCCAGCTCCTGCCGGAACACCCGGATATCATCCGCTCGCTGCTGGGCCTCGGTTCTGGAAGGAATATTCATTTCGAACCCGAAAGATCTAACCGTTCTCTGTTCATGACTTCAGCATACAACACCGTGGGCGGGAATCAAGGGCGGCATGAATCGCCCGGCTAAAAGCAGTGCTCCGCTGCCGGGAACTCGCCGCTTTTCACCGCCTTGACGTATTGCTCGACAGCGGCCTGAACGCCGCCCGCGCCGGTCAAAAAGTTCCTGGCGAATTTCGGCGGCTTGCCGGGATAAATGCCGAGCAGGTCGTAGAGCACCAGCACCTGGCCGGAACAATCCGGGCCCGCGCCGATGCCGATGGTGGGAATTGTCAGCTGCTGCGTCACCTGCCGCGCCAGCGCCGCCGGAATCGCCTCCAGCACCAGCAGGCCGGCGCCGGCCTGTTGCAGTGCGAGCGCGTCCTCGATCAGCTTCTGCGCCGCCGCGTCGCCTTTGCCCTGCACCTTGTAGCCGCCGAGCTGGTGCACGGACTGGGGCGTGAGGCCGACATGGCCGCAGACTGGAATCCCACGCTCGACCAGGAAGGCCACCGTCTTCGCCATCACCGCGCCGCCTTCCAGCTTGACCAACTGCGCGCCCGCCGCCATCAGTTTCGCGGCATTGCGCATGGCCTGGGCAGGGCCTTGCTGATAGCTGCCGAAGGGCATGTCGGCGACGATAAAGGCTTGCTTCGCACCGTGCGCGACGCAGCGGGTGTGGTAAACCATGTCGGCGATGCTCACCGGCAGGGTGGTTTCCTCGCCCTGCACCACCATGCCGAGCGAATCGCCGACCAGCAGCACGTCCACGCCCGCATTTTCCAGCAGGGTGGCGAAGCTCGCGTCGTAGCAGGTGAGCACGGCGATTTTCTCGCCATCACGCGCCAGCTTGTGCAGATTGCTCAAAGTGGTTCTCATAATCAGCTCGCCCGGTTGAAGAATTCGCGCCCGCCGCGCATCTGGCCGATGCGCTCCAGCAGCAGCTCGAAATCCTGTGGCTGATCGACAAAATCAAGATGTTCACAATTGACGATCAACAACGGAGAAGCATCGTACTGGTAAAAATAGCGGCTGTAGCTTTCCGCCAACTGCTCCAGATAATCTTCCGTGATCGGCGCTTCGTATGCCACGCCGCGCCGCCTGACGCGCTCGATCAGCGACGCCACCGGCGCCTGCAGGTAGATCACCAGATCGGGCGTCGGCGTCTGCGGCTGCAGATGAGCATAAATCTGCTGGTACAGGCGGTATTCCTCATCGCTCAGGTTGAGCCGTGCGAACAGCGGATCCTTGTCGAGCAGAAAATCGGCCACGGTGGCATGGCCGAACAATTCCAGCTGCTTCAGGTCGCGCACCTGGGATGCGCGCTGAAACAGGAAAAACAGTTGCGTCTGCAGCGCGTAGCGCTCCATATCCTGGTAAAACCGGGGCAGGAACGGGTTGGCATCGGCATCCTCCAGCATCAGGCCGGCCTGAAAGCGCTCCGACAAACGCCGCGCCAGACTGGTCTTGCCGACGCCGATCGGCCCTTCGACCACGATATAGCGGTATTTATCGGACATCATGGCCGGCTTCCCTCCATTCTCTCCACCCGCTGAGCGACGCATTTCTCCAGGCATAGCTCCACGCTCCCGTGCCCGGCGATGATGCAGGACGGCGCGATTTCATGCAAAGGCTGGAGCACGAAGGCGCGTTCGTGCATGCGCGGGTGCGGCAAGGTCAGGCCGTGCTCGTGGCAGGTCAGGTCGGCGTAGAGCAGAATGTCCAGATCGAGGATGCGCGGTGCATTGCGGAACTCGCGCACGCGACCGTGGCGCTGCTCCAGGTCGAGCAAGGCTTGCAGCAACGCATGCGGCGCCAGGCCGGTTTCGACTTCGGCCACGGCGTTGATGAAATCGGGTTGGTCGGCGTAGCCCACCGGCGCGCTGCGGTAGAGCGAGGAACAGGACAGCAGCCGGGTTTGCGGCAGATCGGCGAGCTCGACGCAAGCCTTGAGGATCTGCGCACCGGGGTCGGACAGATTGCTGCCGAGGCCGATGTAGGCGCGTTTTTGAGAGAAATTCATGTAGGGTGCAATAAGCGAAGCGCATTGCACCATGTCGAGCCACATACGGCGCAATGCGCTTCGCTTATTGACGCCCTACGTTTTATGCGCGTTTTAAAAAGCTTAGTCACCACTTGTTATTTCCAACCCCTCACTTTTTGGCTTGCGCCGCCGCCGTTTCTTGGCAGCAGGGGCTTCGTCCTTAATCAGCATCTCGCCACGTTTGTGTTCGCCGGCATCCTGAAAATCCTCCCACCAGCAACCGACCTCGGCATCCACCTCGCCGCTTTCGCAGCGCATCATCAGGAAATCAAATGCGGCGCGGAAGCGCGGGTGCTCGAGCAGGCGGAACGGACGCTGGCCGGCGCGCTGCAGGAAGCGTGGCTGCATCGTCCAGATTTCCTTCATCACCGCGTCGTAGCGGTGGGGAATCGCCAGCTTCTCGCTCTGCGCCGCCAACACCACATCCATCGCCAAATGCAGCGCCGGAGCCGGTTTTTCGCCTGCCGCCTGGGATTGCTGCCAGGCAACCAGCACTTCGTGCCAGAGCAGGGCCGCGAACAGGTAAGCGGGCGAAACCGGCTTCTCTTCCAGGATGCGCTGGTCGGTCTTGGCCAGCGCCTGCATGACGAAACGCTCGCCCATCGGCTGTTCCAGAATCACGTCGAGCATCGGCAGCAAGCCATGGTGCAGGCCCTTCTTGCGCAACAGCAGGATGCTTTGCACCGCGTGACCGGAAAAAAGCAGCTTGAGCATTTCGTCGAACAACCGCGCTGCGGGAACATCCTCCAGCAGCTCGGCCAGCTCCCGGATCGGCTTGATCGCTGCCGGGTCCAGTTTCAGCCCGAGTTTGGCGGCAAAGCGCACGGCGCGCAGCATCCGCACCGGATCCTCGCGGTAGCGCTGGGCCGGGTCGCCGATGATGCGCAGCACCCCGGCCTTGAGGTCGGCCAAGCCGTTGTGGTAATCCCATATTTCCTGGCTGACGGGGTCGTAATACAGCGCGTTGATCGTGAAATCGCGGCGCATCGCGTCCTCCACCTGGGAACCGAACACGTTATCGCGCAGGATACGACCGCTTTCCTGGTCGGTCTGGCGGTCATCGCTGTCGTTGTTGGTGGCGACGGCGACGGTGCGGAAGGTGGAAACCTCGATGGTTTCCGGGCCGCACATCACGTGGACGATGCGGAAGCGCCGCCCGATGATGCGGGAACGCCGGAACAGATGGCGCACCTCGTCCGGATCGGCATCGGTGGCTACGTCGAAATCCTTGGGCTCCCTGCCCAGCAGCAGATCGCGCACCGCACCGCCCACGACGAAAGCCTTGAAGCCCGCCTGCTGCAGCGCCTTCACCGTCTTCAGCGCACACGGGGTAAGCTGGTCGGCGGTGATACCGTGCGACTTCAACTTGAAGATGCGCGGCGCGCCGTCATTGGGTGATTTTTTCTGGAAAACGCGGCTGATAAGTTTGCGGATCATGCTTTAGGAAAGTTCGAGATAATGTTTTGATAAGAACGAGGAACGGGTTGGTACATCACGAAATCGCCGGACAATATGGTGTTGGTTGGTATTATACACGGCGAAGGTTTTGCCGCCCCAAGTGAAAACGATGCGACTAGTGTCATGCAGGCAGAAAATAACTGCCGACCTCCGTTTTGATTTCCCGCAGTCCGCACTGGTAAAGCTCCTCCAGATTTTGTAGCGTCATCATTTCGGCAGCGTTGCCAGCCAACACTCTTCCCTCATCATACAACATCAGGATGTGGTCACAATAACGTCCGGCCCACAGAGTCTCGTGCAGCACCATCAGCACCGCCTTGCCTTCCTCGGCGGCGAGGCGCTGCAGCAGCCGCAATGCCTCCGCCTGGTGGCCCAGATCGAGATGCTGCAGGGGCTCGTCGAGGCAGTAATGCTGAGGCGCCTGGGCCAGCAGCATGGCGATACGCACGCGCTGCCGCTCGCCGCCGGAAAGCGTAATCAGCGTTCGATGCGCCATATCGGCCATGCCCACCTGTTGCAGCGCTGCCAGCGCGGCTTCCTCATCGCCGTCCGTCAGGCCGAAACCGCGACTATGGGGATAACGCCCGAGCAGCACGTATTCCAGCGCCGTCCCCCAGAATTCGTGGCCTTCGTCCTGGGGGAGCACGCCGATGTGCCGGGCCAGCTCGCGGCGGGGATAATCCGGCAGGGGGTTGCCGGCCCACGACACCCGGCCGGCATCGGGCGCGCGCAGCCCGCTCAGAGCGTGCAGCAGGGTGGTCTTGCCGCTGCCGTTGCGCCCCAGAATACCCCAGCATTCGCCGGGTTCGATCGCGATATTCAGGTCGCGGCACAACACTTTGCCGGGAACGGACAGGTTCAGGCCTTCGGCGCGCAGCATCAGACTTTACGGGTCAAGAGAAACAGCAGCAGCGGCACGCCGAGCAGGGCGGTGAGCACCCCCACCGGCAGTTGTTGCGGTGCAATGGCCGTGCGCGCCAGGGTGTCGGCCAGGGTCAGGAAGCTGCCGCCGGCCAGCACGGCCAGCGGCAACAGCCAGCGATGGCCGCTGACGCCGAGCAGACGCACGAAGTGCGGCACGATCAGGCCGACGAAGCCGATCGCTCCGGCCTCCACCACCACCGCCGCAGTGGCGGCGGAGGCAGTAAAATAGATCCCGAACTGCAACGGCCGCACCGCCACTCCCAGGGACCCGGCCTTGAGCTCGCCCAGGCCGAGGATGTCCAGGCTGCTTGCCTGCCACCAGGAGAGCGCCAGCGCCGCCAGCAGGACACCCCAGGCCAAGCCGGGCGCCTGCGCCTGCGCAAGGTCGCCCATCAGCCAGAACAGCATGCCACGCACCTGCGCCCCCGGCGCCAGGGTGAGCAGCAGGCTGATCAAGGCGCCGAATCCGGCCGACAGCACCACGCCGGTAAGCAGCAGGCGCACCATGTTCCCGCCGCGGCCAAAGCCCAGGGCGAACACCAGCCCGACCGCAGCCAGCGCCCCGCCGAGGGTGGCAAGGTTTACCGCCGCAGCGGCCAGGCCCAGCAGCATCGCCGCCAGAGCCGCCACGGCAGACCCGCCGGAAATGCCCAGAATGTAAGGATCGGCCAGGGGATTGCGCAGCAACGCCTGCAACAGCGCGCCGGCCAAGGCCAGCAGCCCGCCGCAGGCGAAAGCGCTGGCCACGCGCGGCAGGCGCAACTGCCACACGACATCCGCCGCCAGCCCGGTTTCCTGGCCGGCGAGCGCGCACAACACCTCGCCCAGGGACAGGTCGATGCTGCCGAAGGCGACGCCGGCAACTACGGAAGCAATAGAAGCGACGATCGCGAGAACAAACCATGTTACGGGAAAATGTAGGGTCGAATTCATTCGACCAATTCCCGCCTGGCTGGCCGAATGAATTCGGCCCTACGTGTCAGTACGTTGCGGCATATCGAGGTGGAAGTAGGGCCGAACTCATTCGGCCATGTATGTGCAGGTGCAAATTCATTCGCACTCACCGCAAACTGATCACCGGCCAGCCGTTCTTCTCGGCATGCATATTCAGGGTCGGGTCGGGGTCCACCGCTACCGGGTTGCTGACCCGTTCCAGCAGCGGCAGATCGTTGAGGGAATCGCTGTAGAACCAGCTTTCCTGCACGCCTTCCCAGTCCAGCCCACGCTGTTTCAACCAGGCATCGAGACGGGTGATTTTCCCCTCGCGAAAGCTGGGCGTGCCGGCCACCTTGCCGGTGAATTCGCCGCCGTTCTGTTCCGGCTCCGTCGCGATCAGGTGTTCGACCCCGAACGCTCTGGCGATCGGCATGGTGACGAAGCTGTTGGTGGCGGTAATGATCGCCACCAGGTCCGCCTCGCGCAAGCTCCGGTCGACCAGGTCGAGCCCCTTCGGGTTAATGATCGGCAAAATCTTTTCGCGCATGAATTGTCCATGCCAGATATCCAGCTGGGTGCGCAGATGGCGGGACAGCGGCTTGAGCTGGAAATCCAGAAACTCGTGGATATCCAGTGTGCCGGCCTTGTACTGATCGTAGAACGCCTGGTTGCGCGCCTCGTACACCTCGCGATCGAGCACGCCGCGCTCGATCAGGAACTGCGCCCACTCGAAATCGCTGTCTCCGGAAAGCAGCGTGTTGTCCAGGTCGAATAGCACTAATTTCAAGTTCGATACTCCACTCTAAAAAATAATCGTGGAGTATAGCTTAAAATGGAAATATGAATTTCCCCGACTATCTCCTGCCTCCCTCCTGGCTTTGGCCCGGGTGGGGACTGTTCGCGCCAGCCATTTTCTGGGCAATCCGAACCGCACCCTGGCGCAAGCTCAAGGATGCCGGCCCGCTGAATGTGTGGCTGGGTACGTGCGTGGTTCTCATGGCGCTCTGGAGCATCAAGACCGGCATCAAGCCGGGGCTGAACTTTCACCTGCTCGGCGCCACCGCCATGACGCTGATGTTCGGGCCGCAACTCGCTTTGATTGGACTCGCCATCGTTCTGACCGCCGTCACCCTGGCGGGCATGAGCGGATGGCAGGGATACGGCTGGAACGCCCTCATCATGGGCGTCTTGCCGGTAGCGGTGAGCTACGCCATCTACTGGCTGGCAGACCGGAAGCTGCCCAACCATCTTTTCGTCTATATCTTTCTCAATGCCTTTTTCGGCGGCGCGCTGGCCATGGCTGCCACCGGGCTGGGCGGCACACTGCTGCTGCATCTGTCCGGCGCCTACCTGCCCGCCTATCTCTACCACGACTACCTGCCCTACTTCATCCTGATGGCCTGGTCCGAGGCAGTCACGACCGGCATGGCGATCACCCTGCTGGCGGTTTAC
>CAMTYG010000179.1:0-9560 GCA_947085875.1 uncultured Sulfuricella sp.
ATGAACGTCAAGATCGCGCTGACGGCGGAAAATTTCATTCGCCGCATGATCCGCTTCAACGGCGGCGCCGGCTCCGGATTCAGGCTGGTGCTGAAGCCCGGAGGATGCTCAGGGATGGACTACGATTTTTCCGTGGAAAAAGGGCCGCTGCCCGGCGACACCGTGGTAATGCACGACGACATCCGCCTGTTCGTGCCGGAGGCATCGGCCTCCCTGCTGGACGGCGTCATCATCGGCTTCGAGGAAAGCATGACCCTGACCCGGCTGGTGTTCGTGAACCCGAACATGCCCCAGTCCTGCGGCGGGGTATGCGGCAGTTCCGCCGCCGCGGCCAACGTAGTGAACATCGTGCGCAAGCCGGTATGAAAATCAGCCGCGACAGCGAGGTGATCGAAATAGACGGGCCGCCCCGGTTCGAGTACGGACAGAAGGTGCGTTCGCTGATGAATGTCCGCAACGACGGCACTTTCCCCGGCAAGGAGATCGGCGACGTGCTGGTGAAAAAGGGCGATGTGGGTTATGTGGCCAAGATCGGCACCTTCCTCCAGCAGTTTTACATCTATGGCGTGGATTTCTACGAGCGCGGCTACATCGTGGGCATGAAGGGGCGCGAGCTGGATACGGCGGAAATGGAAGAGATTTTGGGAGATAACCGATGAAGATAATGATCCGCAAGGATGCATCCGGGGCGCTGACCGCCTACATCGCGAAAAAGGACCTGGAAGAACCCATCGTCGAGATGGAAAAGCCGGAGATGTGGGGCGGCACGGTGACACTCGCCAACGGCTGGAAATTCGCCCTGCCGGAGATGGCGGCGGACACCCGCTTGCCACTGACGGTCGAAGCGCGAAAACTTGGAGAATAGACATGGATGCCATGCTGAATGAAATAGTGCCGTCTCTGGCCGCAGGGAAGGTGGTCCCCTATCTTGGGCCTGAATTGCTGGCACAGAGCGGCGAGAATCCGGTGCCGGCCTCGTTCGACGCGCTGGCCGCGCGGCTTTCCGCCAGGGTGACCGTGCCGTTCAAGATTCGCTCCAACATGACGGCGGCGGCGCAGTACATCGAGAACTTCAAGCACCGCAAGACGCTGGTCGCGGTGATGCGCGAGATATTCCAGCCTCCGGTCGCGCCTTCCGCCCTGCACCGCTACTTCGCTTCCCTGCCTAACCTGCCGCTGCTGGTGGACACCTGGTACGACGCCGCCGCGCAGGCCGCGCTGGCGGATCGCCAAAGCTGGGGCCAGATCCAGGGCGTGAGCCGTGCCGAACACCGCGACCAGTGGGTCAAGTATTATCAGGCCGACGGCGCCGAAACCAGCGAGTCCCAGGCTGCCGGATGGGGCACCGTGCTCTACAAGCCTTTCGGCTCGATTGCGCCGGCAGCCAATTTCATCGTCTCGGATTCGGACTTCGTCGAAGTGCTGACCGAGATCGACATCCAGACCCCGATCCCGCCGCGGGTGCAGGCATTGCGCAGCGGGCGCAGCTTCCTCTTCATCGGCTGCCATTTCCGCAACCAGCTGGAGCGCGCCTACGCCCGCCAGACCATGAAACGCTCCAGCGATGGCCCGCACTGGGCGGTGTTGCCGGGCGAGCCGACCAAAAATGAGATCAAGTTCATGGAAGAGCAGAACATCCAGCGCCTGGACATGAGCGCGGGGGATTTCTTTGTGGCGCTCAGCGGGTTTCAGGCTGCTGCGTGAATTGAATTAACCTCCACCTGCCGGCGCCAGTCGAAGCAGCCCATCCACCTGTTCTTCGATTTGCCCCAGAATTCCGGCATCGAGTTTTTCCAGCCAGCGGCGCGGAATCGCTTCGGCGCCGTACCGGGCTCCGGCCAGCATACCGGCCAGCGCGCCGGTGGTATCGGCATCCTCGCCACGGTTGACGGTGTCCACTACGCATTCCTCGAAGTTGTCGGTGTAGAAGAAGTGGTGCAGCACCGTCTGCACGGTGTCCACGATATAGCCGGATGCGCGTCCCGGACAGGGGTCGAGGCGGAACTGGCGGTGCTGCTCAACCAGCCGGTTGGCGATGGCGCGGCATTCACGGATGCCGCCGCCCTGGAGCAGGGTTTGCACCATGCGCCCCAGTGCCAGGGTGCCCGCGTCGGAAAACGGGTGGTGATGAGTGATGCGTGCCTGCTCCAGGCTGTAGCGTTCGAACAGGGCATCGTTACCCAGGGTGAACAGCGCTACGGGCAGGTTGCGCATGGCTGCGCCGTTGCCGCCGTCCGAGTCGGACTCCGGGCCGTGGACGATGCCCTGCAGCATGTAGCGGCGAATGCCGCGGCGGCAGGTGGCGCCGACATCCACCGGCCTGGATTTGAGCCAGGCGACGAAGGCATCGGCGACCGCAGTGAGGCTCCAGCCGCCACTATCCAGTATCGCTTGCCCGAGATACAGGGACATCCCGGTGTCGTCGGTCACTTGTCCCGGTTTGAGGCGCAGCCAGCCGCCGCCGGTGATTTCCCGGTGGACGCCGTACTGCGCCTTGATCTCCCGCGGCATCAGGAACTCCACCGTGGCGCCCAGTGCGTCGCCGCAGGCCAGGCCGAGATAGGCGCCGAGGGCCCTGCTGCGCAGGGAAGCGGGTGATGGGGAATGGGTAATGGGTGATGAATGCGTCATCAAAAATAACTCATCGTTACCCGGTAATCGCCGCCGATCACCAGGTATTCCCCCTCGCCCTTGAGCGGGTGCCCGGCCAGCAGTCCATTGAAGAAAAGTACCTTCACCGCCGGCACCCTGGCCTCGAGGATGATGTCGCCGAATTCGTCGGCGATCACCCGGTTGGCGGTGAACGAAACCAGGTTGTTCTGGCGGATCACGGCGATGCGTTTATCGATGCGTTCGATCACCTGGTGTTCGTCGAAATTGTTGATGCCGCGGTACAGGGTGAGGTGCCTGCGCCCCGGCGCAATCCAACGCGCCAGCATCCACTGGCAGAACTCGTAGAGGATGTCGAGTTGCAGGCTGATGCTGTTGTTGTGGAAGCGGCTCGACATTTTTTGCTCGACATAGGTGATCCAGGCGGGCGAGGGGAATCGGCCCAGCAGTTCCTTGTGGAAGATGGGCAGCAGGCCGAAGCGGCTTTCCACCCAGCCTTTCAGCACCGCTCCCTCCGGGCCGTTGGAGTCGAAACCCCAGCCCTCCAGCAGGCGGCGGTAGCTGGAGCGGAAGCGCCGCTTACCGCCGCCTTCGTCGCCCGCCAGCGCGTTCCCGTCCAGCCCGAACAGCATGGACATGTAGTGCTCGAACATCGCGCCGGCCTCGGTAGGGTCAATCGCCTTGGCCAGCATCTCGAAGAATGGCCGGTTCATTTCCCGCACTCCGCCGATAGCCAGCGCCAGCGGGTAGTCATTGAAGGCAGCGCTGGCCAGCAGACCGGTGGGGATACCCACCAGGTTGGTGCTGTGGCCTCTTGAATTGTCGGTTTTGGCATCCATGGCGAGGGGTACAGCAAGTTCCGTTCCTAATTGCCTATGTTAGGTCAGGCTGAAGCCTGACAGTCAGGCTTCAGCACTTACCTACAGTGCTATTAACCTTCCGAAGACTTTCCGACATCGTCATCCGGTTTGTCGGCTTTGCGACACACCCTGTACGGCCTGGGAAAATTGATAATTATATTGTATAAACATGATGTTATATATAATTTTCAGAACTGGCACGGTGGTTGCATAGGCGTTGGGCAAGGCAGGTTTCATCGTAGCAAGCCGAACCGGGTTTTTAATTTTTGACGAAGGAGAAATAGATGAGCGCACTAAGGCAAATTGCTTTTTACGGCAAGGGTGGGATCGGCAAATCCACCACTTCCCAAAACACCCTTGCGGCGCTGGCCGAGATGGGCCAGAAGATCCTGATCGTCGGCTGCGATCCCAAAGCCGACTCCACCCGTTTGATCCTGCACGCCAAGGCGCAGGACACGGTGCTCTCCCTGGCCGCCGAAGCGGGTAGCGTGGAGGACCTGGAAATCGAGGACGTGATGAAGTTCGGCTACCGCAATATCAAGTGTGCCGAGTCCGGTGGCCCTGAACCTGGAGTGGGTTGCGCCGGCCGCGGCGTGATCACCGCCATCAACTTCCTCGAAGAGAACGGTGCCTATGACGACATGGACTATGTTTCCTACGACGTGCTCGGCGACGTGGTGTGCGGCGGTTTCGCCATGCCCATCCGCGAGAACAAGGCGCAGGAGATCTACATCGTGATGTCCGGCGAGATGATGGCGATGTATGCCGCCAACAACATCTCCAAGGGTATTCTCAAGTATGCCAATGCGGGCGGCGTGCGTCTGGGCGGGCTGATCTGCAACGAGCGCCAGACCGACAAGGAACTGGAACTGGCCGAAGCACTGGCGAAGAAGCTGAACACCACGCTGATCCACTTCGTGCCGCGCGACAACATAGTCCAGCACGCCGAACTGCGCCGCATGACGGTGCTGGAATATGCGCCGGAATCGAAGCAGGCCGAAGAGTACCGTCAGTTGGCCCAGAAAATCCATGCCAACGCCGGCAAAGGCACCATCCCTACCCCGATCACCATGGACGAGCTGGAAGAACTGCTACTTGAGTTCGGCCTGATGGAGGAGATTGACGAGTCCATCGTCGGCAAGGCTGCCGCAGCGGCCTGATACGGTAATGAGTGATGGGTGATGGGTGGCGGGGTGATGGTTTTTTCCATCCCTCATTATTCATCACCAACCCAAAGGAGTTTGAAATGAGTACAGACGTCAAAGCCAGAAACCAGGAGCTGATCGAGGAAGTGCTCTCGGTCTATCCGGAAAAATCCGCCAAAAAGCGCATCAAGCACCTCAGCGTGCACGAGGAAGGCAAGCCAGATTGCGGCGTGAAATCAAATATCAAGTCCCTGCCCGGCGTGATGACCGTCCGCGGCTGCGCTTACGCCGGTTCCAAGGGCGTGGTGTGGGGCCCGATCAAGGACATGATCCACATCAGCCACGGCCCGGTGGGCTGCGGCCAGTATTCCTGGGCGTCGCGGCGCAATTATTTCATCGGCGTGACCGGCGTGAATGCTTTCGGCACCATGCAGTTCACCTCCGATTTCCAGGAAAAGGACATCGTGTTCGGCGGCGACAAGAAGCTGGACAAGCTGATGGATGAAGTCGAGGCCTTGTTCCCGCTGAACAACGGCTTGTCGGTGCAGTCCGAATGCCCGATCGGTCTGATCGGCGACGACATCGAAGCGGTGTCGAAGAAGAAAGCCAAGCAGATCGGCAAGACTATCGTGCCGGTGCGCTGCGAGGGTTTCCGCGGGGTGTCGCAATCCCTCGGCCACCACATCGCCAACGACGCGGTGCGCGACTACGTGCTGGAAGGCTCGGAGGCGAAGACCAAGGGATTTGAATCCACGCCTTACGACGTGGCGGTCATCGGCGACTACAACATCGGCGGCGACGCCTGGTCTTCCCGCATCCTGCTGGAGGAGATGGGGCTGCGAGTGATCGCCCAGTGGTCCGGCGACGGCACCCTAAAGGAGATGGAAGCCACCCCGAAGGCCAAGTTGAATTTAATCCACTGCTATCGCTCGATGAACTACATCTCGCGCTACATGGAAGAGAAATACGGCATTCCCTGGCACGAGTACAACTTCTTCGGGCCGACCAAGATCGCCGAGAGCCTGCGCGCCATTGCCGCCCACTTCGACGACAAGATCAAGGAAGGCGCCGAGAAGGTTATCGCCAAGTACCAGCCGCTGACCGATGCGGTGATCGCCAAGTACAAGTCGCGCCTCGAAGGCAAGACCGTGATGCTTTACGTCGGCGGCCTCAGGCCGCGCCACGTGGTCGGCGCCTACGAAGACCTGGGCATGGAAATCGCCGGCACCGGCTACGAGTTCGGCCACAACGACGACTACCAGCGCACCACCCACTACGTCAAGGACGGCACCCTGATCTATGACGACGTGACCGCCTACGAGCTGGAAAAATTCGTCGAGAAGATCAAGCCCGACCTGGTCGGTTCCGGCATCAAGGAAAAATACGTGTTCCAGAAAATGGGCATCCCGTTCCGCCAGATGCACTCGTGGGATTACTCCGGCCCGTACCACGGCTACGACGGCTTCGCCATC
Organism: uncultured Sulfuricella sp.; assembly: GCA_947085875.1. Classification (GTDB taxonomy): domain Bacteria; phylum Pseudomonadota; class Gammaproteobacteria; order Burkholderiales; family Sulfuricellaceae; genus Sulfuricella. The sequence continues at coordinate 6,088 of CAMTYG010000179.1, forward strand.
TTCGCCCGCGACATGGACATGGCCATCAACAGCCCGGTGTGGAGCAAGACCAAAGCCCCGTGGAAGAAGTAATTGCGTGATGGGTGAGGAGTTAGGGGTGAGGGGGAATCTCGCCGAACGCCTCACCCCTCACCCCTAACCAAATTTGAAGGAGAATTATCATGAGTCAAAGCGCAGAGAAAGTTCTCGACCACATGACCCTGTTCCGCGCGCCGGAATACACGGAAATGTTCGAGTCGAAGAAAACCTGTTTCGAAGGCGGCTACCCGGACATCAAGGTGCAGGAAATCGCCGACTGGACCAAGAGCTGGGATTACCGCGAGAAGAACTTTGCCCGCGAAGCCCTCGTCATCAACCCGGCCAAGGCCTGCCAGCCTCTGGGGGCGATTTTCGCCGCCGTCGGCTTCGAGGGCACGCTGCCTTTCGTGCACGGTTCGCAGGGTTGCGTTTCCTACTTCCGCAGCCACTTCAACCGCCATTTCAAGGAGCCCTCTTCGGCAGTGTCCAGCTCCATGACTGAAGACGCGGCGGTGTTCGGCGGCCTCAACAACATGGTCGACGGCCTGGCCAACAGCTATAGCCTGTACAAGCCGAAGATGATCGCGGTTTCCACCACCTGCATGGCGGAAGTGATCGGCGACGACCTCGACAGCTTCATCAAGACCGCGAAGCAGAAGGGCTCTGTCCCGGAAGAATTCGACGTGCCTTTCGCGCATACCCCGTCCTTCGTCGGCAGCCACATCACCGGCTACGACAACATGATGAAGGGCGTGCTCACCCATTTCTGGGAAAAAGCAGAGCGCAAGGAAAACGGCAAGATCAACTTCGTCGGCGGCTTCGACGGCTACACCGTGGGCAACCTGCGCGAAATCAAGCGCATGTTCGACCTGATGGGCCTGGACTACACTATCCTGGGCGATAACAGCGACGTGTTCGACACCCCGACCGACGGCGAATTCCGCATGTACGACGGCGGCACCAAGCTGGAAGCGGCCAAGGACGCGCTTAATGCCAAGGGTACCGTGTTCATGCAGCACTACGGCACGGAAAAAACCGCCGAGTACGTCAAGAGCAAGGGCCAGGAAGCGCTGGTGTTCAACCACCCGGTCGGCGTCACCGCCACCGACGAGTTCCTGATGGCGATTTCCAAACTCACCGGCAAGGAAATTCCCGCCGCGCTGGAAATGGAGCGCGGCCGCCTGCTCGACGCGATGGCCGATTCCCAAGCCTACCTGCACGGCAAGAAATTCGCCCTCTACGGCGATCCCAGCATGGTCATGGGCCTGACCGCCTTCCTGCTGGAAATGGGCGCCGAGCCGGTGCACGTGCTCGCCACCAACGGCAACAAGGATTGGGTTGCCGCCATGCAGGCGCTGCTCGACGCCTCGCCCTTCGGCCAAGGCTGCAAGGCATGGGGCGGCAAGGACCTGTGGCACATGCGCTCGCTGCTGGCGACGGAACCGGTGGACTTCCTGATCGGCAATACCTACGGCAAGTTCCTCGAGCGCGACATCGGCACCCCGCTGATCCGCATCGGCTTCCCGGTGTTCGACCGTCACCACCATCACCGTTATCCGGTGTGGGGCTACCAGGGCTCGCTCAACGTGCTGGTGAAAATTCTCGACAAGATATTCGACGAGATGGACAAGTCCACCAACGTGCCTGGCAAGACCGACTACAGCTACGACATCATCCGCTAACGGCGGTGAGAGGTGAGGCGAAGTGCTAGCCTTGTTTTTACGCCTCACCCCTCACGCCTAACCCTTCATGGAGTAAATAATGGCCAATATCACCTTCAGCTCCCCGGCGCTGAAAAAAGACATCACCGTCTATGCCGTCGCCGGCGACCGCAAAACCCTGCTCTCAGTAGCGCAAGAACATAAAATTCCCATCCACTACGAGTGCGAGGACGGCGAATGCGGTTCCTGCTCCGTACAGGTTACGCCTCTCGGTGCACACGCCCCCAAGGCGGTGCATCTGACGGAAAAGGAAAAAACCGTGCTGGTGCTCAACGGCAAGCTCAGCAAGGCCGATCTGGAACAGATCAACATCAGCGATGTGGCGCCGAAATGGCGCATGGCTTGCCAGTACATGCTGCTGGATGAGGACATCCTGGTGGAATTCTGAGCGGGCTGGCTGTTCGACCACTCAACCCACTGCGTATCCAGTGGGTTTTTTCATCGGCAAGGTTGTACAGGTGCTGGAGAACCAGCATCTTGAACATGAGTACCACATCGATGGGCTTGGCCCCGGCATTGCTCTTCCTTTCCTTCTCATGCACCCGTGCCAAATCAGGTCGAAAGGCTTCCCAGTTGATCTGGGCATTGAGTTTCACCAGCGGGTCACCCATCGCCGTCAATTTGGCGGTGCGTGTCTCAACATCAAAAAAACCAGGGGAGCGGAGTGTGGGCATCGCGATAGATTGGGATAGAAGTTGGTAGTGCGTATTATCTCAAAGTTCTCGCCGTAACTGATGCATCAGGGGGCAATAGGGGGTGAATTTTTAGAGGTGCCCTTATATGTTCAAAGAAGTTTCCCCGGCCAAATCACCCTGAACAATAGGTATCGCTGCACTCAACTTCCCTGAACAAAGTGAATCAAACGGGTCAGACTCGACTAAATTCATGCGCCGTGAATCGCCCAATGTCGGGCGCAACGATCCTTGTTCTTGTGGGAGTGGAAAGAAATTCAAGCAGTGCTGCGGGAAAGAGCCGACGGTGCATTCAGGCTGGTCCACTCATGTAAGGCGCAACGCATTGCGCCCGCGAGCTTGATTAGTTCCCATGTGCCAGCACTTCCGCTGACAGGAAAGATTTCTTTTTTCTATCGGCGTTTCATGGGTCAGTTTGATCCGGCCGTCTTCGAAGATGGTTTCCACCCATCCGATTGTTTGTCCGGGTCTATGTCGCAAACCTGACATGTCTTTTGCGACACAGACCCCCGGGCAAACCTTTCCAGACTCCCCTTAAATTACGTATAGACGGGCCTTTCAAGCTCGCCGCATCGAGTGGGCATGGGACTTGCATAGTGATAAGCCAAGAGAAACTTTTGTCAGGATTATCGCAATGAGCGCATTAAGCAGAAAAGTCGAGACGATATTCAACGAGCCGGCCTGCCCGACTAATCAGGGCAAGTCCGACAAGGAGCGCAAGAAGGGCTGCGCCAAGCCGCTTACGCCCGGTGCGGCGGCGGGCGGTTGCGCCTTCGACGGGGCGAAGATCGCGCTGCAGCCGATTGTGGATGTGGCCCACCTGGTGCACGGGCCGATTGCCTGCGAGGGAAACTCCTGGGACAACCGCCATGCGGCTTCGAGCGGGCCGAAGCTTTATCGTACCGGCTTTACCACCGATATCGGCGAGCTGGACGTGATCTACGGCGGTGAAAAGCGGTTGTTCAGGGCGATCCGCGAGATTATCGAAAAGTACGATCCCCCTGCGGTGTTCGTTTATCAGACCTGCGTTACCGCCCTGATC
>CAMTYG010000180.1:0-4201 GCA_947085875.1 uncultured Sulfuricella sp.
CTGCCTGGAATGCGGCACCTGCCGCATCATCTGCGATGATTACCGTAATGTGGATTGGGAGTATCCGCGCGGCGGTTATGGGATTTTATTCAAGTTCGGTTGATTCCGGCAAAACACATCAGGAGAAATTATGGCAAAACCTTTGAAACACATCTTTATCTGCACCCAGAACCGCGGCCCCGGCCATCCGCAGGGATCGTGCAATCAAAACGGGTGCGGCGAAGTGCTGGACGAATTCATGTTCGAGTTCCAGAAGCGCAACCTGGGCGAAAAATTCCGCCTCACCATGACCGGCTGCATCGGCCCGTGCGGTACAGGACCGAGCGTGCTGGTGTACCCCGATGGCGTGATGTACGGCAAGGTGACGAAGGACGATGTCGCCGCGATTGTCGACGAGCACCTGCTCGGTGACGTGCCGGTGGCGAGGCTTTGCGTGCCGCCGGAAATCTGGGGGTAAGGCTACGCCAAGGGTCGAATCTCACCCGGCAGCCAGTCAGATTTCCCCTCTTACCGCATCCGCCCAGTTGTTGGGTGTTTCGTAAATCCGCACCCGCTCGAGGCGCAGATTGTTGCCATAGGTGTCGCGGTAGGCCAGCTCCAGAATCTGGAACGCTTTGGCGGCAAGATTTTCCGCAGTGGGCACGCAATCGAGTACCACGGTCTTGTGTCCTTCAATGGTCTTCAGGAAATCGATAACGACGGTGTCGCCGGCATACGCCAGGAAGGCGTGATCCCACGGTTCCACCACATACTTCTGGGCGATGGCCTTGACGTCGGAAAAGTCCATGACCATGCCTTCTTCCGACGAGCCGGGCGTATTGATGATGCTGCCGGACAGGCTGATTTCGATGGCGTAACGATGGCCGTGCAGATGACGGCACTGGCTTTTATGGTGCGGGATGCGGTGGCCGGCGTCAAATTCGAGTCTGCGCGTGATCAGCATATTGGATGGGCCAAGGGTGGTGGTCAATTTCCGGTGGATTATATCATTGCGCTGAATTTGTTGGCGCCCGGGCAAGCGAAGCCTTAAAATCAGGGATATGTCTGAAATGCTGAATATTTACGACCATGACCGCAGCAGCGCGGGGATGACCTATGTCTACCCGGTGATCTCGCGCCGTGCCGGTGGTGTTTCAGTGGGGATCAACCTCAATACCAACAATGCCTGTAACTGGCGCTGCATTTATTGTCAGGTGCCCGACCTCAAGCGTGGCGCCGCACCCGAGGTTGAGCTGGAAAAGCTGGCAGGAGAGTTGCGCGGTTTTTTGCGGGAATTGCTGCAAGGCGATTTCATGCAACGGCGGGCGCCGGTCGAGGCGCGGCGGCTCAACGATATCGCCCTGTCCGGCAACGGCGAGCCGACCAGTGCCAGGGAGTTCGTCCAGGTTGTCGATTTGATCGGCGAGATCATGGCGGAATTCGATCTGATCGGAAAGATCAGTCTGGTGTTGATCACCAACGGCAGCCTGATTCAGCGCGCCAGGGTCAAGGAAGGCTTGCGAAAAATGGCTGGCCTGGGCGGAGAGGTGTGGTTCAAGCTGGACAGCGCCACGGCGAATGGGATGCGCAGGATTAACCGCACCCGCCAGACGGTGGAAAAAATGCATGATAATTTGCGGACGGCAGCGCTGTTATGCCCGACCTGGCTGCAAACCTGTGTGTTTGAATTCGACGGACAGCCTCCCCCGGATGCAGAGCGGGAGGCTTATTTGGGTTTTATCGGCCGGCTGCGGGCTGAAGCAGTGCCATTACTGGGCGTACTGTTATACGGTCTCGCCCGCCCTTCGATGCAACCAGAAGCGGCACGCTTGTCGGCATTGCCGCAAGAGTGGATGTTAAATTTCGCGGCCGAGATCGAGGCGCAGGGTGTTGCGGTAAAGCTGAACTGTTAGTGTTGCTGGCTCAAGCTTCTTTTTTCTTGGCGCGAACCGATTTTTTCAGACTCTTATACAAATCCGGTTGCTCCTCCTTCAGGAGACCAACGATGTCAAAGTCTTCTTTCTTGATCCGGGCCAGGTCAAGCTGCTCCACATGGACGAGGCGCAGCAATTCTCTTACCGGTTTCGGCATATTGCGACCGCTTTCATAGCGGGAGCCACCACTTTGGGTTACGCCGATTTGGGTCCAGAACTCATGCTGGTTCAGACCAAGCTTGCGGCGGATTTCTCGTGGGTTTGCGATATTTTCAAATATTTTCATGGTATTAGTGTAAATAGTTAATAAAGTGTATAAGCAAAACCCTTATCGCTGGATAGGGGAAACCACTAGTTCTGTACGCAATCTTATCACGACTGTTTTAATAATACACAATTTTAATGACATTGGATTTCATGGAGAGGTTTTTTTTAAGGGCGGCAACCCTGATATTTTTGACATTTCAATTACAGGAATTTGTCATGTGCTCGTCATCTTTCCGTAATTGAATTAAAATCATCAATTTTTGCGGGTGTGCAATGGCACTGATTGTTCAGAAATATGGCGGCACGTCGGTCGGCAACCCCGATCGAATCAAGAACGTTGCCCAGCGCGTAGCCAAATTCAAGATGCTTGGCCATCAGGTCGTGGTCGTTGTTTCCGCCATGAGCGGAGAGACTAACCGCCTGGTTGCTTTGGCCAAGGAAGTCCAGCCCAATCCCGATCCGCGCGAAATGGACGTGCTGCTTTCCACCGGCGAGCAGGTGACGATTGCCCTGTTGTCCATGGCGCTGATGGAACTGGGGCTGAAGGCGCGGAGCTACACCGGCTCCCAGGTCAAGATCATTACCGACAGCGCGCACTCCAAGGCGCGCATACTCGACATCGAAGAGCACAACATGCGCGCCGACCTGGACGCAGGCTATGTGGTCGTGGTGGCGGGTTTTCAGGGCGTGGATGAAAAAGGCAATATCACCACCCTTGGCCGCGGTGGTTCGGACACCACCGGCGTGGCGCTGGCCGCAGCGCTGAAAGCCGACGAGTGCCAAATCTACACCGATGTGGACGGCGTCTACACGACCGACCCGCGCCTCGTGCCTGAAGCGCGCCGGCTCAAGAGCATCACCTTCGAAGAAATGCTGGAGATGGCGAGCCTTGGTTCCAAAGTTCTGCAAATCCGCTCGGTGGAATTTGCCGGCAAATACAAGGTCAAGTTGCGCGTGCTTTCCAGCTTCGATGACGAAGGGGAAGGCACTCTGATCACCTTTGAGGAAAATGAAAAAATGGAACAAGCGATTATTTCGGGTATCGCGTTCAACCGCGATGAGGCAAAAATTACCGTGCTCGGCGTACCGGATCGTCCGGGCATCGCCTACCAGATCCTCGGCCCGGTCGGCGATGCCAATATCGACGTGGACATGATCATCCAGAACGTCGGCGCGGACGGCGCCACCGATTTCACCTTCACCGTCCATCGCAACGAATACAAAAAAGCACTGGAGGTGCTGAAAGGGGTGCAAACCCATATCGGCGCCCGCGAGATTTCCGGCGACGACCGCATCGCCAAGGTCTCCGTGATCGGCGTCGGCATGCGATCCCATGCCGGTATCGCCAGCAACATGTTCAGGACTCTGGCGGAAGAAGGGATCAACATCCAGATGATTTCCACTTCAGAAATCAAGATTTCGGTGGTGATCGACGAGAAATACATGGAGCTGGCTGTTCGCGTGCTGCACAAGGCGTTCGGCCTGGAGCAGGGGGCCTGAGCGGTTTGACCTTTCGGGCCTAAGACGGTATCCTTGCGCTCTTCGGAGAGATGGCCGAGTGGTCGAAGGTACTCCCCTGCTAAGGGAGCGTAGGGTTTATAGCCTTACCGAGGGTTCGAATCCCTCTCTCTCCGCCAAGTAACAAGCACAAACCCGCACTGCTATTGGCTTTGCGGGTTTTTGTTTTCTAGCGGTCTTACCGACGGTCTTACCCGCTAACATTGCTTGATGTCAGGTTAATAGATCAATTGATCTATTTAACGGACGGCATTGCAGCGGGTCGTGGTGGTGTTGCTGCTGAGTTGGCGAATATGCCGGCCCATAGGCCAGATGATAAGTCCGCAAATTTGCGTACTTCACAGACTGATGCAGCCGCACTTCTGAAACAGGGCATCCAGGCGCTGCGCTGTGCAGTGGATGCAGGCAGCCATAAATAATACTTGGGCGGCACGGAGAATGCTTAGGTGCAGGCGCTAACGCTGGAATATACGGTCGTTGCTTGGATACAAAGGTCAGTGATC
>CAMTYG010000181.1:0-6191 GCA_947085875.1 uncultured Sulfuricella sp.
GCAGCATGCGGAAAATGAGGGGCAAGACTTGCTTCGGACGATGTTCTTAAGCCAGCAGGGTTTGCGTGTTCTGCGATTTTGGAATAATGACGTGCTGAAAGATATTGAAAGCGTGAAACAGGTAATTTGGAATGCATTGGGGAAAGTTAACACCGAACCCCCATCCCAACCTTCCCCCTATGAGGGGGAAGGAGTAATGGCGGGGGCGGCGGATGATTAACTACATCATCCGCCGCATTCTCTATGCCATCCCCATCCTGGTCGGGGTGAACCTGCTCACCTTCGCCCTGTTTTTCGTGGTCAACACGCCGGACAACATGGCGCGCATCCACTTGGGCGTGAAGCACGTCACGCCGGAGGCGATCGCGAAGTGGAAGCACGAGCGCGGCTACGACAAGCCGCTGATGTGGAACAGCACAGCGCAGGGCGCGAAGCAGGCCAGCGACACCATTTTCTTCGAGAAATCCGTCGCCATGTTCGCCTTTGATTTCGGCCGCTCCGACGAGGGGCGCGACATCGCCCACGACATCAAAACACGGATGTGGCCGAGCCTGGCGATCGCGCTGCCGGTGTTCCTGGTCGGGCTGGCGATCAACATCACCTTCGCCATGCTGATGGCGTTTTTCCGGGCCACCTACATCGACCTGTCCGGAGTGGTTCTGTGCGTGGCGATGATGTCGATTTCCGGCCTGTTCTACATCATCGGCGGGCAATACCTGGTGAGCAAACTGCTGCACCTGACGCCGATTTCCGGTTTTGACGCAGGCAGCAATGCGCTCAAGTTCATCATTCTGCCGGTGGTGATCGGCGTCATCGGCGGCATCGGCTCGGGGGCGCGCTGGTATCGCACCATCTTCCTCGAGGAAACGGGACGGGATTACGTCCGCACTGCGCGCGCCAAGGGGCTGTCGGAGCTTTCCGTGCTGTTCGGCCACGTGCTGAAGAATGCCATGATCCCCATCCTCACCGGCGCGGTGGTGGTGATCCCGCTGTTGTTCATGGGCAGCCTGATCTCGGAATCCTTCTTCGGCATCCCCGGCCTCGGCAGCTATACCATCGACGCCATCAACGCCCAGGATTTCGCCATCGTCCGCGCCATGGTGTTCCTCGGTTCGGTGCTGTACATCGTCGGCCTGATCCTGACGGATATTTCCTATACGCTGGTTGACCCGAGGATCAGGCTGGAATGATGTTATTTAAGCCTGTTTTCCTGTGGACCGACATGTTGCTCTGGCTGCTGCTGGCCGGGGTGGCGTTTTACGTCTGGCGGGTGCGGCAGCGCGAGCATTTGCTCCAGCCCTGGCGGCGGTTGCTGCGCAGCCGCAGCGGGGTGGCTTCCGCCGTGGTGCTGCTGGCGTTCGTCGCCGTCGGCGTGTTCGATTCGCTGCATTTCCGCCTGCCGCTGGAGAAGCAGGGCAACGGCGCGGAGACGCATTACTCGCCCGAAGTGCTGAGCGTGTTCGACCTGATGGCCAGTCCGCTAAGGAAGCGGGTGGAAAAAACCTATTCGGCGCCTTTCGCCGCCCAACTCTATACCAAAGAAACCATCGAGCTGCCTGGAGGCAAGCAGGTGCGCGATTATCCGCGCCTGAAATTCGGCGGGGCGCATTTGCGGGAACCGGCGCGGGAACAGGCGGGCGATATCGCCGTTACGGCATTGCAGGGAGGTGTTTACGCGCTCGCCCTGTGCGGGGGGCTGGCGGTTGTGCTGGTGCTGTGGCTGGCAAGGCGTCGCGGCATCTCGCCCGGTGCTGCCTGGACGATGATCCGGCATGGGCGCGACGATATCCCCTGGCGCACCTTTCTGGCCACCATCGGGCTGCTGCTCCTGTTCGTCTGCCTGGCTACGGTATTTTCCGCCAAATATCACATTTTCGGCACCGACAAGGTCGGCCAGGACGTGTTCTATCTCGCGCTGAAAAGCATCCGTACCGGTCTGATGATCGGCACGCTCACCACGCTGGTGATGCTGCCCTTTGCCCTGCTGCTCGGCATCATGGCGGGCTATTTTCGCGGCTGGGTGGACGACGTGATCCAGTACACCTACACCACCCTCAGCTCGATTCCCGGCGTGCTGCTGATTGCGGCGGCGGTGCTGATCCTGCAGGTCTACATGGACAGCAATCAGGAGCTGTTCGAAACCGTGGCGGCACGCGCCGATATCCGCCTGCTGTTCCTCTGCGTGATTCTCGGTATCACCAGTTGGACCGGGCTGTGCCGACTGTTGCGCGGCGAGACCCTGAAAGTCCGGGAAATGGAGTTCATCCAGGCGGCGACGGCGTTTGGCGTCGGCCATTTCCGCATCATCGCCCGGCACATCCTGCCCAACGTGATGCACATCGTGCTGATTTCGATCGTGCTGGATTTCAGCGCCCTGGTGCTCGCCGAAGCGGTGCTGTCCTATGTCGGCGTCGGCGTCGATCCATCCATGCAGAGCTGGGGCAACATGATCAATGGCGCGCGGCTGGAAATGGCGCGCGAACCGATGGTGTGGTGGTCGCTGCTGGCGGCCTTCGTCTTCATGTTCGTGCTGGTGCTGTCGGCCAACCTGTTTTCCGACCGCGTGCGCGACGCGTTCGATCCGAGGGTGAGATGAGCGGGCCGCTGCTAGTCGTCGAAAATCTCAGGGTCCGGCTGGATGCCGGCAAGACCCAGGTGCGCGCGGTCGACGGCGTGAGCTTTGCCATCAACCGCAATGAGACCTTCGCGCTGCTGGGCGAGTCGGGCTGCGGCAAGTCGATGACGGCGCTGTCCCTGATGCGTCTGCTGCCGGAGGCAGGACACATCGAGGCCGGCAGGGTTCTGCTCGACGGCCAGGATTTGCTGGGCTTGCCGGAAATTGCCATGCGCGCGGTGCGCGGCAAGCGCATCGCGATAATCTTTCAGGAACCGATGACCAGCCTCAATCCGGTCATGACTATCGGCCGGCAGATCGCCGAGACCCTGCATCGCCACACCGGCTTGCGCGGTGAGGCCGCGCAGGCGCGGGTGCTGGAGCTGCTCGATGCGGTGGGTATCCCCGCGCCACAAGCGCGCTACCATGACTACCCGTTCCAGTTCTCCGGCGGCATGAAGCAGCGCGTGATGATCGCCATCGCCCTGGCGTGCGAGCCCGACCTGCTGATCGCCGATGAACCGACCACGGCGCTCGACGTGACCATCCAGGCGCAGGTGCTGGAGCTGTTGCGCCGGTTGCAGCGCGAGCGCGGCATGGCGGTGATGCTGATCAGCCACGATCTCGGCGTGGTGGCGGAAATGGCGCAGCGGGTGGCGGTGATGTATGCGGGGGAAATCGTGGAAATGGCCGGGCGCGAGGAATTCTTCGCCAACCCGCAGCATCCCTATACCCGCAAGCTGTTCGCCTCGCTGCCGGGCGCGGCGCGGCGCGGACAGCAGTTGGAGATCATCCGTGGCAGCGTGCCACCGCTGGACCGGGAGTTTTCCGGCTGCCGTTTCGCCGGTCGCTGCGACCACGCCTGGGAGCGCTGCAACAACGAAATTCCGGCGTGGAGCGAGGTTGCACCGGGGCATGGCGTGCGCTGCCATCTGGCGGCTGTTTCTTCTTCCGCCTCAACTCTTTCCTCTACCCATGAACCCTTCGATCTGCGGGTAGGGTGGATAAGCGCAGCGCATCCACCGGGCGATGGTGGATGCGCTGCGCTTATCCACCCTACAAAATCATCAGGGGGAGGGGACGGTTTATTGCAAGTATCCGACCTTAAAGTGCATTTCCCCATCCACAAAGGCCTGTTCAAGCGGGTGGCTGGCCATGTCCGGGCGGTGGACGGCGTGTCGCTGGACATCCATTCCGGCCGCACCCTGGCGCTGGTGGGTGAGTCCGGCTGCGGCAAGACCACGGTGGGCAAGAGTATTCTGCAGCTGATCCGCCCCACTGCCGGCAGCGTGCGCTTTGCCGGCGATGAGCTGACGCAGTTGAAGGGCGCCGAGCTGCGCGCCCGCCGTGCCAATTTTCAGATCGTATTCCAGGACCCTTATTCCTCGCTCGATCCGCGCATGCGGGTTGCGGACATCATCGAAGAGGGAATGGTGGCGCTGGGAGCTGCTGCGAGTCCTGGCGATCGCCAGAACAGCATGGACAGCTTGCTGCAGCAGGTCGGGCTCTCCCCCGACAGCAAGTACCGCTATCCCCACGAATTTTCCGGAGGGCAGCGCCAGCGCATCGCCATTGCGCGCGCACTTGCGGTGAAGCCGCAGCTGATCGTGTGCGACGAGCCGACCAGCGCGCTCGATGTCTCGGTGCAGGCGCAAATTCTCAACTTGCTCAAGGGGCTGCAGAACGAACTGGGCCTGGCCTACTTGTTCATCACCCACAACCTGGCGGTGGTCGAGTATTTTGCCCACGAGGTGGCGGTGATGTATCTGGGGCGGATCGTCGAACGGGGCGAGGTGGATGAGGTGATGCATGCGCCGCGCCATCCCTATACCCGGGCGCTGCTTTCGGCCGTGCCGGTGGTGGATGCCGCCGCGCGCCGGGAAATCATCCGTCTGGCAGGGGATTTGCCTTCGCCGGCGAACCCGCCGTCAGGCTGTCATTTCCACCCGCGCTGCCCGCAAGCCATGGAAGCTTGCCGGCAAAACTACCCGGCTGTGGCTGACTTCAGCGCAACGCACAGCGCCAGTTGTTATCTGTATTCTGAAAAATAGAAGCCGGGTGGATGCCGCTGTGCGCCGGGAAATCATCCGTCTGGCAGAGATTTGCCGTCTCCGGCGAACCCGCCGTCAGGCTGTCAGCGCGCTCAAGGCAAGTGGTTTTCCGATGAAATGTCCTTGTGCATAATCCACGCCAATTTCGCGTAGCATATTAAGAACGCTCTCATTTTCCACGTATTCGGCAATCACCCCTTTCCCCATGAAGTGGCCAATTTCAGTAATGGATTTCACTACAGCATAGTCGTAGGGATTTGAGTCCATATCCTTGACGAATGCGCCATCGATTTTCAAAAAGTCTACCGGCAGATTCTTCAAGTACGCATACGATGACAAACCACTGCCAAAATCATCCAATGCAAATGTACAGCCAGTTTTCTTAACCTCCAGAATAAACTCCGAGGCATTGGAAAGATTCGTAATTCCTGCGGTTTCAGTCACTTCGAAACAGACCTTTTCCATTGGCACCTTTAAAATCTTTGCTTGCTGAATGATGAAATCAATAAATCCTTCTTCATTCAAGGATGCCCCGGATAAATTAATCGCAAACCCGCCCACTTCATCCAGCTTGCGAGCATGGGTTCCCATCCAGCGGAATATATGTTGAATCACCCAGCGATCAACAGAGACCATTCGCCGGAAGCTCTCCGCAGCGAAGATAAAATCCACAGGAGAAATGAGGTTTCCTTGTTCATCCGGTACGCCTATCAATATTTCAGCATGATGCAATAAAGTATCATTGCCGGATATTCGCGCAATCGGTTGATAGCGAAGCACCAGGGAATCATTATCCAAGGCTTCATCAATTTTAGTCACCCACTTGATGGCTTGCTTATGACGGGTCATTCCCACATCATCCGGGCGGTACACCTGGATGTAGTTGGTTCCTTTGCTGCGTGCACTGCGACAGCTCGCTTCCGCCGCTTGCAAAAGCGAAGCAACACTGTCGTTCTCCGGTTCTATTGAGACGATCCCGACACTGAAGGATATCGCAAGACTTTTTTCATCGCTGATAAATCGGTAATTTTGAATAGCAACCTTCTGTCGAGCGGCAATTTCCAGCACCTCTTCAACAGTGCAGTTTTCAAACAGCATGCCAAATTCATCGCCCCCTATGCGAGCAACCGTACCGCGATCGCCCAATTCATCTTTAAGAAGCTTTGTCACCTCTACCAGCAATCGATCTCCACCGCCGTATCCAAAGGTGTTATTGACAATACTAAATTGATCCAGATCGATGTAACAGATTGCGTGACGTTGATTCAATTGCTGTGAACTTACCAGTGCCTGAGCCAGGAGCCTTTCAAATTCACGCCGGTTAATCAAGCCGGTTAGTTGATCATGTGTAGATTCATGCAAAAGCTGACGGTGCATCTTTTGCAGCATGGCTGATTCGGCGCGATCAAGCAGCGGTTCTCCGCTATCATCCAGGACAACTGACGTGCCATTCCGTAATTGCTGCGCAAGTTCTGTCTGGCTCAGGATCAGTTTGTTCGAGCCCTTCACATTCTCCTGGCCCAGGA
>CAMTYG010000182.1:0-4742 GCA_947085875.1 uncultured Sulfuricella sp.
AGCGCGGTACATGGCCACATCGGCATTCTTCAGCAATTCCTCACTATTGCCGCCGTCCTTGGGGTACAAGCTGATGCCGATGCTGGCGCTGGCGAACACCTCCCGACCGGAAATGCTGAAGGGTTTGGTCAGGGCATCGAGTATCTTCTGGGCAACCGGAATCGCGCTATCCGCTGTATCCATTTCCACCAGAACAACGAACTCGTCGCCCCCCAGGCGAGCCACCGTATCGCTGTCGCGCATCAGTTCGGTCAGGCGCGCCGCCATGCCGCGCAACAGCTCATCGCCTGCGCCATGACCCAGGCTGTCGTTGATTTCCTTGAAGCGGTCAAGGTCGAGCAGCAACAGGGCCACCACGGATTTTTCCCGTGCCGCCCGCTCGATCAGCAGGCCGATGCGATCGTTGAGTATGGTGCGATTGGCCAGACCGGTCAGGGTATCGTGCGTGGCCTGCTGTTCCATCTGCTCCTCGTGGCGTTTGCGTTCGGTGACATCCCTGAAGGTCACCACGGCACCGGTCACCTTCTCGCCTTCGAGCATGGGGACGACCGTATAATCCGCATGAAAACCGCTGCCATCCTTGCGCCAGAGCATTTCGTCGTTACCCTGATGGCTAATGCCGTCTTCAATCGCCGCATGCAAAGGACATTCCTCTTGCGGAAACGGCGTGCCGTCAGTCTTCCTGCAATGCACGGTTTGATGCAGGGGCAAACCGATCAGTTCGTCTGCCGAATATCCCAGCATGGCTGTCCCGGCAGGATTGATGAAAACCACCTTGCCATCACGATCCACGCCGCAAATCCCCTCCCCGGCCGAATCCAGGATCAGCTGGTTGCGGTAGCCGAGCTTCTCGACTTCATGGCTGGACTGCAAAACCTGGTTTTTCCACGCCTCCAGGTTATCCGCCATCTCGTCGAACGAGCGCGCCAGCTGGCCCATCTCCTCTTCGTCATGCGGCAGCCCGGAGCGGACGGTGAGATCGCGCTGCCCCATGCGCCTGGCCGCGCTGGACAACGCCCGGACACGTTTCAATACCAGCACGTCGCCACCAGCCCATGCCAGCGCAAGCACCAGCAAACCCATCCCCGCCATCAACGAAACATTGCGGACAAAGGCATGGTTGGCTTTCGCATACACCGCCTCGGCCGGAATGCCCACCACCGCATAGGCGCAACAACTTGGCCGGTTGAGCAAGGGGGTAAACGCGAATATCCACCGGGTGCCGTCTAGTCCGACGCTTTCATAGGTTCCCTCACCCTGCGACTGCTGTATTTGCTTGAACAGCGGCAGAGCGGCCATCGACTTGCCGACGTAATTTGCAGGATCGGGATGGCGTGCCAGAATCTTTCCTTCGCCGTCAAGCAGCATGGCGACATCCCTGGTCTCAAGGTGCGGCGTTTCGGCCAGGCGCTCGTTCAATCGCTCAATGTCGAGAAGTGCGAAAGCCACCCCCCAGATCTGATTGCCGGCATTGAGGAGCGGATAGCCAAAATGAATGCCGCGCTTGGCGGCAATACGACCGACCTGATAGTCGCCGATGGAGAATTCTCCAGTCGATATGGCTCGCTGAAAATAGGCTCGATCCGCCACGTTGACCGGCCCCGGCAGCGGCAGCGCGCTGCACACCACATCGCCGTTGCTCCTTGCCACCCCGACATTGGCGTAATCCGGGTTGAAAAGCAGGATATTCGCCAGCATCTTGTTGCAGGGGGCAGCCGATTTGGCGCCCGGAATTTCCGGCAGGGACGAAAGGCCCATCAGCATCTGACGCACGAACGAAGACGCAGCCCGGTGCCCTTCAGCTACCGTTTGCGCCATCTTCAAGGCATCTTTCTGCGCATATTCCGCTGCCTCCCGCCGCTGCTCGAAGGTAGAATAGAGCACCAGCAGAAAAGCCGGCAGCACGGCCGCCAGGATCAGCAGCATCAAACGGCAACGCAAACCAAAAAAATGCGGAGACATATCCACTCCAATTATTATTGGTTGAGCTGAAAGAATGACTTCATCTTAGCGCATAATTACTTAAATACTTGAAAAACAGCCATTTTTAGGGAAAACCCCAACTCCCCCTAAGGGAGTTTCCTACAAGGGTATCGCCCCTGATAAAATGCGCTCATGAAGAATATTTGCGCTTCTTGCGCCTTTTTGCGGCCAATCCGGTTTTTAACCCAAACAAGATTTTAGAAAGCCCATGATGGACAACAGCACACTTGAGCTGGCCAAGGCCCTCATCGCCCGTCGCTCGCTCACGCCGGACGATGCCGGCTGCCAGGGCATCCTGATCGAACGCCTGAAAAAGCTCGACTTCAAGATCGAGCGCATGCGCTTCGGTGATGTCGACAACTTCTGGGCGCGCCGCGGCACTGCCGCCCCGGTGATCTGCTTTGCCGGCCATACCGACGTGGTGCCCACCGGACCGGTGGAAAAATGGGGCAGCGAGCCCTTCACCCCGACCCTCCGCGATGGCATGCTCTACGGGCGCGGTTCTGCCGACATGAAAACCTCCATTGCCGCTTTCATCACCAGCATTGAGGAATTCGTCACAGCGCACCCCAAGCACAGCGGTTCGATCGCCCTGCTGGTGACCTCGGACGAGGAAGGCGTGGCGGTGGACGGCACCGAAAAAGTCGTGCTGGCATTGCAGGCGCGCAACGAGTTGATCGACTACTGCATCGTCGGCGAACCGACCTGCGCAACCCGACTCGGCGACACCGTCAAGAACGGCCGGCGCGGCTCGCTGTCCGGCACGCTGGTGGTGAAAGGCATCCAGTGCCACATCGCCTACCCGCATCTGGGCAAAAACCCGATCCATCTAGCCGCCCCGGCTATTGCCGAACTGGCGAACACGGCCTGGGATCAGGGCAACGAATATTTCCCGCCCACCACCTGGCAGATCTCCAACATCCATGGCGGCACCGGCGCCACCAACGTCGTGCCCGGCACGGTGGAAATCCTGTTCAACTTCCGTTTCTCCACGGCGAGCACGGTCGATGGCCTCAAGGCCAAGGTTCACGCCATTCTCGACCAGCATGGCCTGGACTACGATCTGGAATGGGCGCTCTCCGGCAAGCCATACCTCACTCCCAAAGGCAGCCTGGTGGATGCTGTTGCCCAGGCGATCAGGGACACCACCGGGGTGGAAGCCGAGCTGTCCACCAGCGGAGGAACCTCGGATGGCCGCTTCATCGCCGACATCTGCCCGCAGGTGCTCGAAATCGGCCCGCTCAACGCCACCATCCACAAAATCGACGAATGCGTGGCCGTGGCCGACATCGAACCGCTGAAGGAAATTTACCGGCGTACGCTGGAAAATCTGCTGGCGACAAAAAGGTAGCCACAAGAAGGCGCAAAATACACAAATCAACCTGACATTCTTGTGACTTTTGCGCCTTTTTGTGGCCAGTGACGAACATTTACCCATTGGTGAAAAAATGAATTTCGAAGAAGCGAAAGACCGGTTAATCACCGTGTGCGACCTGCTGCGCTTTGCAGTGAGCCGCTTCAACCAGGCCAACCTGTTTTTCGGCCATGGCACCACCAACGCCTATGACGAGGCGGCCTACCTGATCCTGCACACGCTGCACCTGCCGCTGGACCGGCTGGATCCGTTTCTCGATGCGCGCCTGTTGCCGGAAGAAGTCGATGCCGTGGTGGAAATACTCCGCCGCCGCGTCGAGGAGCGCCTGCCCGCGCCCTATCTCACCCACGAAGCCTGGCTCGGCGACCTGCGCTTTTATGTCGACGAGCGCGTGATCGTGCCACGTTCCTTCATCGCCGAACTGCTGCGCGAACAGCTTCAGCCCTGGGTGAAGGATCCTGAAGCCATCTCCAGCGGCCTGGACATGTGCACCGGCTCGGGATGCCTCGCCATCCTGATGACACTCACCTTCCCCAACGCCCTGATCGACGCGGTCGATCTATCCACCGATGCGCTCGATGTGGCACGGCGCAACGTCGCCGACTACGGCCTGAAAAACCAGTTGAGCCTGATCCAGTCCGACCTGTTCACGGCACTGGAAGGGCGGCGCTACGACCTGATCGTGAGCAACCCGCCCTACGTCAACGCGCCCTCGATGCAGACCCTGCCCGAGGAATACCGGCGCGAGCCGGTTGGCGCACTGGCCAGCGGCGAGGACGGCCTGGAGCATGTGCGCACGATCCTGCACGAGGCCCCCAAACACCTGAACAAGGGCGGCCTGCTGGTGGTGGAAATCGGCCACAACCGCGATGCGCTGGAAGAAGCCTTCCCCGGCCTGCCGTTTACCTGGCTGGAGGTCAGTGCCGGCGACGAGCATGTCTTTCTGCTTATCCGCGAGCAACTGGTTTAATGCTGTGGAAGGCCGATCCGAAAGAATTCATTGCCAAAACGACATAATCTAATTCTACTTTGTCAGATTCCATTACACCTTGATGCCGATAGGATAACATCCTGTTTTCCATAGGCAAAATCCTTGGCGCTTTGTCGTCGTCGATGTCGCGCCTCGATGGACGCGACGAGATCGGCGTCTGTTTCGATCTTGCACGGCAATTTGTGGCGCATGATTTCCACCAGATCGTTGCAGGACAACAGGTCTGCCGACTCGCGACACGCCATCCGCTCCTTGGCCAGAAACATCAGCGCCACCATGACCAGGGCCATATGGTGATGCCACGCCTGCCAGCCCCGAACCTGATAGTCCGCCATCCCGCACGCACCCTTGGCATCCTCGAACGCCCGCTCCACGAAATGCCGTGCCGTCTGC
>CAMTYG010000183.1:0-5431 GCA_947085875.1 uncultured Sulfuricella sp.
CTGATGCCGCGCTACCTGCGCTTCGTGCGCGGGGTGATCGACTCCAATGATTTGCCGCTCAACGTCTCGCGCGAGATTCTTCAGCACAGCAAGGACATCGACAGCATTCGTGCCGGCTCGGTGAAGAAGGTGCTCGGTTTGCTCGACGACTTGGCGGAGAACGACCAGGAGAAATACGCCAGGTTCTGGGGTGAATTCGGCAAGGCGATCAAGGAAGGCGTCGGCGAGGATCACGCCAACAAGGAGCGCATCGCCAAGCTGCTGCGCTTTGCCTCGACCCATGCCGACACCGCCGAGCAGAGGGCTTCTTTTGCCGACTATATCGGCCGCATGAAGGAGGGCCAGGACAAGATTTACTACGTCACCGCCGACAGTTTTGCCGCCGCGAAGAACAGCCCGCATCTGGAAATTTTCCGGAAAAAGGGCATCGAAGTGCTGCTGCTCTCGGATCGGGTGGACGAGTGGACGGTGTCGCACCTCACCGAGTTCGACGGCAAACCGTTGCAGTCGGTGGCGAAGGGTGAGCTCGACCTGGGCAAGCTGGAGGACGAGGCCGAGAAACAGGAGCAGGAAAAGGAAGCGGGCGAGTTCAAGGAGCTGATCGACCAGGTCAAGGAAGTGCTTGGCGACAAGGTCAAGGAAGTGCGCATCACCCACCGCCTGACCAATTCCCCAGCCTGCCTGGTGGCCGATGCCCACGACCTGGGCGGAAATCTGGCCAGGATGCTGAAATCCATGGGGCAGGAAGCGCCGCAGACCCAGCCGATCCTGGAGATCAATCCGCACCATCCGCTCGTGCAGAAGCTCAAGGGCGAGGCAGGGAGCGAGCGTTTCGGCGACTGGAGCCATATCCTGTTCGACCAGGCTTTGCTTGCCGAAGGGGGGCAGTTGGATGATCCCGCCGGGTTCGTGCAGCGCCTTAACGGTCTGTTGCTGGCGATGGCGGGGGGCTAACCACCCCTTGGGGCCAGGTTGGAGTTAAAGGGCGTCCTGGGCGCCCTTTTTCTCGTCCACAGGCCGGGTAATGTCGCCGAAGTGCAGGGCGAATTCACCCTTGCACCGGTCTTCGAAGAAATGCCGCAGGGTGTTGCGGACGCTGGGAAAGGCCAGTTCCTCCCAGGGGATGGTTGCTTCGCTGAACAGCGCCACTTCCAGACTTTCGCTGCCCGGCATGAAGTCGAGGTCGAGCAGGCGGCTGCGGAAGAATAGATGCACCTGGCTGATGTGCGGCAGATTGAAGAACGAGTAGAGGGCGATGATTTCCACGCGGGCGCACGCTTCCTCCGCGGTTTCTCGCGCCGCTGCCTGGGCAGTGGTTTCGTTGTTTTCCATGAACCCCGCAGGCAAGGTCCACAGCCCATGGCGCGGTTCGATGGCACGGCGACACAACAGAATCTTGTCCTCCCATTCGGGGATCGCGCCGACGATCATTTTTGGGTTTTCGTAATGGATGGCGCCGCAGATGCTGCACATGTGGCGTGGCAGGTGGTCTCCGGGTGGGGTTTTCAGCGCTACTTTGGCGCCGCAATGGCTGCAATAATTCATCTTTTGAAGTTACCAAAAAAAGCAGCGGATGGATAGGGGTTGGCTTCTTGCGGTTTTTTACACATTTACTGTGGATAACTCTGTGGAGAACTTGTCTTGATCATCCTTAAGTGCCTTGCAGAAAAGGAGTTTTGTTGCCAAGCTTAAAAATTCCACTATAAATTAAATGAACAAAATCAATGTGATATGCAAATACATACTGACATCATGGGCTTAGTCGCCAATGCGCATCCATCCTCTGCGGAGTGTGCATTAATTGCAGGTGGCAGGCATCTTCATGTCATTGCCAATGCCTTAATTGGTAAGTGTTTTTTCGGCAGAATTAAACTTGTTACGGTTTTGGCCGATAACCATAGAGTGGTCAGCTGAATTGATATTCGTCAGTTTGCCTGGCGCCATAACAATAATAAATCGGGATTGTTCCTCGCCATGAAGCCCTCTCCTCAATCCTCTCCCGCAAGCGGGCTGCCCTCACCCCAACCCTCTCCCGTAAGCGGGCGAGGGGGCAAACGTGAAGGGCGCTTGTTTCGACTGGGAGGCAAACGTAAAAGGCGCTTGTTATGAATTCGCAGGATATGCTCATGTTGAAGAGATGCATGAAAACTACATTGTGTTTTGTGTTGATGGCAGCGTTTTTGACTTTCCCGCCCGGAACCGAGGCGGCTACGTGGTCGTCGGTAATGTCCAACGAAAAAATGCGTGCCGAGATCGACGTGGCCAGTTTCCTGCGTCAGGGGAGCATCGTGACGGCCTGGGACCGGGAAGTTTACTCTGCGCTGGAGCAAGCGCGTCCAGGCGATTTCTATTTCAAGTCGGTAAAGTCCCTGATGCGCTACAGTTGCAACGCCCGCACCGCGGATCTGCTGATGAAGGTGTATTACGCTGAGGATGGCAGCGAGATTACAACCATTACCGCCAGTTACTACGGCAAGCCGAATTACGTGATTCCCGATACTGAAGGCGAACTAAAATTCGAGCACGCCTGCCAGTATAAAAAGCCAGAGGAAAAGAAGCTTGCCGCCGTAACCAGGAAGGAGAGCGAAAAGCCGAAAGAGGCCGATAAAGCCGCCGACATGTCAGCCAAGAAAGCAACCTCTGGCGACAAGGCTAAAGCCGTAGCGCCTGAAAGTCCTGTCAAGGCGCCTCCCAGATCCTTGCCAATTCGCAAGCCATCTGGAACTTCGCCCAAACCGGTTGCGGATGCCAGCAAAGAATCGACACAGAAATAATCTGTAGATCGCAGCGTAGGGCTGGCGAATATGAATAAATACTGGTGCCACAGAGACGAATCGAACGTCCGACCTACCCCTTAGGAGTTTCCAATCCCTGACTTTTATGGGGTTGCGTAACGCTTAATAAACCTTTACAAAACCTCATGTTAAGCATAAAGTCACATTAACGGGGTTGCACGAAATTAGCTGAAAATACACCTACTTTGTAACCCCGGCGTAACCCCAGGGGGATGCCGTGGAAAACAAAATCAGCTTCACCAAGGCCAACATAGAGGCGCTGGATTTGCCTGCCGCCGGCCAGCGGGTTACTTATCACGACACGAAAACAGCAGGGCTCCAGCTCCGCGTTACTTCCAGCGGGGTCAAGACATTTTCGGTGTTCCGGCGCACCAAGGGCGGGCAGCCAGAGCGGGTGACGCTGGGGCGCTATCCTGATTTGTCCATTGAGCAGGCCAGGCGCAAGGCTGCGGAAGTCAATGCGGCCATCGCCGAGGGGAAGAATCCGGCAGATTTCGCAAGGGCGGCCAAGCAGGAAATGACGCTGGCTGATTTGCACAATGAATACATGACCCGGTGCGCGGCATTCAACCGCAGACCGGACAAGCCTAAAGCGAACTACCGCCTTTATCTTTCTGCATGGGGGAAGCGCAAACTCTCCACGCTCAAGCATGAAGAGGTGGACAGGCTGCACAAGAAAATCGGGCGCGAGAATGGCATCGTGACCGCCAATATCGCGCTGAAACTGTTGCATGTCATGTTCAACAAGGCCATCAACGAGTGGCGTATCTGGTCGGGCGAGAATCCTGCCCACGGCATCAAGAAATTTCCCGAGCAATCCCGCGACCGTTTTTTGCAGTCTGACGAGTTGCCGCGATTCTTCCGGGCTGTGGCTGATGAGCCAAACGAAACCATTCGGGATTATGTGCTGATTTCCCTGCTGACCGGCGCTCGCCGTACCAACGTGCTTGAAATGCGCTGGCAAGACGTGAACTTTGAGCGGGCAGAGTGGCGCATCGGTATGACCAAGAACGGCACCCACCCAAACCGTCACCCTGTCGCCGGAAGCGCTGGAAGTATTGCGGAACAGGAGGCCACAGGAAGAGGCTGTGTTCGTATAGGTAAGCAAGGACATCTGGCCGAGCCAAAGAAGGGCTGGACGCGCATCCTGGAGCGTGCGGGCATAGCCGATCTGCGCATTCATGACCTGCGCCGGACACTGGGTAGGTAGCTGGCAAGCCAAGACGGGCGCTCCATGGTGATCATTGGCAAGAGCTTGAACCACAAGAGCCAGTCCACCACGGCCATTTATGCGCGCCTCGATCTTGACCCGGTGCGGCAGTCGGTCAATACCGCCACCAGCGCGATGATGGCGGCGGCGGGGGTGAAGCAAACCGCCGAAGTGATACCGATCAAACAGACAGGGTAACGCACACTCGGGCGGACTTTAATTCTACGGCGGATGTAGTTAAACTCAAGAAAAGCGCATAGCATTACATGAATGAAATGAGAGAATTCCATGCCTGAAATATCGCGTTTTCTCGGGATTGTGATTTATATGTACTGGAGCGAGCACAATCCGCCCCATTTTCACGCCTTCTACGGTGATTATGAAGTCACCATCACGATTGATGGCGGCGTAGTGCTGGGTGAATTCCCCAAGCGGGCACTGCGCGCTGTGTTGGAGTGGCTGGATTTGCACCACGACGAATTGCTGGAAAACTGGCGGCTGGCGCAGGCCGACAAACCGTTGAATCCGATTGAACCTTTGGAGTGAACACCATGATTCTGCATACGACAAGTGTTGAGTATCTGGGGGATTACCGGCTGTTCCTGTCTTTCAGCAATGGCGAGTCCGGCGAGGCCGATCTGATCGGACGTCTGCATGGTGAAATATTCGAGCCGCTCAGGGACATATCCCTGTTTGCCAGCGCGCACCAGCACCCCATGGCGCGCACGGTGGCATGGAATAATGGGGCTGATCTGGCTCCCGAATATCTGCTTGATCTGGTGCGCAAACAAAGACAGCAAGCGGCATAAGGAACATGACATGAACACGATGGAAAAAATTGTCGAGGGCGTGCAGGCGCTGCCTGAAACCGATGCGCGCGAGGTGCTGGATTTTGTCGGCTATCTCAAGGCCAAGCGCGCACAGATAAAGGCGGCAACTGCGGACATGAGCGAATTCGACCAGTTCGGCGCGGTGTTTGATGGCAAGTTCAACCGGGACGAATGCTATGACCGCAAAGTGCTTCTCTGACACCAATATCGTCCTCTACACCATCGGCCAGGACATCCGCAAGGCCGGGATTGCGCGCGGCATCGTGGCAGCCCGTCCGCTCGTAAGCGCGCAGGTTGTCAATGAGGCCGTCAATGTCTGCCTGCGGAAACTCGGCTTTGACCGCGAGAAAGCTTACGCCTTTGCGGATAGCGTGATGCGGCGCACCGACGTGCTGCCCGTCGATGAAGCCACCATCCGCAAGAGCGCGGAACTGGCCATCCGCTACCAGCTTTCCAACTGGGATGCGCTGATTGCGGCTGCCGCCATGCTGGCGGGCTGCGATACCCTGTATTCCGAGGATATGCAGGATGGGCAGGTGTTTGAAGGCCAGTTGACTGTCATTAACCCGTTTCTTGCCTCATGAGTAAATTCGCGC
>CAMTYG010000184.1:0-2142 GCA_947085875.1 uncultured Sulfuricella sp.
CCCAAGGGCGAGTTCGGCATCTACCTGGTTTCCGACGGCGCCAACAAGCCTTACCGCCTCAAGGTACGCGCCCCGGGCTTCGCCCACATGGCGGCGATGGACGAAATGGCGCGCGGCCACATGATTGCCGACGTGGTGGCGCTGATGGGGACTTTCGATATCGTGTTTGGGGAAATTGACCGCTGATGTTATCGCCTGAATCACTCAAGAAAATCGATCGCGAGATCGCCAAGTATCCGTCCGGACACCAGCAGTCGGCGGTGATGTCGGCACTGCGCATCGCTCAAACCGAGAAGGGCTGGCTTGCGCCGGAGACCATCGAGTTTGTCGCCGGCTACCTGGACATGCCGCCGATCTCGGTGCTGGAAGTGGCGACCTTCTACAACATGTACAACCTGCAACCGGTCGGCAAGTACAAGATCACGGTTTGCACCAACCTGCCTTGCACCCTGATGGGCGCGGAGTCTGCGGTCAAACATCTGCAAAGGAAACTCGGCATCGGCTTCGGCGAAACGACGCCGGACGGCAAGTTCACCCTCAAGGAAGGCGAGTGCATGGGGGCCTGCGGCGACGGCCCGGTGGCCCTCGTCAACAATGTGCGCATGTGCGCCAAGGTGACGCCCGAAGAGGCCGACCGCATACTGGCAGGGCTGGAGTAACCATGGGCACCTCTAAAAATCCAGATTTCATCCCAACTGCTGCGTTGCGGAAAGAATTTCTTGCTTACATATCAACCATATGCTGCGCTGCGAAATTCCTTCCGCGCCTTGCATTTGGGCGAACTCTGAATTTTTAGAGGCACCCATGAGCGATAAAGTTATTCTTCACTCCGTCCACCTGCCGGAATCCTGGAAGCTGGCGAATTATCTTGCCGTCGGCGGCTACGATGCGCTGAAGAAGGTGCTGGCCGAAAAAATGACGCCCGAGGCGATCATCGAGCAGGTCAAGCTTTCGGCGTTGCGCGGCCGCGGCGGCGCGGGCTTCCCCACCGGCCTGAAGTGGAGCTTCATGCCGCGCAATTATGCGGGCGATAAATACCTGGTGTGCAACACCGACGAGGGCGAGCCGGGCACCTTCAAGGATAGAGACATCGTTCGCTTCAACCCGCACCAGCTGATCGAGGGCATGATCATCGGCGGCTATACGCTGGGAGCGAAGGCGGGCTACAATTACATTCACGGCGAGATCTGGGAGGCCTACGAGCGCTTCGAGGAAGCCCTGGACGAGGCGCGCGCCGCCGGCCTGCTCGGCAAGAACATCCTCGGCAGCGGCTGGGACTTCGATCTCCACGCCCACCACGGCTACGGCGCCTACGTTTGCGGCGAGGAAACCGCGCTGCTCGAATCGATCGAGGGCAAGAAGGGCCAGCCGCGCTTCAAGCCCCCTTTTCCGGCGAGCTTCGGCCTGTACGGCAAGCCGACCACGATCAACAACACCGAGACCCTGGCTTCGATCCCCTACATCATCAAGCATGGCGGCCAGAAATTCCTCGAGCTGGGCAAGCCGAATAACGGCGGCACCAAGATTTTTTCCGTTTCCGGCCACGTCAACAATCCCGGCAACTTCGAAATCGGCCTGGGCACGCCCTTCAGCGAACTGCTCGCAATGGCGGGCGGAGTCAAGGATGGGCGCAAGCTGAAAGCGGTGATTCCGGGCGGTTCCTCGGTGCCAGTGTTGCCGGGCAATATCATGATGGACCTGACCATGGACTACGATTCCATCGCCAAGGCCGGTTCCTATCTCGGCGCGGGTTCAGTGATCGTGATGGACGACACGGTATGCATGGTGCGCGCCCTGGAGCGGCTGTCCTACTTCTATTACGAGGAGTCCTGCGGCCAATGCACGCCCTGCCGCGAGGGCACCGGCTGGCTGTACCGGGTGATCCACCGCATCGAGCACGGCCAGGGACGGCCGGAAGATCTCGACCTGCTCGAATCGGTTGCCGGCAATATCATGGGCCGCACCATCTGCGCCCTGGGCGATGCCTCCGCGATGCCGGTACAGGGCATGCTG
This sequence comes from uncultured Sulfuricella sp., assembly GCA_947085875.1. Classification (GTDB taxonomy): domain Bacteria; phylum Pseudomonadota; class Gammaproteobacteria; order Burkholderiales; family Sulfuricellaceae; genus Sulfuricella. The sequence goes on from CAMTYG010000184.1 coordinate 2,014, forward strand.
AAGCATTACCGCCACGAATTCGAATACCACATTCAGCACAAGAAGTGCATGGTTTAAGAATATGCTAAACATCGAAATAGACGGCAAACAGCTAACGGTCGAGCAGGGCAGCACCATCATGGATGTGGC
>CAMTYG010000185.1:0-6504 GCA_947085875.1 uncultured Sulfuricella sp.
CCGCAGGCAATTTCATCCCCAGAAAGCTACCAGCCATACCACCAAATCCACCGGGCAACTGAGGTGATACACCGGATAATAATGACAGACTTTCCTGCGACGGTGGAAGTATGCTGGAGGTAGAGGCGTATTTTTTTGGAAGTATCAGGCTTACAACAACTGATGTGGCGAAGGCAATGCCTACAATCAAACCGATAAACCTTTTATTTTTTACCCTTGGTTGGTTGGGTGGCCATTTTTGTGCGCCCACGCTTAAATAACCTCCGCTGACGGGGTGGCAAAAAAACGGTGCCCACCCTACAGGCGCTCCAGCAGCCCCCGCAACGCTCTTTCCACCGCCTGTTGCCGCACTTCGCGCCGACCTCCGGCGAACATCCGCCTTTCGCTCGCCACTGCGCCGTTTGCGAAGGCCCAGGCAAACCAGACTGTGCCCACCGGCTTTTCAGCCGTGGCGCCGCCGGGACCCGCAATACCGCTGATCGCCAGCGCCGCCTGGGCGCGGCTGTTGTTCAGCGCGCCGGACGCCATCTCACGCACTGTCGGCTCGCTCACTGCGCCATAGTTAGCCAGCGTCGCCGCAGCAACGCCCAGCATCTCCTGCTTCGCTTCGTTAGAGTACGTGATAAAACCCCGGTCGAACCAGAGGGAGCTACCCGGCACCGCCGTCACCACTTCTCCGACCCAGCCCCCGGTGCAGGATTCCGCCGTGGCCAGCATCAGGGCGCGCTGCTTCAGCGCATTGCCCACGGACTCTGCAAGGCGATATAGCTCAGCATCCATCAAATCATGCCCCACCGGATCAGAAGCAGCAAACCGACAATCGCGTAAATTGCCGCCAGCAGGTCGTCGAACATCACGCCAAAACCGCCGTGAATGTGCCGGTCGGCATATCGAATCGGGAACGGCTTCCAGATATCGAACAGGCGAAACAAGAAAAAGGCTGATGCATAGCCCGGCAGTGTCGGCGGAGCAAAATGCAGCACCAGCAAAAAGGCGACGATTTCATCCCATACTATGCCGCCGTGATCGGGCACGCCCAGCGCCTTGCCTGCGACATCGCAGAACCATACTCCCGCTGCGTACAGCACGGCTACCAAAGAGAAAAAAATCACCGGATCGAGGCCATGCAGCAGAAAGAACAAGGGAAACGCGACCAGTGTCCCGATCGTACCCGGAGCGTAAGGGCTTAATCCGGCACCAAAACCGAATGCCAGAAAATGGGCCGGATGGCTGAACAAGAATTTAGGCGAAATGGTCAAATCCGGTCGCCTTGATGGTCATGGGCTGGCCGGCCCGGAGGACGCTCAACCCGGTTGTATCCTTGATGATCCCGATGCAGGCCAGCGGCAAGCCGATTTGCTGCGCGATGGACAGAACTTCGGCATGTCTTTCCGGCGGCGCGGTAAAGCACAATTCGTAATCGTCGCCCCCGGCCAGTATGCAATTTTGCACCGCTTCCTGCTTGATATGGCGCCTTGCCACCTCGGACAGCGGCAATGCCTCGAAATGAATTTCCGCGCCCACTCCGGAGGATTCCAGGATATGCCCCAGATCGGCCAGCAAACCATCGGAGATATCGATGGCAGCGCTGACCGCGCCGCGCAGCGCCAGCCCCAGCGCGACGCGCGGCTGCGGCATGTGCAGCCGGGGCAGGCAGGCTGCCGCTTCAAGCGGCATCAGCTCGACCCGGCGCTGCAAGTGGGCCAGCGCCAGCGCCGCGTCGCCGAGCACGCCGGACACCCAGATTTCGTCGCCACCGCGCGCGCCATCCCGTCGCAAAGCCAGTCCAGCCGGCACTTCGCCGATGATCTGCACGCAGATGTTGAGCGGTCCGCGCGTGGTATCGCCTCCCACCAGTTCCACACCGAATTCTTGCGCCAGGCTGAAAAAACCACCGGCAAAACCGCGCAGCCAGATTTCGTCGGCCCGCGGCAAGGCGAGCGCCAATGTCACCCAGCGCGGCGTAGCGCCCATGGCCGCCATGTCGGACAGATTCACCGCCAGGGATTTGTGGCCGACCGTTCCGGGCTCATCCCGAGGGGAAAAATGCTGACCTTCCACCAGCATGTCGGTGGACACCGCCAGCTGCATGCCGGGAGTGGGCGCCAGCAGCGCCGCATCATCCCCGACGCCGAGCACGGCGCCGGGCGTTTCGCGGGTAAAAAAACGGCGGATCAGGTCGAATTCGGACGGCACAGTATTCCCCAGGAAAAATATTTCACCGTGAAATCATGTAGGTTGGGTTAGGCGCGGCTTTTTGCGCCGTAACCCAACAAACCTAATCTTCCTTCAAAATGTGGGTCTTGAAGTCACCTAGAGGCGCCTACTTCTGGTTGGGTTTGTTGGGTTACGCGATAAAGCCGCTAACCCAACCTACATGACTTACCTCGCCTCACGCCTCACGCCTCACCGTGCGCCCTTGACTTCCACCGCCCTTACCTGAGCCGCGAGTTTGTCCAGCACGCCGTTGACGAACTTGTGGCCATCCGTGCCGCCGTAAGTCTTGGCCAGCTCGACTGCCTCGTTGATGACGACGCGGTAAGGAATTTCCGGGTGATGCTTCATTTCGTAGGCGGCCAGCAGCAGGATGGCATGTTCCACCGGGCTCAGTTCGCCGGCCGGCCGGTCGAGATAGGGTGCAATCAGCATATCCAGTTCCTGCGCCTGGCCAATCACCCCGCGCAACAGGAGCGCAAGGTGCTCTTCGTCGATCTTCGGGAATTCCTTTTCCTCACGCAGCTGGCTCAGGATGGCATTCGCATCTCCGCCCGTCAGTTTCCACTGGTACAGGCCCTGAACCCCGAATTCCCTCGCCTTGCGCCGGCTTTTTTTTGGCGCCTTGTCCGCTCTTTTTTCGCTGTTCATAGCCGCTTCAACAGGTTGGCCATCTCGATTGCGACCAGGGCCGCATCCGTCCCTTTTTCGGACATCCGGGCCAGCGCCTGGTCGTCGTCATCGGTGGTGAGGATGGCGTTGGCGATCGGCATGCCGCTATCCAGCGCGACGCGGGCCACGCCGTTGCCGGACTCGTTGGCGACCAGTTCGAAATGGTAAGTTTCGCCGCGGATGACCGCGCCGAGCGCAATCAGCGCGTCGAACCTGCCGCTCTTCGCCATTTTCTGCAGCACCGTGGGAATTTCCAGCGCCCCCGGCACTGTCGCCAGGACGATGTCGCCGTTGGCCACGCCATGCTTCTGCAGGGTGCAGGCGCAGGCGGACAGCAGCCCCTCGCACACGTCGATGTTGAAGCGGCTCATCACGATGCCGATGCGCAGCCCCTCGCCCGACAGGTTTTTTTCGATTTCCACATAGTTGTCACACTTTTCCATGTTCATTCCTCCAGGGTTTATTTCTTTGGCGCGACGTAGCCCGTTACTTCCAGAGCGAAACCGGCCATGCTCGGCATCTTGCGCGGAGTGGACAGCAGCCGCATCCTGGTGACATTGAGGTCGCGCAGAATCTGCGCGCCGATGCCGTAATTGCGCAAATCGACCTTGGCGGGCGCCTTCGGCTGGGTGCGCCGGATGCGCTCGAGCAGGTCCGCGGAAGTTTCCGGGCGGCGCAGCAGAACAATCACTCCGCAGCCCGCTTCGGCAACAGCCTTCATCGCCTCATGCACGCTGAAGGAATGTTCGAGGCTGGCCACATCGAGAAAATCCAGCGTCGACAACGGCTCATGCACACGCACCAGGGTCTCCTCGCCGGGTTTGATTTCTCCCTTCACCAGGGCAAGATGAGCCTCGTTGGCGGTCTTGTCCAGATAGGCGACAAGTTTGAATTCGCCGTAGCAGGTTGCAACCGTACGCTCGAAAACCCGCTCCACCAGACTCTCGGTCTGGCTGCGGTAGTGAATCAGGTCAGCGATGGTGCCAATCTTGAGGTTGTGATGTTGGGCATATTCGAGCAAGTCCGGCAAACGCGCCATTTCGCCGTCTTCCTTGAGGATCTCGCAGATCACCGCCGCCGGCTCCAGTCCCGCCAGGTGGGCCAGGTCGCAACCCGCCTCGGTATGGCCGGCGCGCACCAGCACGCCGCCCTTTTGCGCCATGAGCGGGAAAATATGGCCAGGCTGAACGATGTCGGACGCTTTGGCATCCTTCTTCACCGCAGCCAGGATAGTCTTGGCGCGGTCAGCGGCGGAAATGCCGGTAGTCACCCCTTCCGCCGCCTCGATCGAAACGGTGAAGTTGGTGCCCAGAGCCAGCTTGTTGGCCGACACCATCAACGGCAGATCGAGCTGGCGGCAGCGCTCCTCGGTCAGCGTCAAACAGACCAGGCCACGGCCATATTTGGCCATGAAGTTGATCGCCTCGGGCGTGGCGAATTCCGCCGCCAGCACCAGGTCGCCCTCGTTCTCGCGGTCTTCTTCATCCACCAGGACGACCATTTTGCCGGACTTGAAGTCGGCGATAATTTCCTGGGTCGGGCTGATAATCATAGTTTCATATCCTATAAACTGCCATTCACCACGAATGACACGAATTTACACGAATGTTCACGAATAGTTGCAAAAGGAACAATTTCCATTAATTTTTCATTCGTGTTGATTCGTGATAATTCGTGTCGCCTAGAGGCGCCTACTTTTGGCATTCGTGGTTAAAAAGCTTTTTAAATTAATTCATTCCGGGTGCAGCAGGCGATCCACATAGCGCGCCAGCATGTCCACTTCCAGGTTGACCCTGGCGCCCGGCTGAAGATGCCTGAGGGTGGTCACTTCCAATGTATGCGGGATAAGGTTGATGCTGAATACCCCAGCGCGGATTTCGTTCACGGTCAGGCTGACGCCATTGATCGTGATCGAGCCCTTGGCCGCAATGTAGCGCGCCAGCTCCCTGGGGGCGCGAATCTGTAGCAAATGGCTCTCCCCCACCGGTTCGAATTTAACCACCTCGCCGACGCCGTCCACATGGCCGCTGACGAGATGACCGCCTAGCCGGTCGGACAGGCGCATGGCTTTTTCCAGGTTGACCTCGCCGGGTTCGCCCAGTCCCACGGTGCAGTTCAGGCTTTCCTGCGATACGTCCACGGTGTAGGCCTTGCCGTCCAGGGCGATCACGGTGAGGCACACGCCGTTGGCGGCGATGCTGTCGCCCACGGCGACATCGCTGAAATCCAGCCGGTCAGAGGCAATGGTCAGGCGCACGCCCTTGTCGCGTTGCTCGACCTGCCTGATCTGGCCCACCGCCTCGATAATTCCGGTAAACATTGTGAATTCCATTTTACATGTAGGTTGGGTTAGCGGCTTGCCGCGTAACCCAACAAACCGAACTATTCAGCTTAACCATCTCCTGCAAATACAGGTAGTTATGTAGGGCGGATAAGCGAAGCGCATCCGCCAAATCCGCGCAGGTTGGTGAATGCGCTTCGCTTATCCACCCTACTTGGTTGATTTTGTTATGTGTTGGCTGAATAGTTACCAAAAACTTTCTATTCCACAGGCAAGGCACGGATGCGCACATCCCGGCCGACCATCGCCACGTCGGCAATGCGCAGTTCGCGCCGCTCGCCCATCGCTGTCAATTCCGGCAGGTCGAACATGCCGCGCGCCCGGTCGCCCAGCAGCAGCGGCGCGAAATAAATCACGAATTCATCCACCAGACCCCGCTGCACCAGCGCGCCGTTCAGGCCGCGCCCGGCTTCCACCGTGATTTCGTTGATGCCGCGCCTGCCCAGTTCATCCAGCATCCGCGCGAGATCGACTTGGCCATCCACCCCCGGCAGCACCAGAATTTCGGCGCCGACCTCGCGCAAGCGTCCAGCCCTGGCCTGGTCGCTACTCGCCGTCACCACCAGTGTTTCCCCCGCCGTCAGCATTTTCGCCGCAGGCGGCATCCTCAATGCACTGTCCACCACCACTCTGAGCGGCTGACGCGTGGTTTCCACCTCGCGCACGTTGAGCATCGGGTCGTCCGCCAGCACCGTGCCGATGCCGGTCAGCACCGCACAGGAACGGGCGCGCAACCGGTGCGCATCGCGTCGCGCTACCGCACCGGTGATCCACTGGCTGACGCCATTGTTGAGCGCGGTTTTGCCATCCAGGCTGGCGGCGATTTTCAGCCGCAGCCACGGCCGCCCGCAGGTAATGCGGTAAACGAAGCCGATATTGAGCTGGTGCGCCTCTTTCTCCAACAAGCCAATATCGGTCTGAATGCCGGCCTGTTGCAGTTGCGCCAACCCCGCTCCCGCCACCTGCGGGTTAGGATCGACCATCGCCACCACGACGCGGCCCACGCCCGCCTTGATCAGGGCCTCGGCGCACGGCGGCGTGCGGCCATGGTGACTGCATGGCTCGAGCGTGACATAGACCGTTGCGCCCTGCGCCAGCTCACCGGCCTGTGTGAGGGCATGGATCTCGGCATGGGGTTCGCCGGCGCGCTCATGCCAGCCGGAGCCAACCACCTTGCCATCGCGCACGACCACACAGCCGACACGCGGATTCGGCGTGGTGGTGTACAACCCCTTCTCGGCCAGGCGCAGCGCCTGAGCCATGAATTCGTGGTCAAC
>CAMTYG010000186.1:0-13607 GCA_947085875.1 uncultured Sulfuricella sp.
GCTTCCAGCACGGCGCAGCCCGGTTCCACCAGGTGGCGGCAATTGCTGAAGCGGCAATGGCCGAGGTAGGGGCGGAATTCGACGAAGGCGTGGGCGATGTCCTGCTCGTTGACGTGGGCCAGGCCGAATTCCTGCAGGCCGGGCGAGTCGATGATGTGGCTGTCGCCGTCGAGGTGGTAGAGGCGTGCATGGGTGGTGGTGTGCTTGCCGGAATTCAGTGCCTGGGAAATCTCGCGCGTGTGCGCCTGTGCCGCCGGCAGCAGCGCGTTGATGATGCTCGACTTGCCCATGCCGGACTGCCCCACCAGAACGCTGGTTTCGCCCTGCAAACAGGAGCGCAGCGGGCTGATATCCTGCCGGGCGGAAAGGGTGATGAGGGGATAGCCCAGATCGTGGTAAAGCTGCAATTGCTTCAGCGCCGCCTGGGTTGCCTGTTCCAGGTCGCACTTGTTGAGCACGATGACGATCTTGAGCGAGGCCGCTTCGGCCGCGATCAGGCAGCGGCTGACCAGATCCTCGTAGAAGGCCGGCTCTGCAGCCACCACGACGATGATCTGGGTGACGTTGGCGGCAATGATCTTTTCCTTGAATTCATCGGAGCGGAACAGCAGCGAGGACCGCGGGTCGATCGCCTTGATCACGCCCTGAGCGGCGCCGGTCATCTCGATCTGGAGCCAGTCGCCGCAGGCGATGCCGCCTTTCTTGCCGCGGGTGACGCAGGAAACGATGCCCTCCGCCGTTTCAACATCGAAGTGCCTGCCGAAGGCGGCGACAACCTGGCCGTGCCGTAACTGCCCCATATTAGGCGTTGAGCAGGGCGTCTATCTTCGCCGCGCAGATGAAGTCGTTTTCGGACAGGCCGTTGATGGCGTGGGTGTGATAACGCACTCGGCACTGGTTGTAACCCACTTCCATGTCGGGGTGGTGATCCTCGCGGTGGGAAACCCATGCGGTGGCGTTGACGAAGGCCATGGTCTGGTAATAGTCCTTGAAGCGGTAGGTCTTGCTGATGGCCCCATCGGCATATTCCCAGCCGTCTGCCAGCGTGTCCAGCCGCTGCGCGATTTGCTCGGGGCTTAACGGATTCATGAGGTTATTTGAAATGGTAGTAGGCGTTGTTGAGGTAGGCTGCAGCGTGGTTTTCCTCATCGGGAAACCAGTTCGCGCCGACATTGGCATTGCAGTTGCGGATGCGGGCCTGGAGTTGCTGCGGGTTCTTCACCTTGCGTTCGAGGCGGGAGTAAATGGCCGAACCGTCGCCACCCACCATGGAAACGTGGCAGCTGACGCAGGATTTGTCGTGCAGGGTTTTGCCGATCTTGGCATCTCCCTTGGGAAAGGGATTGGCAAGCGCAGGCGCGCTGACGAGCAGCAGGCTCAGGAGCAGTGTAATAAATTTCATGCGGACCTCCGTGGGTTGATTTGCTAAATATAGCAGCTTGGTAGGGTGGGCACGTCTTTGTGCCCACGCTGTCAATTAGAGATTATTCCGCGTGGGCACAAAAAACGTGCCCACCCTACCATGAGCCTGAAGGTGTGCAATGCGGATCGCCGCCGGCGGATGCGAATCGTAGAACGCCGAGTGCAGCGGATCGGGAGTGAGGGTCGAGGCGTTGTCGTTGTAGAGCTTGACCAGAGCCCGCACCAGATCGTCGGCGCTGGCGTTTTTCGCGGCGTAGCGGTCGGCTTCGAATTCGTGCTTGCGCGAGTAGAAGCTCATCAGCGGCTGCAGCAGGAAGGTAAAGACCGGCATCGCCAGCAGGAACAGCAATAGTGCCGTGGCGGTGCCTGGCGTGGCGACGCCGAGGCCGTGGCAAAACCATTCCTTGTCCATCAGCCAGCCGAGCAGCCACAGTCCGGCCAGGCTCATGGCGGCCATCAGGACGATGCGCTTGATGATGTGACGGTGCTTGAAGTGCCCGAGTTCGTGGGCCAGCACCGCAACGATCTCGTCGTGGCCGAGGCGCGCCAGCAGGGTGTCGAAAAACACGATCCGCCGTGATTTGCCGAAGCCGCTGAAATAGGCGTTGCCGTGGGTGCTGCGCTTGGAGCCGTCCATCACGTAGAAGCCCTGCGCGTGGAAGCCGCATTTTCGCAGCAGCTGCTCGACGCGCTCTTTCAGCGTCGAATCCTCAAGCGGCGTGAACTTGTTGAACAGCGGCGCGATGAAGGTGGGGTAAACCGCCAGCACCAGCAGGTTGAATCCCATCCATGCGCTCCATACGTAGAGCCACCAGTATTCGCCCATCCGCCCCATCAGCCACAGCACGCCGAGCACCAGCGGAATGCCGATCGCCGCGCCGAGCAGCATCTGCTTGGCGAGGTCGGTGAAAAACAGCGCACGTGTCATCTTGTTGAAGCCGAAGCGGGCATCGATGCCGAAGGCGCTGTAATATCCCAGCGGAATTTCAACTAAAGTGGAAATGGCGAATACGCTCAGAATCAGCGCCGTCCCCTGCCACAGCCCCGGTCCGAGCAGGACATGCCATAGGCCGTACAAAGCCTCGATCCCGCCGCTCAGGGTAAAGGCCAGCAGCAGGGCGGTTTCCAGCGCGAGATGCAGATTGCCCAGGCGGGTTTTGGCGATGCTGTAATCCGCGGCCTTCTGGTGTGATTCCAGATTGATGCGGTCGGCGAAATCCTGCGGCACGCTTGCACGGTGTGCCTGGATGTGGCGGATATGGCGTTGTGCGAGCCAGTAGCGCAAGAGAACGGAAATTGCCAGTGCAGCGAGGAAGATCAGGGTAAATGTCATGGAGTTGGGGGTGGTTTCGGGCTAAAATGAACGGCTTTAGATTACTAGGTTTCCATTATGGCACAAGACAGCAATCGCCTCATCTGGATCGACATGGAGATGTCCGGGTTGGTTCCCGAACGGGAGCGCATCATCGAAATCGCGCTGGTGATCACTGACTCCAATCTGGAGACTATCGCCGAGGCGCCGGTTCTGGTCGTGCACCAGTCCGACGAAGTGCTGAATGGCATGGACGCCTGGAACAAGGCGACCCACGGCAAATCCGGTCTGATCGACAAGGTCAAGGCATCGCAACTGGACGATGCCGCCGTCGAGGCGCAGCTGCTCGAATTCCTGAAGGAATACCTTCCGGCGAAGAAGTCGCCGATGTGTGGTAATTCGATCTGCCAGGATCGCCGTTTCATGGCCAACTACATGCCCAAGCTCGAGGATTATTTTCACTATCGCAACCTTGACGTGAGCACCCTGAAAGAGCTGGCCAAACGCTGGAGGCCGCAGGTTTACGGCGGTTTCAAGAAAGAGAACAGCCATACCGCGCTGGCCGATGTGTATGAATCCATCGGCGAGCTGAAGTATTACCGGGAGAATTTTCTTCGGCTGGAATAATGTTCAAAGCAGGGCGTACCACGAATTACACGAATGCTCACGAATCTACACGAATAAAAACATATGGATAGAAATCCCTGCTTCTTCTTCGGGGCAGCGAGTCCGGACAAGAGTCCAACGCCATAACCATTCGTGAACATTCGTGCTTTATTCGTGTAATTCGTGGTAATAGCTTTCGAAATTTGGGTTTTGGATTAAGGAGTCAGCATGAAGCAGGGCACCACTTTCGTCATCGAGGTCAACCCGAAGATTCCGCGCAAGCTGCTGCGCCTGGAGGAGCTTGCCAACAACCTCTGGTACGGTTGGGACAAGCCGACGCGGACATTGTTCGCGCGCCTTCATCCCGGCTTGTGGGATGCGGTCGGACACAATCCCAAGGTGTTCCTGCGCCGGGTGGACGAAAAGCGCCTGGTGGAAGCGGCGGAGGACCAGGTGTTTCTGGCCACCGTCAACCGCGTGCTGTCGGCTTACGATACCTATCATAACGAGCCGCTGCGCCGCAGCAGCAACCACGAACAGTTCAAGGAAGGTGATCTGATCGCCTATTTTTGCGCCGAATTCGGCTTTCACGAAAGCTTCCCGATCTATTCCGGCGGACTCGGCATACTCGCCGGCGACTACTGCAAGTCGGCGAGCGACCTGCGCCTGCCCTTCGTTGCGGTTGGCCTGCTCTACCGCCAAGGCTACTTTTCCCAGATTATCGACGGCGAAGGCAACCAGATCGCCACTTACAGCGATTCGGATTTCGAAGACCTGCCGATCGTTCCCTCGCTGGGGGAGGATGGCAAGGAGATGCACGTTTCCATCGACTTTCCAGGACGGAAGGTGACGGTCAAGGTATGGCAGGCGCGAGTCGGCCACGTCATGCTGTACCTGCTCGATGCCGACGTGGAGGAAAATACGTCCGAGGATCGCTATATCACTCACCAGCTTTACGGCGGCGACAGCAACATGCGCATCATGCAGGAAATCGTCCTCGGCGTTGGCGGCGTGCGCGCCCTCAGGGCGCTGGGGCTGAAGCCCACGGTGTGGCACATCAACGAGGGTCATGCCGCCTTCCTGGTGCTGGAACGCGCCCGCTACCTGGTCGCCGAAGGGCTGGATTTCGCCAGCGCGCTGGAAGCGGCTGCCGGCAATACCGTGTTCACCACTCACACGCCGGTGCCGGCGGGGCATGACCATTTCGCCGAAAATGCGGTCTGCGACTACTTCCTGCAGATGTGCCAGGAGCTGAAAATCAGCCACGAAGCGTTTCTTGCGCTGGGCCGCTCGCCGGATGGGCCGGATTTCAACATGACCGCCCTGGCGCTGCGCGGATCGCGTTTTCACAACGGCGTCAGCCGCATCCACGGCGATGTATCCTCGCGCATCTGCGCCAGCCAGTGGCCGCAGTTGACGCCCGAGGAAAATCCGATGAGCTACGTCACCAACGGCGTGCACGTGCCGACGTTCCTGGCGCAGGAATGGATCGACCTGTTCGACAACCAGTTCGGCTACGAGTGGCGCCACAATCTCACCGATCAGGGCTACTGGGCGCGCATCGACGAGATCCCCGACCACCTGTTCTGGAGCGTGCGCCAGTCGCTCAAGTCGCAAATGCTCGAACTGGTGCGCTTTCGCATCAGCCAGCAGCATTTCCGCAACCACGGCTCAGAAGCCCACCTCGACCGGCTGCTGAAGCACATCGACCCACTCAACCCGAACGTCCTCACCATCGGTTTCGCCCGCCGCTTCGCCACCTACAAGCGCGCCGCGCTGCTGTTCGAAGACCCATCCTGGCTGAGCCAGATCATTGCCGAGGCCGACCGTCCGGTGCTGTTCATTTTTGCCGGCAAGGCGCACCCTGCCGACCGCCCAGGCCAGGATCTGATCCGGCATATTCAGGGGATGTCCCACATGCCGGAGTTCGAGGGCAAGGTGCTGCTGGTGGAAGGCTACGATATGGGTATGGCGCGCAGATTGGTGGCGGGCGTGGATGTGTGGCTCAACAACCCGGTGTACCCGCTCGAGGCGAGCGGCACTTCCGGCATGAAGGCGGGCATCAACGGCGCGATCAATTTCTCGGTGCTGGACGGCTGGTGGGGCGAGGGCTACGACGGCACCAACGGCTGGGCGATCAAGCCGGCGCCGACCTACATGGATGACTATCGCCGCAACAAGGAAGACAGCCAGACCTTTTACGAGATACTGCAGGATCGTATCGTGCCCCAGTACTATAATCGCGGCAAGATGGGCTATTCGGCGGAATGGGTCAGACGTTCCAAGCGCTCGATCGGCACCCTGCTGCCACGCTTCAATTCCAACCGGATGGTGGGCGAATACGTGTCCCGCTTCTACCTGCAAGCCAGCCGCCAGGGCAAACTGTACGCCCGCGATGGCTACGCAAACGCGAAAAATCTTTCGATCTGGAAAACGAAAATCTGCGCCGCCTGGCAGGGCGTCGAGATACGCCGCCTGGATACGCCGAAGAAGCACATCCAGTTCGGCGACAATGTGCGCTTCGACGTTGCCCTGAAATTGAACGGCCTGGCGCCGGAGGATGTGGTGGTCGAGCTGATGATGCGTCGCCCGACCCGCAAGGAAATGAGGGATTACCTGCACTTCAGCTTCTCGTTCCAGGGGTTCGCGGAGGAGACCGGGGAGCATCTGTTCACCCTCGATCTGGCCCCCGACCGGTGCGGCCATCTTGATTACAAGATCCGCGTTTATCCCTGGCAGGAACTCCTGACCCACCCGCTGGAGATGGGGTTGATGGTTTGGCTCTGAGCTAGTCCTGAGTCCTGAGTGGAAAGTGCTGAGTGCGCAGTATCGCTGCGCGATGATGTTTTGGACTCAGAACTCAGCTCTGGTTGGAAAAATAAACCGTCCCCTTTGATGCCGGTTCCGGCTCGTCCAGCTTAGGCTAAGGGGGTTATCATAGCAACTTTGATTCCATTTGAGAAACCATGGCTGATTTAGAACCCAACGCGCCTGACGATCTGCCGGAGGCCCCGAGCAAGACCAGGCGCAAGCAGGAAATGCACGCATTGCAGGATATCGGCGAGGAACTGGTGGGGCTGAACAAGGGCCGGCTGGCACAGTTGAATCTGCCCGACAACCTGCTGGATGCCATCATCGAAGCCAAGCGCCTGACCCGCCACGAAGCGCGCCGCCGCCAGATGCAATACCTCGGCAAGCTGATGCGCACGGTGGATGCGGAACCGATCCAGGCCAAGCTGGACGAGTGGAACAATGTCACGCGCGTCCAGGCAGCCAAATTTCACCTGCTGGAGCGCTGGCGCGAGCGCTTGCTGACGGAAGAGCAAGCCTTGAGCGACCTGGTGGTGGAGTATGCGCGGGCCGACATCCAGCAAATCCGCACCCTGATCCGCAATGCGCAGAAAGAGGCTGCAGCCGGCAAACCGCCAAAGAGCAGCCGCGCCCTGTTCAAGCTGTTGCGTGAAATGATTCTCGAAGAAAAAGGAACCGAAGCGGAGCAACATGATGAATAACGAACAGCAAGTTTTGATCGGCCTGGTCACCATCAGCGACCGTGCCTCACAGGGCGTTTACCAAGACCAGGGCATCCCGGCGCTCAACGACTGGCTAGCCAACGCGCTGGCCACGCCGTGGCGCGCCGTCACCCGCGTGATCCCGGACGAACAGGCGCAAATCGAAGCCACGCTGCGCCAACTGGCGGATGAAGAAGGCTGCTGCCTGGTGCTCACCACCGGCGGCACCGGCCCGGCGCCGCGCGATGTCACGCCGGAGGCGACGCTGGCCGTGGCGGACAAGATGTTGCCCGGCTTCGGCGAGCAAATGCGCGCCGTCAGCCTGAAGTATGTACCCACCGCCATCCTCTCCCGCCAGGTCGGCGTCATCCGCAAGCAATGCCTGATCATCAACCTGCCCGGACAACCCAAGGCGATCAAGGAAACCCTCGACGGCGTATTTGCCGCCGTGCCTTACTGCATAGACCTGATCGGCGGGCCTTACCTGGAAACCCGGGAAGAAGCGATCAAGGCATTCCGCCCCAAGTCTGCCATCCGCGGCTAAAGGATAGTTGAGGCTGACCCTATTGATTCAGAATATGAAGTACATGCTCGCAGCACCGGGGGGCCGCAGCACACAGCACGTCAGCGGTTGCTTATCGCGGAGCATGTAATGACAATTACATTTTCCGTGCAATTTTGGAGCCAGCCATGAAAGTCTATTCAGCGAAGTATTGCAATCCATTAAGCCATTTTTACCTTGCGAACCTTCGCGTCCTTTGCGGTTCAATAGCTTTAGTGGGTTAACACAAAATGAAACTTGACCTGGACTTCGTCGGCGACCACCGAGGTGTCGCTCCATACGCCGGAACCGATGGCGTAGTCGAGGCGTTTCAGCGGAAAGGTTCCGTCCAGGATGAGGACGCCTTTTTCTTGTTTGAGGGTGAAAGGCACACGGGACTCTAGAGTTTTTCCCTTGATGGTCATCTTGCCGGTAGTTTCGAAGCGCCCGCCGCCGAGCGCCTTGACCGAGCTTGAGACAAAGCTCGCTGTGGGGAATTCGCGGGTGTTGAACCAGCTTTTGCTTTTGATCTCGTCGTTCGCCTCGGAGCTGCCGGCGTCGATGCTGGCCAGGTCGATCTCGATCCGGGCGCGGCCGGCTTCGGGCCTGGCCGGGTCGATGTTGATTTGCGCGGTGAATTTTTTGAAGGCGCCTTCGACCGGCACGTTCATCTGTCTGGAAACGAAAACGAGGGTGCTTTTGTCGAGCTGCGCGGCGCTCGGTTCGGCGCCGCAGGCGAAACTGGAAGAGAGCAGGCTCAGGATGGCAAGCAGACGGATCATTGTGACTTCTCCTTGCCGAGAAAGGGCAGCATCCGGGCGAGGATGCCGTCGCGGTCGATGAACTGGTGCTTGAGCGCGGCGCCGACGTGGGCGATAACCAGCCCCAGCATCCCGTAGTTCAGCAGCTCGTGCACTTCCTTGAGAGCATCCCCCAGCGCCTTGTCCTTGCCGATCAGGTCGGGCAGCGGCAGTACGCCCAGATACACGGTCTGGAAGCCTTTGGCCGAACTCATCAGCCAGCCGCTGAGAGGAATCGCCAACAGAAGCACATACAGCAGGTGATGCAGCCCGTGCGCGGCGTAGCGTTCCCAGGCCGGCATGGCAGACGGCAACGGCGGCGGGGTGTGGGTGGCGCGCCAGACCAGGCGAGCCGCAGCGAGCAGGAATACGGTGACGCCCAGCCATTTGTGATAGCTGATCAATTTGAGTTTGAGCGGCGATAGCGCCAGGTCGCTCATGGTGAGGCCGAGCGGGAAGGCGGCGAGAATCAGGACGGCCACCAGCCAGTGCATGCTGATGGCTGTTCGGGTATAGCGGGCAGCGGCTGTCATGGCGTTTCTTTCATCCAAAAAAACGGCTGTTAGCCACAAATTGAAGCGGATTAACACCGCAACATGGATAAAATCATGCGTTGCGTGATTCTCAATTATTCATCTTAGGACAAATATCAACCACGGATTGCTTTTTTATGGTACTGAACTCGCCATGGTGTGGCAATATGAGTTGAATTTTCCGGCATCACGGAAGTCTATAATGGTACAGGCAAATTTTAGGAGGTGAATCATGCAATCAAAGGCAAATACCGGTGCGTCTATTGGCTCCTGTTCCGAAGACGACGTTTGTGTCCCATTGACCTGTGCTCTCTGCAGGGCGGAAATTCCGCAAACTGCGGCGCTGACTTTTGAAGGCGCTGACTACACTGCCCACTTTTGCGGTCTGGGATGCATGGAAACCTGGAAGCTGAACCATCCCACGAAGGATTCCAAACCTTCGGTCTGATTAGTACAAAATCAACCAGGCATTCCAAAAACGGGTTGACTATATCCGTTTTGACGTATATATTTACCCAATGATAAATGCCAATGATTTTTTCGATGCACTTTCCGACGAAACCCGTCGCCGCCTGCTGGCGCTGCTGGTGGGTGATGACGAGCTGTGCGTGTGCGAACTTTGCCACGCCCTCGATCTGCCCCAGCCCAAGGTGTCGCGACACTTGGCGGTAATGCGCGAGAGCGGGGTGTTGTCGGTGCGCCGGGAAGGGCTGTGGGTCTACTACCGCATCCATCCGCTATTGCCTGCATGGGCCTACAGGATACTCGACCAGATGGGGCAGGGCTGCGCTGCGTTGGCGATTTTTCAGGCCGACCGCAAGCGCCTGAAAGACATGCCCAATCGCCCCGTTCGCTGCTGCGCCTGAAATTTTTTGGCTTCAACACATCCGTTTTGATATATATATGAGCCGGCACATGGAAAGGAATGGTGTGCCATCATGTTTGACGCGTTAGCTGCCTGGCTGATCTACGACCTCGCAGGGCTGAAGGGCACCCCGTTCGGCGATGCGGCCCATTTCTTCGTGATGGACGTGACCAAGATCATGGTGCTGCTGATTCTGGTGATCTACGTCATGGGCCTGCTGCGCGCGCTGCTCAAGCCGGAGAAAGTACGCGAATTCATCCGCAACCGGGGCAACGTCAGCTCCCGCTTCATGGCGGTGGGACTGGGCGCGGTGACGCCGTTCTGTTCCTGCTCCTCGGTGCCGCTGTTCATCGGCTTCGTCGAGGCCGGCATCCCGCTCGGCGTGACCTTGTCGTTCCTGATCGCCAGCCCGATGGTGAATGAGGTGGCGGTGGTGGTGCTGGCCTCCGTCATCGGCTGGAAAATGACCGTGATTTATGTGGCTACCGGCTTGACCGTGGCGCTGATCGGCGGCTTCGTGCTGGAGCGCTTCAAGCCGGAACAGTGGGTGGAAGAGTATGTGTGGAAAATCCACATGGGGCAGATTCAGGCCATCGAGGAAGACCGCTCCCTGAAAGCGCGCCATGAGTACGCCATGGGTCAGGTCAGGGAGATTGTCGGCCGCATCTGGAAATTTGTCCTGATCGGCGTCGGCATCGGTTCCCTGATGCACGGCTACGTGCCGAAAGATTTGATCGTCGGCATCGCCGGCAGCGGCAGCCTGCTGTCGGTGATCGGCGCGGTGCTGGCCGGGGTGCCGCTGCATTCCGACGCGGTGGGCATCATCCCCGTCGCCGAGGTGCTGCTCGCCAAGGGCGTGCCGCTGGGCACGGTGCTGGCCTTCATGATGGCGGTGGTGGCGCTGTCCCTGCCGGAGATGCTGATCCTGCGCAAGGTGGTAAAATGGCCGCTGCTGGCGCTGTTCGCCGGCTATCTCGCGACCGCGTTCGTGATGGTTGGCATGTTGTTTAATCAGTTAGGAGTATCGTGATGAGTACGGAATTGCATCCATCCATCGTGGCCCTGGTCTCGCTGGCGGCGAACATTGCCGCCAACCACCCCAAACAGGGCTTGTGCCAGATGGACAAGCTGAAGCAGTATGGCGTGGCGCAGGAGCAGATCGACGCGGTGGTCGAAATCGCCCGCCATATCCGCGACGAGGCGGGAGAGAGCCTGGACTTCAGTTTCGACGAGGCGTGCCGGAAGGAAAGCGCCAAGGCGAAGCTGTCCGCCATTCCCGTCGCTGAAGGCGCCTGCTGCACGCCGACGGCAAGCGGGAAGTCGTGTTGTTGAAGCGGGAAAGTTTTTTTATCTATTTATAACAGGAGCTGAAAAATGAAGAACATCAAGGTATTGGGAACAGGCTGCGCCAACTGCAACGCGACCATGACGCTGATCGAGGAAACCGCCAAGGCCAAGGGAGTGGAAATTCAGCTGGAAAAGGTGGAAGACATGGCCGCCATTCTTGGCTACGGCGTAATGTCCACTCCTGGCGTGGTGGTCGACGGCAAGGTGGTGCATTCCGGTAGCGTGCCGGGCAAGGGCATGGTCGAAGGCTGGCTGGGTAGCGCCGAATCCTGCTGCGGCTGTTGCGGCAAGGAGTAAGCATGATGGCCAAGACCGTATTGATTCTGTGCACCGGCAACTCCTGCCGCAGCCAGATGGCGGAAGCCCTCGTCAATCACGATCTTGGCCCGCAAGTGCGGGCGCTGTCCGCCGGAACTCGTCCCCAGCTCAAGGTGGCAGACGGCGCCATCGCGGCGCTGAAGCTGGGTGGCCTGGCCACCGACGGGCTTTACCCCAAGGACGTGGACGCAGTGATGAACGAATCCATCGACTTGGTGATGACGGTGTGCGACAACGCCAGGGAAACCTGCCCGGTGTTCCCCAAGGCCATCCCCGCAATCCACATGCCGTTCCACGACCCCCACGGCGAGCCGCTGGAAAGTTTTGTCAAAGTGCGGGACGAGATTCGGGCGAAGCTGGTGCCCGAATTGCGGCAACGCTTTTCCCTCACCCCTGCTTCCAGTCCGAAGGGCTAGCGAAATGCTGAACTTAAAAACGGCAATTGTTTAACCGCAGAGGCGCGGAGACGCAGAGACATAAATGGGTTGCAGCAATTTTCGGCCTCTCCAAATGGGTGATGCCGCACAATGCTATAATTTATTGTCGCCTGGAGGCGCCTACTTTTGGTTTTTCTCGGCGCCTCTGCGTCTCTGCGGTTCAAGTAAGTTTTTAAGGTTAAAATGGCCCGATCCGCCCATCAGGAAGCCATCGTGAATCTCATCCCCGAAATCAAGCCCGGTCAATCCATCGAGCTTCTCAAAGAGCTGCACATCTTAACGCGGGATGGAAAGCTCAATCAGGACAGCCGGCGCAAGCTGAAACAGGTTTATCACCTGTTTCACTTCATCGAGCCGTTGCTGAAGGAAGTGCTGGCCGGGAATGAAAACCTGACCCTGGCCGATCACGGCGCGGGCAAGTCCTATCTGGGCTTCATCCTTTACGACCTGTTCTTCAAGGATCTGGCGGCCGGGCATATCTACGGCATCGAAACCCGCGAGGAGCTGGTTACAAAATCCCGCGAGCTGGCCGAGCGGCTGGGTTTCGGGCGCATGACCTTCCTCAACCTGTCGGTGGAAGCCTCGACGGCCTGCGCCGAGCTGCCGGAAAAAATCGACGTGGTGACAGCGCTGCACGCTTGCAATACGGCGACGGACGACGCGATCCGCTTCGCCCTGCAGAAGCAGGCCAAATTCATCGTGCTGGTGCCCTGCTGCCAAGCGGAGCTGGCCGCGGTGCTGCGCAAGCACAAAAACGACTCGTTCTCGAAAACGCCCCTGTCCGAAATCTGGCGCCACCCCATCCACACCCGGGAATTCGGCAGTCTCGTCACCAACGTCCTGCGCTGCCTGCTGCTTGAATCCCACGGCTATCAATTGACAGTGACCGAGCTGGTCGGCTGGGAGCATTCCATGAAAAACGAGCTGATTATCGCCAGTTTCAAGGACGCGCCGAGAAAGAACGCCCAGGAGCGGCTGGAGCAGATTCTGCAAGAGCTGAACCTGGAGGAAATGAGGAGCCGCTTTACAGCGCCCAGGGATTAAAGACTTGCGGGTACGGCGCGAAGTCCCGCTCGTTGCGGGTGACCACGGTGAGGCCGTAGCATTGGGCGGTGGCCATGAGCAGGCCATCCATTACCGGCATGGGTTGTCCGGCCAGTTCGGCGTGTGAGGCGATTTGTGCCCAGACGTGGAGGGCTGCGGCATCGAGCGGCAGGATGCGCCCCGCGAAGCGCTGTTCCACCTTGCCCAGCCAGGCGGTGAGTTTCTGGCTGCGGATCGGGTCGTTGGCGCGCAGCTTGAGGATGCCTTTTTCGATTTCCCCTAGTGTGATGACGCTGATGAACAGGCTGGTTTCGTCCTGTTCGTCCAGCCAGGCGATCACTTTTGGCGCGGGAGCTTTTTTGCCGTATTCGGAAAGCGCGCAGGTATCCAGCAGCCAGCTCATAGCTCGATGTCGCGCCCGGTGTCGCGGCTGCGAGGAAAGTCGTGGTCTTCGACCGCCAGGTCGGGTCGCAGCAGCGCGCTGGAGAGCTTGCCCCGGCAGCGGGTGAGCCGGGCGTATTCTTCCGCCGAAACCACCACCGCCGTCGGCTTGCCGTGCACCGTAACCACTTGGGCATCGCCACTCGCCGCCCGCTTGATGAGCTGGCTGAAGTTGCCCTTCGCTTCTTGCAGTTGCCATTCGCTGTGCATGATGTCCTCCGTTAATAATTCTGGCCAGTCTGGTCAGAATTTAGCACAAAGCTTGCGGGTTGGCTATGGTTAAGTTTTCAGGGCTGTCATTTCTACCATGGGGAGAAATCTTGAAGTGTGGCAAGATTCCTCACATTCGTTCGGAATGACAGGGGTGTGGTCGGGTTGGCAGGTGAAAGATCGAAATGATAAAGGCCGTCATTCCGAACGAATGTGAGA